>NZ_CP044423.1:137500-484580 GCF_008824185.1 Paracoccus pantotrophus
GCTGAGAATAAGCTTTGATCCATGGATCTCCGAATGGGGAAACCCACCTGAAACTCGATTGTTGTTACCCTTGGGTATCAACAATTGGGTTAACCAGGTACTTATCACCTGAATACATAGGGTTTTAAGAGCGAACCCGGGGAACTGAAACATCTAAGTACCCGGAGGAAAGGAAATCAACAGATACTCCCCCAGTAGTGGCGAGCGAACGGGGACCAGCCGAGCCGTGAGAATGACCAGAATGGCCTGGAAAGGCCAGCCATAGCGGGTGACAGCCCCGTATGGGAAGTTTGATCGGACGCATTAAGTAGGGCGGGACACGTGAAATCCTGTCTGAAGATCGGGGGACCACCCTCGAAGGCTAAGTACTCCTTGCTGACCGATAGCGAACCAGTACCGTGAGGGAAAGGTGAAAAGCACCCCGACGAGGGGAGTGAAACAGTTTCTGAAACCGGACGCCTACAAGCAGTCGGAGGGGCCTTGCGCCCTGACGGCGTACCTTTTGTATAATGGGTCAACGACTTGGTCTATCTAGCAAGCTTAAGCCGTTAGGTGTAGGCGCAGCGAAAGCGAGTCTTAAAAGGGCGCATGAGTTAGATGGATCAGACCCGAAACCAGATGATCTAGGCATGAGCAGGCTGAAGGTTGGGTAACACCAACTGGAGGGCCGAACCCACACCTGTTGAAAAAGGTCGGGATGACTTGTGCCTAGGGGTGAAAGGCCAATCAAATCTGGAGATAGCTGGTTCTCCGCGAAAGCTATTTAGGTAGCGCGTCAGACGAATTCTCCCGGGGGTAGAGCACTGCATGGATGATGGGGGCCCACAGCCTTACTGAGTCTAAGCAAACTCCGAATACCGGGAAGAACTATCTGGCAGACACACGGCGGGTGCTAACGTCCGTCGTGGAGAGGGAAACAACCCTGACCAACAGCTAAGGCCCCCAATTCGTGGCTAAGTGGGAAAGCATGTGAGACTTCCAAAACAACCAGGAGGTTGGCTTAGAAGCAGCCATCCTTTAAAGATAGCGTAACAGCTCACTGGTCTAGTCAAGAGGTCTTGCGGCGAAGATGTAACGGGGCTCAAGCCACGAGCCGAAGCTTTGGGTGTGCATTTATGCACGCGGTAGCGGAGCGTTCCGTGATATAACGCCATCCGACTTCAGCTTTCCCTTGGGAAAGCCTTGGTCGGACAGGCGTTTACTGTGAAGCCGGGCCGTAAGGCATCCGGTGGAGTGATCGGAAGCGAGAATGTTGACATGAGTAGCGACAAACAGGGTGAGAGACCCTGTCGCCGAAAGTCCAAGGGTTCCTGCTTAAAGCTAATCTGAGCAGGGTAAGCCGGCCCCTAAGGCGAGGCCGAAAGGCGTAGTCGATGGGAACCAGGTTAATATTCCTGGGCCAGGAGATGGTGACGGATCGCAGGTGTAGTTCCTCCTTATCGGATTGGAGGGGCTGCTGAGCGGTTCCTGGAAATAGCCCTCCACAAGACCGTACCCTAAACCGACACAGGTGGACTGGTAGAGAATACCAAGGCGCTTGAGAGAACCACATTTAAGGAACTCGGCAAAATACCTCCGTAAGTTCGCGAGAAGGAGGCCCCGTTGGCAGGCAACTGTCGGCGGGGGGCACAAACCAGGGGGTGGCGACTGTTTACTAAAAACACAGGGCTCTGCGAAGCCGTAAGGCGACGTATAGGGTCTGACGCCTGCCCGGTGCCGGAAGGTTAAAAGGAGAGGTGCAAGCCTTGAATTGAAGCCCCGGTAAACGGCGGCCGTAACTATAACGGTCCTAAGGTAGCGAAATTCCTTGTCGGGTAAGTTCCGACCTGCACGAATGGCGTAACGACTTCCCCGCTGTCTCAAATGTGGACTCAGCGAAATTGAATTGTCTGTGAAGATGCAGACTTCCCGCGGTTAGACGGAAAGACCCCATGCACCTTTACTATAGCTTCGCACTGGCATCAGGATTGCGATGTGCAGGATAGGTGGTAGGCATCGAAGCGGGGACGCCAGTTCCCGTGGAGCCATCCTTGAGATACCACCCTTCGCACTCTTGATGTCTAACCGCGGCCCGTTATCCGGGTCCGGGACCCTGCGTGGTGGGTAGTTTGACTGGGGCGGTCGCCTCCCAAAGAGTAACGGAGGCGCGCGAAGGTTGGCTCAGAGCGGTCGGAAATCGCTCGTCGAGTGCAATGGCAGAAGCCAGCCTGACTGCAAGACTGACAAGTCGAGCAGAGACGAAAGTCGGCCATAGTGATCCGGTGGTCCCGAGTGGAAGGGCCATCGCTCAACGGATAAAAGGTACGCTGGGGATAACAGGCTGATGATGCCCAAGAGTCCATATCGACGGCATCGTTTGGCACCTCGATGTCGGCTCATCTCATCCTGGGGCTGGAGCAGGTCCCAAGGGTATGGCTGTTCGCCATTTAAAGAGGTACGTGAGCTGGGTTTAGAACGTCGTGAGACAGTTCGGTCCCTATCTGCCGTGGGTGTAGGATACTTGAGAGGAGTTGCCCCTAGTACGAGAGGACCGGGGTGAACGTTCCACTGGTGGACCAGTTATCGTGCCAACGGTAGTGCTGGGTAGCTATGAACGGACAGGATAAACGCTGAAGGCATCTAAGCGTGAAGCCCCCCTCAAAACAAGGTATCCCTTGAGAGCCGTGGAAGACCACCACGTCGATAGGCCGGAGATGTAAGCGCAGCAATGCGTTCAGTTGACCGGTACTAATCGCTCGATAGGCTTGATTTGATCCGGAAGAAGACAGACCTTCTTCCAAAAGCATCCTTGGACAATGTCTTTCCAGGTTCCCAAAAGAACCGGAAAACGCCGATCTCGCTCCTTTTCCGGTCTGGTGGCCAAAGCACGAGCAAAACACCCGATCCCATCCCGAACTCGGCCGTTAAGTGCCGTCGCGCCAATGGTACTGCGTCAAAAGACGTGGGAGAGTAGGTCACCGCCAGACCTGAAAAGAAGCGAGCATCTCTCAGAACGAGAAGCACCGCAAAACCGCGATGCAAATGGCGCGGGGTAGAGCAGCCCGGTAGCTCGTCAGGCTCATAACCTGAAGGTCGTAGGTTCAAATCCTACCCCCGCAACCAAAATTACTGATAGATATCAGTGCATTAGGCCTCCTTCGGGAGGTCTTTTGCATTTGAGCAAAAAACACTCCGGAAGCATATCGGAAGCAGTTGCGCGGAAACCACGACGCAAGATCGGCGGGGTCACATTAACGTGATGGAAGTCGTCGACGGGTAATTGATGACCCCACTTCATTGAATTGATGGGTTCCTGACGCTTGATGCGTCCGCGAGAAGGCCAGCGAGCGCAGATAAGTCGTAGTCCGCCGCCCGGGTGCAGCATAGGCTTGGGATACTACCAGGCTTGACATGCAGGATGGAAAGATGCGCAAGGAGGGGAAGAGGATTGCAGATGCCACGGGCAATGGACGCAAAGGACGACAGGGCGGGTGCTGCGCTGACGGATGCGGCCTGGTCCGATGTGCTGATTGCGGTGGATCGCACCTATGCCGAGCTGATCGAACATCAGGAGCGGCTTGAGGCCCAGAACCGCGAGCTTGAGGCGCTGCGTCAGTTCCTGTCCTCGGTCATCACCTCGGTTTCCGATGTGCTGATCGTGCTGGATCGCGACGGGCGGGTGGATGAGGTCAATGCCTCGACCTGTGTCTGCACCGGGCTGCCTGTCGCGGCCCTGGTCGGCCGGAGCGTGGCGGATCTGGTGCGCGAAGAGGATCGCGCGGGTCTTTCGGCCCTGATTGCGGAGATTGCGCGCACGCGGGCGCCGGGGCGGATGGAGCTTTCGCTTGTGAGTTCGCGTGAGCCGGCCCCGGTCGAGGCGGTCCTGTCGCCGCGCCTCGATGATCGCGGCCGGATCGAGGGGCTGGTGCTGACGGGGCGTCCGGTGGGGGAATTGCGCCGCGCCTATGCCCAGCTTGAACGCAGCCATGCCGAGATGAAGGCCGCTCAGGCGCAGCTGGTCCATGGCGAGAAGCTGGCCTCATTGGGGCGTTTGCTGGCCGGGGTGGCGCATGAGCTGAACAATCCGATCAGCTTTGTCTATGCCAATGCCCATGCGCTGGAACGCTATGCCGCCAAGTTCGAGACCTATTTCGAGCGGGTTCAGGCCGGGGCAGACAGGGATGAACTGGTCCGCCTGCGGGAGGAATTGCGGCTGGACCGCGAGTTGCGCAACCTGCGCGAGGCGGTGCAGGGCGCGCGCGAGGGGGCCGAAAGAGTGCGCGATATCGTCGAGGATCTGCGCCGCCTGTCCTCGGACGGGGGCGGAGAGATGGCGGCCTTCGACCTGGTCGAGACCGCCCGCACCGCCGCCTTCTGGATCATGCGCGGGGCCGGCCACAGCACCGTGCCCGAGATCCATGCCGAAGGGCCGGTGATGGTTCTGGGGCATACGGGCCATATTCAGCAGGTGGTGATGAATCTGGTGCAGAACGCGCTGGATGCGGTTTCGGAAACCGCAGCCCCGCAGATCGCCCTGCGGATCATGCGCGAGGAAGGCCGTGGCGTGCTGGACATCCACGACAACGGTCCGGGCATCGACGAGGCGACGGCCGCGATGATCTTTGACCCGTTCTTCACCACGAAACCCGTGGGAAAAGGCACCGGACTTGGCCTGTCGATCAGCCTCAAGATCGCCGAGGATCATGGCGGCAGGCTGAGTTACAGCCCCGCCTCCGGTGGTGGCGCGCTGTTTCGGCTGGAGCTGCCGCTGGCAGGAGAGGACGCATGAACATTCTGTGGCTGCAAAGCGCCGGTTGCGGTGGCTGCACCATGTCGCTGCTGTGTGCCGAGGGGCCGAATGTCTTTGACCTGCTTGCCGGGGCGGGGCTGACCTTTCTGTGGCATCCGGCGCTGAGCCTTGAAAGCGGCGCCGAGGTGCGCGGGATTCTGGCCAGCCTTGTTTCGGGCGAGGTGCCACTGGATATTCTCTGCGTCGAGGGCGCGATCGCGCGCGGGCCGCGTGGTACCGGACGCTATCAGATCCTGTCGGGCACCGGGCGTCCGTTGCTGGACTGGTTGCGGGACCTGGCGCCGCTGGCGGCCCATGTGGTGGCGGTGGGCACCTGTGCGACCTATGGCGGCGTGACCACGGCAGGGGGCAACCCCTCGGATGCGGTGGGGGTGCAATATGACGGCGCCCATCCCGGCGGCGCCCTGCCGGCCACGTTCCGCGCCCGTGCCGGTCTGCCGGTCATCAACATCGCCGGCTGCCCGACCCATCCCGATTGGGTGACCGAGACGCTTTTGATGCTGGCGGCGGGCAGGCTGGGGGCCTCGGATCTGGATGCGCTTGGCCGGCCCCGGTTCTATGCCGATCATCTGGTCCATCATGCCTGCCCGAAGAACGAGTTCTACGAATACAAGGCCAGCGCGCGCGCATTGTCGGAAATGGGCTGCATGATGGAGCATCTGGGCTGTATCGGCACACAGGCGGTGGGCGATTGCAATATCCGGCCCTGGAATGGTCAGGGCAGTTGCACGCGCGGCGGATATCCCTGCATCAACTGCACCGCGCCGGAATTTGAAGAGCCGCGCCACCTGTTCACCGCCACGCCGAAGATCGCCGGCATTCCGGTTGGCCTGCCGACCGATATGCCCAAGGCTTGGTTCATGGCGCTGGCCTCGCTGTCCAAGGCCGCCACGCCCGAACGGATCGCGAAGAATGCCGTGGCTGATCGTATCGTCACCCCGCCGACGCTGAGAAAACCCCGATGAGCGGGGCAGGGGGCGAAACGGGGTTGGGGCAGTTGATCGTCGGTCCGTTCAACCGGGTCGAGGGCGATCTGGAGATCCGGCTGGACATCGCAGAGGGGCGGGTCAGCGCGGCGCGGATCAACTCGCCGCTTTATCGCGGGTTCGAGCGTATGCTGCCCGGCAAGGATCCGCGCGACGCGCTGACCATCGTGCCGCGGATTTGCGGTATCTGCTCGATCAGCCAGTCGGCGGCGGCGGCGCGGGCTCTGGCCATGGCAGTGGGCGAGGTCCCCGAACCGCAAGGAGAGCGGATGGCTGCGCTGATCCACGCGGTCGAGAATGTCTCGGACCATCTGACGCATTTCAACCTGTTCTTCATGCCTGATTTCACCAGACCCCAATATCAGGCGCGGGGCTGGTATGATCGGGCGGTGGCCCGGTTCACGGCGATGGAGGGATCGGCCCTGAAACGCGCGGTCGAGGCGCGGGCCGGGTTGATGCATGTTCTTGGGCTGATGGCCGGGAAATGGCCGCATACCCTGGCGATCCAGCCCGGTGGTGTCACGCGCGCCCCGTCCGAACGCGACCGGCTGCGTATTCTGGCCAGCCTGACGGCCTTTCGCCGCTATCTGGAAGATACGGTCTTCGGGGCAGCGGTCGAGGATTTCGCGGCCCTTTCCTCGGTCCCGGCGCTGATGGGATGGCAAGGGGGCGATGCCGGCCTGTTCCTGCGCATCGCCGCCGATCTGGATCTGGCGGATCTGGGGCGCGGCTCGGGGCGCTATCTGTCCTTTGGCGCCTATCCGCTGGAGGGCGGCCACGGTTTTGCCCCCGGCATCTGGGATGGCGGGGCGCAGCCTCTTGACATCGCGGCGATCAGCGAGGATTTATCGCATAGCTGGATGCTGGGGCCTGCGGCGCATCCGGCCCAGGGTGTGACCGATCCCGACGAGGATATGCGTGACACCGCCTATAGCTGGTGCAAGGCCCCCAGACTGGCCGGACGCACCATGGAAACCGGCGCGCTGGCCCGGCAGGTGATCGACGGTCATCCGCTGGCGCTGGATCTGGTCCGCGATGGTAACGGCGGCGGCGGGGTGCTGGCGCGGGTGGCGGGGCGTCTGCTGGAACTGGCGCGCAGTCAGGTTCTGATGGAGGATCTGGCGCGCGGGATCGTGCCCGAGGCCCGCTTCATGGCCGGCCCCCTGAAAATCAGCGACGGGA
Organism: Paracoccus pantotrophus; assembly: GCF_008824185.1. Lineage (NCBI taxonomy): Bacteria > Pseudomonadati > Pseudomonadota > Alphaproteobacteria > Rhodobacterales > Paracoccaceae > Paracoccus > Paracoccus pantotrophus. Next base: position 144,458 of record NZ_CP044423.1, read on the forward strand.
TCGGCGAAGGGCTGGTCGAGGCCGCGCGCGGTGCGCTTGGCCATTGGCTGAGGATCGAGGGCGGGCGGATCGCCTCGTATCAGATCGTCGCTCCGACCACCTGGAACTTCAGTCCGCGCGATGCCGGTGGCGTGCCCGGCCCGGTCGAGGCAGCGCTTGAGGGGCTTGTGGTCCAGCCGGGCGAGACGACCCCGCTCAGCGTGCAGCATGTGGTGCGCAGCTTTGACCCGTGCATGGTGTGCACCGTGCATTGAGGAAGGAGTGCCTGCCGGATATGACTTTGCCGACCATGGAACAAGGCTTCGCCATCCGGGTGCGCGGGCAGGTGCAGGGGGTCGGCTTCCGGCCCTTTGTCTGGCGGCTGGCGCGGGCGGCGGGGTTGCGCGGCGACGTTCTGAACGATGCCGAAGGGGTTCTGATCCGTCTGGTCGCGCAGGATTGCGGCGATTTCATCGCGGCCTTGCGCGCGGATAGGCCGCCTCTGGCCAGAATCGACGCGATCGAGGCCGTGCCACAGGTTTTTGCCGCGATGCCCGAGGGGTTTTCCATCGCGGCCAGCGCGGGCACAGGCGCCGAAACGCGGGTCACGCCCGATGCCGCGACCTGCCCGGAATGCCGGGCCGAGATCTTTGCGCCCGGCAGGCGGCAGGGCTATGCCTTTACCAACTGCACCCATTGCGGGCCGCGCTATACGATCCTGCGCGAACTGCCCTATGACCGGGCGCGAACCACGATGGCGGGCTTTGGTCTTTGCCCCGATTGTGCCGCCGAATATGCCGATCCCGCCGACCGCCGCTTTCACGCGCAACCCATCGCCTGCCCGGCCTGCGGCCCAAACCTGTGGTATGAGGCCGGGGGAAAAGAGGTCGCGGGCGATCCGGTCGCATTGGCGGTGGCGGCGCTGAAGGCGGGGCAGGTCGTCGCGGTCAAGGGGCTGGGCGGTTTTCACCTTGCCTGCGATGCGGCCAATGCCAGGGCCGTGGCGCTGTTGCGGGCGCGCAAAAGGCGGCCGTCGAAGCCCTTTGCCCTGATGGGGACCGAGGCGATGATCCGCGCCCATGCGACGCCGTCCGAGGCTTGCTGGCGATTGTTGCGCGACCCGGCGGCGCCGGTGGTGCTGGTGCCCGCCCGGGGCACATTGCCCGAGGATGTGGCGCCGGGGATGCGCGCGCTTGGCGTCATGCTGCCCTATACGCCCCTGCATCACCTGCTGATTGCCGCTTTCGGGGGGATGCTGGTGATGACCTCGGGCAATCTTTCGGGCGCCCCGCAGGTCATCGGAAATGACGAGGCGCGCAAGGCGCTGGCGCGCTTTGCCGACGGTTTCCTGATGCACAACCGCGAGATTGCGCGGCGGCTGGATGACGGGGTCGAGCGCGCCGAGCCGCCGATGGTGATCCGCCGCGCCCGTGGGCGGGTGCCGGGCACGCTGCCCCTGCCGCCGGGGTTTGACGCAGCGCCGCGGGTGCTGGCCTTTGGTGGTCAGATGAAGGCGGCGATCTGCCTGACCAAGAACGGTCAGGCGATGGTGTCGCAGCATCTGGGCGATCTGGACGATGCCGAGACCGCGCTGGAATACGACCGCACGCTGCGCGATCTGGCGGCCCTGTTCGACCATGCCCCCGAACTGGCTGCCTGCGACCCGCATCCGGGCTATCGCGCGACGGTCACCGCCGAAGGCGCAGGTCAGCCGCTGATGCGGGTCTGGCATCATCATGCGCATCTGGCCTCGTGCCTTGGCGATAATCTGTGGCCGCTGGACGGGGGCAGGGTGGCCGGAATCGTGATGGACGGGCTTGGCCTTGGACCGGATGGCACGATCTGGGGCGGAGAGCTGTTGCTGGGCGATTACACCGGGTTCGAGCGCCTCGCCCATCTGGCCCCCGCCCCCCTGCCGGGCGGCGACCGCGCCAGCCGAGAGCCCTGGCGCAATGCGCTGGCCCGTCTGGATCAGGCGGGGCTTTCCGCCGTGGCGGACCGGCTGTTCCCCGACGCGCCCCGCGCCCTTCTGCGGCAGGCGGTCGGTGCGGGGGTGAATGCGCCGCGATCATCCTCGGCCGGGCGGCTGTTCGATGCCTTTGCGGCGCTGGCGGGCTTTGCCGGGGCGCAGAGTTACGAGGGCGAGGCCGCGATGCGGCTGGAGGCCATGGCGCGCCCTGCTGCGCCCTATCCCTTTGACTGCCGGGATGGGATCATCGACCCCGCGCCGATGTTTCGCGCCGCCGCGGCCGATCTGGCGGCCGGGCGCGATCGAGGCGACATGGCGGGGGCCTTTCACGCCGGGCTGGCGCGTGCCTTCTGTGCGCCGGCCCGCGCGCTGGTCCAGGGCGGCCGGGCGCGGGCGGTGGCCCTGTCGGGCGGCGTGTTGCAGAACGCATTCCTGTTGCGCGAATGTCTGGCGGCGCTGGACGGTCTGCCGGTCCTGCTGCATCGCCAGATCCCCGCCAATGACGGCGGGCTTGCTTTCGGTCAGGCGCTGGTTGCTGCGGCGCAGCGCATGGCTGCGGCGAAAAGCTTGTAATCGGCGGGCGCGCCCTCTGGCTGAATCCTGACCATCCGGGCGACGCGGGATTTGTGGCAGTTGATTGAAAAGACGCCATAAAATGCGATTTCCCATCTGCGACATTCTGTCATTGCCCTGCGCCCCCCTGCCTTGGCATGCCTTGAAAGACCACGCGAAGGTCCGCGCTGCCGGGCCGCCAGGCTGAGAGGAGGAGGACGTCTTGTCGCAAATCGAGACTTTCTACGATGTCATGCGCCGGCAGGGGATCACCCGCCGCAGTTTCATGAAATATTGCTCGCTGACCGCGGCGGCGCTTGGCCTCGGCCCGGCCTTCGTGCCCAAAATCGCCCATGCGATGGAAACCAAGCCCCGCACGCCGGTGATCTGGGTGCATGGTCTGGAATGCACCTGCTGTTCGGAAAGCTTCATCCGCTCGGCCCATCCTCTGGCCAAGGATGTCGTGCTGTCGATGATCAGCCTTGATTACGATGATACGCTGATGGCCGCCGCCGGCCATGCCGCCGAGGCCGCCTTCGAGGACACCATCCAGAAATACAAGGGCCAGTATATCCTTGCCGTCGAGGGTAACCCGCCGCTGAACGAAGACGGGATGTATTGCATCACCGGCGGCAAGCCCTTCGTCGAAAAGCTGCGCCATGCGGCCAGGGACGCCAAGGCGATCATTTCATGGGGGCCTGCGCGTCCTATGGCTGCGTTCAGGCCGCCGCGCCGAATCCGACGCGGGCGACGCCGGTCCACAAGGTCATTCTGGACAAACCGATCATCAAGGTGCCGGGCTGCCCGCCCATCGCCGAGGTGATGACCGGCGTCATCACCTATATGCTGACCTTCGACCGCATGCCCGAGCTTGACCGCCAGGGCCGGCCAAAGATGTTCTACAGCCAGCGCATCCACGATAAATGCTATCGCCGCCCGCATTTCGATGCCGGCCAGTTCGTCGAGCATTGGGACGATGAAAACGCCAAGAAGGGCTATTGCCTTTACAAGATGGGGTGCAAGGGCCCGACCACCTATAACGCCTGCTCGACCGTGCGCTGGAACGAGGGTGTCTCGTTCCCGATCCAGTCGGGCCATGGCTGCATCGGCTGCTCGGAAGACGGGTTCTGGGATCAGGGTTCGTTCTATGACCGGCTGACCAATATCAAGGCTTTCGGGGTCGAGGCCAATGCCGACAAGCTGGGCGGCGTTGCGGCGGGTGCGGTCGGTGGGGCCGTTGCGGTCCATGCCGCGATTTCGGCGCTGAAACGGGCGCAGAAAAAGACCCAGGACAAGGTGGAGGCCTAGACCATGACGATCAACACGCCGAATGGCTTTACCCTCGACAATTCCGGGCGCCGGATCGTGGTGGATCCGGTCACCCGGATCGAAGGGCACATGCGCTGCGAGGTCAACGTGGATGATCAGGGGGTTATCCGCAATGCGGTCTCGACCGGCACGATGTGGCGCGGACTGGAGGTGATCCTGAAAGGGCGCGATCCGCGTGACGCCTGGGCCTTTGTCGAACGGATCTGCGGCGTCTGCACCGGCACCCATGCGCTGACCTCGGTGCGTGCGGTCGAGGATGCGCTTGGGATCATGATCCCCGACAATGCCAATTCGATCCGCAACATGATGCAGCTGGCGCTGGAGATCCACGATCATGTCGTGCATTTCTATCACCTGCATGCGCTGGACTGGGTGAACCCGGTCAATGCCCTGCGCGCCGACCCCAAGGCGACCAGCGAATTGCAGCAGATGGTCTCGCCCTCGCATCCGATGTCATCGCCGGGCTATTTCCGCGATGTGCAGAACCGGCTGAAGAAATTCGTCGAATCCGGGCAGCTGGGGCTGTTCAAGAACGGCTATTGGGACAATCCGGCCTATCTTCTGCCGCCTGAAGCCGATCTGATGGCGACGACGCATTATCTGGAAGCACTTGATCTGCAAAAGGAAATCGTCAAGGTCCACACGATCTTTGGCGGCAAGAACCCGCATCCGAACTGGCTGGTGGGCGGGGTGCCCTGTCCGATCAATATCGACGGCACCGGATCGGTCGGCGCGATCAATATGGAGCGGCTGAACCTCGTTTCCTCGATCATCGACCTGTGCGACCAGTTCAACAAGAACGTCTATATTCCCGATGTGATCGCCATTGGCGGCTTTTACAAAAGCTGGCTTTACGGGGGTGGGCTGTCGTCGCAGGCGGTCATGGCCTATGGCGACATCCCCGAAAACCCGAACGACTTTTCGCCCGAGCAGCTGCACCTGCCGCGCGGCGCGATCATCAACGGCAACCTCAATGAGGTGCATGACGTCGATCCGCGCGATCCCGAGCAGGTGCAGGAATTCGTCGATCATTCCTGGTATTCCTATGGCGAGCCGGGGCGCGGCCTGCATCCCTGGGACGGGGAAACCAATCCGAAATTCGAGCTGGGGCCGAACCACAAGGGCACGAAAACCCGCATCGAACAACTGGATGAATCCGCGAAATATTCCTGGATCAAGGCGCCGCGCTGGCGGGGGCACGCGATGGAGGTCGGCCCGCTTGCGCGCTATATCGTCGGCTATGCCAAGGGACACGAGGATATCCGGGATCAGGTCGATGGCCTGCTGCGCACCATGGATCTGCCCTTCGAGGCGCTGTTCTCGACTTTGGGGCGCACGGCGGCGCGGGCGCTGGAATCGGAATATTGCGGGCGCCTGCAGCGGCATTTCTTCGACAAGATGGTGCAGAATATCAAGAATGGCGATCAAAGCACCGCCAATGTCGAGAAATGGGACCCCTCGACATGGCCGAAAGAGGCCAAGGGTGTCGGCATGACCGAGGCGCCGCGGGGCGCGCTTGGCCACTGGATCCGCATCAAGGATGGCCGGATCGAGAATTATCAATGCGTGGTGCCGACCACCTGGAACGGCTCGCCCCGCGACAGTCAGGGCAATATCGGGGCCTTCGAGGCCAGCCTGATGAACACGCCGATGGAGCGCCCGGACGAGCCGGTCGAAATCCTGCGCACGCTGCACAGTTTCGACCCCTGCCTTGCCTGCTCGACCCATGTCATGTCACCGGATGGCGACGAGCTTGCCACCGTCAAAATTCGCTGAGAAAGGGACGATCCAATGAAAAAACTGACGCTGGCCGCGCTGGCCGCACTCATGGGCTCACCCGTTCTGGCCCATACCGGGGTCGGAGAGACCTCGGGCTTCATGGCCGGGCTCTCGCATCCGATCTTTGGGCCGGATCACCTTCTGGCGATGCTGGCGGTGGGGCTGTGGTCGGGCTTTGTCCTGCCGCTTCGCTTCTGGCTGGGGGCGGCGACCTTCATGGGCGCGATGGCCGTGGGGGCGTTGATGTCATGGGCCGGGCTCCCGATTCCGATGGTGGAAACCTGGATCGTGCTGTCGGTCGTGGCGTTCGGTCTGTTGACGGCGCTTTCGCGCCGCGGGCAATCCGACCAGATCACCTTTGCCTCGCTGGCCGCGATCGCCCTGTTCGCCATGTGCCACGGCCATGCTCATGCGACCGAGGCGCATGGCAATGCGGCAGGCTATATGCTTGGCTTCCTGATCTCGACGGCGGCGCTGCATATCGTCGGCATTTTCATCGCCCGCACGATCTCGAACGCCACGGCGGCCAGAATGGTGCAGGCGGCAACCGGCACCGGGATCGCCATGGCGGGCCTTGCCCTGATGGCCGCCGGGTGATGCCATGAGCGACATCCATTCCGGCGATGATCCTGTCTTCGAGGGCCGCCCCCTGGGCGCCCCCGATCGGGCCAGCCGGCAAACCTCGGTCTATGTCTACGAGGCGCCGGTCCGCATCTGGCACTGGATCAACGCGGCCTGCATCATGGTCCTGTGCGTGACCGGCTGGCTGATCGGCAGCCCGCCGCCCTCGATGCAGATCGCCGAAGCCTATGACCAGTTTGTCTTCGGCTATATCCGCTTTGCCCATTTCGCGGCCGCGATGATCCTGACGGTCGGCTTTTTCGGCCGTCTCTACTGGGCGTTGATCGGCAGCCACCATGCAAAGCAGCTTTTCTATGTGCCGATCTTCTCGCGCCGGTTCTGGGCAGAGCTGCTGTTCGAGCTGCGCTGGTATTTCTTTCTGGAAAAAGAGCCAAAGAAATATGTCGGCCACAACCCGCTGGCGCAGCTTGCGATGTTTCTGTTCATGACGGTCGGTCTGACCTTCATGATCGTCACCGGATTTGCGCTGTATGCCGAAGGGGCGGGCAAGGACAGCATGTTCCATGCCGTCTTCGGCTGGGTTCAGGACCTTGTTCAGAACACCCAGCGCCTGCACACGCTGCACCATATCGGCATGTGGTGGATCGTGATCTTCATGATCATCCATATCTATGTGGCGATCCGCGAAGACATCATGTCGCGCCAGTCGATGGTCTCGACGATGATCTCGGGACACCGCACCTTCAAGGATGATCGCCCCGACTGAACGCGGCTGGCAGCAACTGGAAGGATCATTTCCGGTTTCAGAGCCAGACGGCAGGTCACTTGCCGCACCATATCCCGAAATCCCGCCCGCATTGGCGGGATTTCGTTTTTATATCATTATCTTGCAAGGAATTTCGAGGGTTGCGACTTTTTGTCTCTGCTTTCGGAACTGGTGGCTATACTTTCGGCCCATAGGGGTGGGGCACATGACCGCACCGCCTGCCAGCAATGCTTCGGGGAGGGGGCAGATGCCAGCGGAAGCGCCTGCAAATATCCTTGTTCTGGGGATCGGCAATGTGCTTTGGGCCGATGAGGGCTTCGGGGTGCGCTGCGTCGAAGAGATGGCCGCGCGCCATGCCTTGCCCGAACGGGTGAGGCTGCTTGATGGCGGCACGCAGGGGCTGTATCTGCTGCCCTTTCTGGAAGAAGCCGACGCGCTGATCGTCTTTGACGCGGTGGATTACGGACTGCCCCCCGGCACGCTGAAGCTGGTCGAAGGGGCCGAGGTTCCGGCCTTTCTGGGCGCCAAAAAAATGAGCCTGCACCAGACCGGCTTTCAAGAGGTGATCGCCACCGCCCAGCTGCTGGGGCGTTGCCCGGCGCAGCTGATGCTGATCGGCTGCCAGCCGGTCGAACTGGAGGATTACGGAGGAGGGCTCCGCCCCGAAGTGGCCGCGCAGATCGGCCCTGCCATTAAGATTGTGCTGGCGAAGCTGGCCGAATGGGGCGTTCAGGCCGGCGAGGGCGCGACCTCGGGCCAGCTTGCGGATCCGGCGATCCGGCGCGAGGCCTATGAGACGGGCCGCCCCGCCGCCTCTGATGCCTGCCGCGAGGGCGATGCGCGCTTTTTCCCGGGGGCCGGCTGATGTGCATGGGCATCCCGATGCGGCTGGCGCAGGTCGACGGCATCGCCGGGCAAAGCGAGGGCGGCGATCTGATCGACCTCAGCCTGACCGCCGATGCGCAAGCCGGCGACTGGGTGCTGACCTTCCTCGGCACGGCGCATGAGGTGATCGACGCTGACCGCGCCGCACGGATCGCGGCGGCATTGCAGGGGTTGCGGGCGGTCATGGCGGGGGGCGACGCTTCGGGCGCCTTTGCCGATCTCGAGGGTCGCACCCCGGCGCTTCCGTCCCATCTTCAGGTGGCGCTGGCCGCAGGCCACAAAACGGGTTGACCCATGCATGACCATTCCCACCACATTCTGCACAGCCCCGGCGGGGGCGCCCTGCACCCGCTGCTGGCGCGGCTGGAGGCCGAATTCGGCTGGCCACGCCTGCATTCGCTGCATGACGTCGCAGAGTTTACCACCCGTCCCGGTCTGCATTGCCTGTTCGTTCCGGGCGACCCCGCCCGCAATTTGGAGACGGTGGACGCGGCGGTGATCCTGCCGGAACTGCGCATGGCCTTTCAGAACGCCTTTGATTGCGCCGTGGTGGATGACGCCATCGAAGCAACGGTCCGCGAAACCCACAGGGCACTGAAAACGCCTGGGTTTCTGTTCTTCCGCGATGCCTCTTATCTTGGCTCGATCGAGAAGATCCGCGACTGGGACGATTACATCGTCCGCACCAGCCACATCCTCTCGCTGCCGGGTTGAAAGGCAAAGACAATGGCCCAGAATTTTCACCTGCCCCCTGTTGGTTTCGGCCCCGGATCGCAGCCCGACGATGGCGAGGGGCTGGAGTGGCTGCCGCTGCCCTCCGGGATGCGCACCTATGACATGCATCTGCCCGAGGTCGGGAATGTCGCGCCTCTGGCGCCCGCGCTGGCGATGCTGGCCGAGATCGCCGCGGCCTGCGATCGTGTGGCCCAGGGGGCGGCGCCGGTGTCGTTCGATCTGTCCGCGCTGGATGCGGCCAACCGGGCGCTGATGGCGGAAACGCTGGGTCAGGGCGAGGTGTCGCTGCGCGCGCGCGGCGTGCCGGCGGTGGCCGTGCAGGAAAGCGTCTTTGCCGGGGTCTGGGTGCTGAAGGCCGAGGGGATCGACCGGGTCGAGGTCGCGCCCGTGCCGCAGCTTGCCCTGACGCGGGCGTTCCACGCGCAGCGCCCGGCGATCGGGGCCTTGGCCCCGCGCGCGCCGGGGGTGGTGAACGCCCCTGCCTTGCTGGCTGAACTGATGGACAAATCCCTGTCCTGGCGCGGCCCCGGTGATCTGCATGTGGTGAACCTGACCCTGCTTCCGCATACCGAAGAGGATCTGCTCTGGCTCGATCAGGCTCTGGGCGAGGGGTCGGTGACCATCCTGTCGCGCGGCTATGGCAATTGCCGCATCACCGCGACCGCGCAGGATCGTCTGTGGCGGGTGCAGTTCTTCAACTCGATGGATGTGCTGATCCTCGATACCTTCGAGGTGACCGCCATGCCCGAGGTGGTGCTGGCCGCGCCTGAGGATCTGGCGGACAGCGCGGGCCGCATTCGTGAAGTGCTGGGGGCGATCCGATGAGCGTCGAGACCGCACGGGGCGGGTTCGAGGGGTCTTATCTGGGCGCCAATGACCGGATCAGCCCGCAGGCGATCATGGAATGCAAGATCTGCTGGACCAGCTATGACCCGGCCGAGGGGGATGAATACCGGCAGGTTCTGCCCGGCACGCCGTTCGCGGCCTTGCCCGCCGACTGGAAATGTCCCGGCTGCGACGCGCCGAAGGAACAGTTCATCGTGCGCGAGGATCCCGGCTCTGACGAGATGCGGATCGCGGCCGAGATCGAGCGGCGCTGCGCCCGGCTGGTCGCCGACTTCCGCGAGGTCTTCAACGCAAAGATGCGCGACGTGCCGATCATCAATCAGGCGCTGCATGTCGAGGCGCTGGCCTTTCGTCCCTGGCAGGGCGGCTTTCTGGGGGTGCTGATCGCGCCCTGGTTCATGAACCTGATCTGGCTGCCGGGCGAGGATCAGGACTGGTCGGCCCTGAAGGCGGGCGAGAAAGAGGTGGTCGCCTTTCCCTCGGGCGAATATGAATTCATCCATAACAGCCGTGAGATGACCGGCCCTTACAAGGCCTGTTCGCTGTTCTCGCCGATGGCGGATTTCACCAGCCAGCTGCAGGCCGTCGAGGTGGCGCGCGCGGTGATGGTTGAGCTGTTCAAACCCGAAAACCGTGACGGGACCGACCGCGCCGCCGAGATTCGCGCCGCCCGCGAGGCCGAGCTTGCGCCGCCGTCCGAGGTCGCATCCGAGGCCGGACCGGCGTCAGATGCGCCGATCCCCGATCCGCGCCCCACGCGCCGGGCGCTGCTGACTGGCGGGCTGGCCGCTGCTCCGGCAGAGGGCGACGATCCGGGGATATCCGGGGGCGCGGAATGATCTCTGCCGCTGTCAGCTTTCGCCTTTTGCCCCGCGACGGAGGGCTTGCCCTTGCGCCGGGGGCGCAGGCGGGGCTGGCGGTGGATGCGCTGATGACGGGGCGCAGGGTGGATGAGGTCAGGCAGATGCTGCCTGCCCTGTTCGGCCTGTGCCGGTCCGTGCAGGAATGGGCTATGGCGCTGGCGCTTGGGCTGCCGCTGCCGCCCCTGGACGATCTGCGCCGCGACATGATTCGCGACCATCTGGCCAGGCTGTGCCTGCATCTTCCGCCGCAGCTTGGGCTAGCGCCCCTGGCGTTGCCGCAGGGCTGGCAGGCGGGGGCGCGCGCGCTGCGGGTGGCGCTTTTCGGGCAGGATGGCCTGCCCGGACCCGGTGATCTGGCCGCATGGAGCGCGGGCCCCGCGCCGTTTGCGCGCCTTGTCGCGGCGGTTCAGGGGCATTTCGCGCCGGGTGAGGCGGTCAGCGATCTGCCGGCGATGACGGATCCGTTCGGCGACGGCCCTGTCGAGAACAGCCTTGCCACCCGCCATGCCGGACATCCGCTGCTGATGGCGGTGCGGGGCGCATATGGTCACGGGCCTCTGGTGCATCTGTTGGCCCGGCTGGTCGATCTCGACGCCCTGTCGCGCGGGGCTTTCCCGCCGCCCCGCCGGATCGCGCAAGGGGCGGCGCTGGTGCCCTGTTCGCGTGGTCTCTGCGCGCTTGAGCTGCGGGCGGTCGGCGGCATCGTGACCCGCTTTTCGCGCCGCACGCCCACCGATCACCTGCTGATGTCGGGCGGGCTGCTGGCGGCCAGCCTTGCGACACTTCCGCCGCACAAGGCGGACCGGGCGCCTTTGCTTGCCATGATCCTTGATCCCTGTATCCCTCTGCATCTGGAGGCCGGACCCCATGCATGAGATGTCGCTTTGCGAAGGGATCCGCGGCATTGTCGAGGATCAGGCCCGCCGCCACGGTTTTTCCCGCGTGACCCGGATGCGGCTGGAAATCGGGCGCTTTGCCGGGGTGGAAAAGGCCGCGCTGAGCTTTGCCTTTGACGTGGTCATGCGCGGCAGCCCGGCCGAGGGCGCGGCCCTGGAAATGATCGACCTGCCGGGCCGGGCAATGTGTTTCGACTGTGCCGAACAGGTGGAATTGGACGACCGCCTGTCGCCCTGCCCCCTCTGTGGCGGTGGCAGGCTGATGCCCGAGACGGGGGACGAAATGCGGATCAGGGATATGGAGGTGATCTGATGTGTGGGATTTGCGGTTGCGGCAGCACGGTGACGGTGGACGGGCGCGAGATCAGCCATGACGAGGCGCACCGGCTGGGCCTGGCCCATGAGCACGCGCGGGATCACAGCCATGGCCACGGGCACAGCCATGCCGCGAATGGTCACGCGCATGACCATGGTTCCGGCGATCACCACCACCATCATCATCATCATCACGACCATGCTCCGGGCCATGGTCACCATCACGACTACGGCGCGGGCGCGGCGGGTCTGTCGGTGCCGGGCCTGACCCAGCAGCGGCTGATCGAGGTCGAGACCTCGCTTCTGGCCCGCAATGACGGGTTGGCTGCGGGTAACCGGCGGGTGCTTTCGGCGCTGCGGGCCTTTGCGGTCAACCTTGTCTCATCGCCCGGTTCGGGCAAGACCACGTTGCTGTGCCGGACCATCTCGATGCTGGAAGGCCAACCGCTGGCGGTGATCGAGGGCGACCAGCAGACCGAGAACGATGCCGACCGGATCCGCGCCACCGGCGCGCGAGCGATGCAGGTCAATACCGGCAAGGGCTGCCATCTGGATGCGCAGATGGTGGGCGGTGCGATGGATGCGCTGCGGCTGGAACCGGCCTCGCTGCTGTTCATCGAAAATGTCGGCAATCTGGTCTGTCCTGCGGCTTTTGATCTGGGCGAGGATGCCAAGGTCGCGATCCTGTCGGTGACCGAGGGTGAAGACAAGCCATTGAAATACCCGGATATGTTTACGGCCGCAAGGCTTGCCATCCTGAACAAGATCGACCTTACCCCCCATTGCGATGCCGATCCCGAGGTCTATGAGGCCAATCTGCGGCGGGTGAATCCCGGCATTGACATCCTGCGCCTTTCGGCCCGCACCGGCGAGGGGATGCAGGCCTGGATCGACTGGCTGCGCGCCGGTCTGGCGACAAAGGCCTGAGCCATGCCCACTCCGCGCCCCTTTGTCCTGCTGGTGGATGACGAGCCGCATTCGCTTTCGGCGATGCGCATGGCGCTTGAGGATGAGTTTGAAATCCTGACCGCCCCGGATGCCGCCGCCGCCGCCCGGATGATGGAAGAGGAATGGGTGCAGGTGGTGGTCTGCGACCAGCGGATGCCCGGCCAGACCGGGGTGGAGTTCCTGACCGGGCTGCGCGAGCGCTGGCCGGAAACGGTGCGGCTTCTGATAACCGGCTATACCGATCCCTCGGCCATCGTCGATGCGATCAATCTTGCCGGCATCCATCAGTTCATCGCCAAGCCCTGGCATCCCGACCAGTTGCTGATGGCGGTGCGCAATGCGGCGCAGCTTTTCCATCTTGCGCGCGAGAATGAGCGTCTGGCGCTGGAGATGCGCCGGCTTGCCTCGACCTCCGAAACCCGGCTGGAAAAGCGCCGGCGGGCGCTGCGTCAGGGGCAGGGCTTCGACAGCGTGCTGCGTGCGCCCAACTCGCCCATGAACGCCACGGTTGATGCGGCGCGGCATTATGCGGCCTTCGATGTGCCGGTGCTGCTGACGGGCGAGCAGGGCACCGGCAAGGAACAGCTTGCGCAGGCGATGCATCTGGCCTCGCTGAGGGCGGACCGGCCCTTTTACGCGCTGGATCTGACCGGAATGCCCGATGAGCTGGTCATGGTCGAGCTGCTGGGCGCGCGGCGCGGGGCGGTGGCCGGGGGAACCAGCCGGATCGGCCTGATTCAAAAGGCGGATCGCGGGACGCTGTATCTGTCGGGGATCGAGACCATCACGCCCGAATTGCAGCTTGTGCTTTTGCGCATCCTGTCCGGGCGCGGCTTCACGCCGGTCGGCGGGCAAGAGACGCTGACCAGCAATCTGCGCCTGATCGCCGGCGCCGGCACGGATTTGGCGGCTCTGGTGACCGAAGGGCGGTTTCGCGCCGACCTCTATTACGCTCTGGCGGTGGCCGAAATTGCGGTGCCGCCCCTGCGCGCGCGGCGCGGCGATATCGCCATGCTGGCCCAGCACATGCTGGCCGAGCTGGCGGCCCGTCATGGCAAGCTGGTGCATGGTTTTGACGGGCCCGCGCTGGAATTTCTGGAAAGTTACGACTGGCCCGGCAATCTGCGCGAATTGTCGAACGAGATCACCCGGATGCTGATCCTTGCGCAAGACAGCGTTCTGGGCGCCGATCTGATCTCTCGCCCGATCCTGCAGGGTCCGCCGGGTGAGGATGGCGCCGGCCGTCTGACCCAGGCGGTGCTTGCCGGCGCCGGCAGCCTGAAAGAGCGGGTCGAACTGATCGAAATGCGTATCCTGCGCGAGACGCTGACCCGCCATCGCTGGAACAAAAGCCGCGCGGCGGCCGAGCTGGGTGTGTCGCGGGTGGGCCTGCGCGCCAAGCTGGACCGCTATGGCGTCAAGGACCCGGCCGAGCGTCAGGCCACCCCGGAAGAGGAGGAATAGCCATGTGTCTGGGAATTCCCGGTCGCATCATCGCCATGACCGATCCCGCGCGGATGATGGCCATGGCCGAGGTCTCGGGCGTGCGCCGCGAGGTCAATATCGCCTGCGTGGCCGAGGGGCCGCCCGAGGGGCTGATCGGCCGCTGGGTGCTGATCCATGTCGGTTTCGCCATGAGCCTGATCGACGAGGACGAGGCGGCGCGCACGCTGGCCGCGCTGCAGGAACTGGGCGAGGCGCAGGAGGCGCTTGAACAGATGGCCGAAGCCGACCGGGAGATGGCACGATGAAATTCGCTTCGGAATTCCGCGATCCCAAGGCGGCGCGCGCACTGCTGGCCGCGATTGCCCGCCGCGCCGAGCAGATCGGCGCCAGCCGCGAAAAGCCGGTGCATATCATGGAGATCTGCGGCGGCCACACCCATTCGATCTTTCGCTATGGTCTGGACAAGCTGGTGCATGAAGGCGTGGAATTCATCCACGGCCCCGGCTGTCCGGTTTGCGTTCTGCCGCGTGCGCGGATCGACGAATCCATCCAGATTGCCAGGCGTCCGGGCGTCATCTTCACCACCTTTGGCGATGCGATGCGGGTGCCGGGCCGGTCGCAATCGCTGTTGCAGGCGCGGGCGGCGGGGGCGGATATCCGCATGGTCTATTCGCCGCTGGATGCCCTGGCTCTGGCCCGGAAATACCCCGAACGCGACGTGGTGTTCTTTGGTCTGGGCTTCGAGACGACGACCCCTTCGACCGCGCTGGCCATCCAGCAGGCCGCGCGGGAGGGGTTGGGCAATTTCAGCGTCTTCTGCAACCATATCACCGTGCCCGAACCCATCCACGCCCTGCTGAAGGATCCGCATATGGTGCTGGACGGGTTCATCGGGCCGGGTCATGTCTCGATGGTCATCGGCGTGCATCCCTATGATTTCATTGCCCGGGACTTCCAGAAACCGCTTGTCGTCGCAGGGTTCGAGCCGACCGATCTTCTGCAATCGGTGCTGATGGTGCTGGACCAGATCGCCGAGGGGCGCGCCGAGGTCGAAAACCAATATGCCCGCGTGGTCCCCGAGGAGGGCAATCCGGTCAGTCTGGCCGCCATTGCCGATGTTTATGAACGGCGCCCCAGCTTTGAATGGCGCGGTCTGGGTGAGATCGACGCCAGCGGATTGCGCATCCGCCCGAAATACGCAGCCTTCGACGCCGAGGAAAAATTCGGCATCGGCTATGCGGTGGCGCGCAACCCGGCGCCGGAACCCGAGGGCTGCGCCTGTGGCGCGGTCATGACGGGGCGGCTCAAACCGACGGCCTGCCCGCATTTCGGCAAGGGCTGCACGCCGGACATGCCGCTGGGGGCGCTGATGGTCAGCTCGGAAGGGGCTTGCGCGGCCTATTGGCAATATGGCGGCGCGCGGGTCGCGGCGGAATAGGGGGCGGGCCAGACCATGAACGCAATTGCTTTCGGAGTGCTGCGCGACAGCCATGTGACCCTGTCGCATGGCGGTGGCGGCAAGGCGATGGCCGATCTGATCGAGACCGTCTTTTTTCCCGCCTTCGGCCCCGGTTCGGGCGAAGATCAGGCGCGGCTGACGGCGGATGCGCTGTGTGAACCCGGCGCGCGGCTGGCCTTGACCACCGACAGTTTCGTGGTCACGCCGCTGGAATTTCCCGGCGGCGATATCGGCAAGCTGGCGGTCTGCGGCGCGGTGAACGATCTGGCCGTCGGCGGGGCACGACCGCTGTGGCTGTCGGCGGCGTTCATTATCGAGGAAGGCTGCGAGATCGCGCTGTTGCAGCGCGTGGTCGCCTCGATGGCGCGTGAGGCGGCGCTGGCCGGGGTGCGGATCGTGACCGGCGACACCAAGGTCGTCGGGCGCGGATCGGCGGACGGGCTGTTCGTCACCACCTCGGGCGTCGGCGTGATCCCGGCGGGGCGCGATCTGGCTGCGGCGCGGATCAGGCCGGGCGATGTCGTGCTGGTCAATGGCGTGCTGGGCGATCATGGCGCGGCCATTCTGGCGGCGCGCGGCGATCTGGCGCTGTCGACGGATCTGGTCTCGGACTGTCAGGGGCTTGGGCATCTGATGGAGGCGGTGCTGGCCGTCGCCCCCGGCACCCGCGCCGCTCGCGATGCGACCCGCGGGGGGCTTGCCGCGGCGCTGAATGAAATGGCGCTGGCGGCAGGGTGCGGCATCGAGATCAGGGAAGAGGCGCTGCCCTTGCGCCCCGAGGTGCGCGGGGTCTGCGAAATTCTTGGCCTTGATCCGCTCTATCTTGCCAATGAGGGAACCCTGGTCCTGTTCGTGCCCGAGGCCGAGGCTGAGGCCGCGCTGACTGCGATGCGTTCCCGCCCCGAAGGGCAGGGCGCCGCAATCATCGGCCGCGCCGTCGCCGCATCCGAGGGGGGCGCCCATACGGCCCGTGTGCAGATGGTGACCTCCTTCGGCGGGTGCCGCATCGTCGACCGCCTCGTGGGCGAACAACTGCCGCGGATCTGCTGAAACGGACCCTTGCCGCCCTTGCGCGACCTCGGCAGCCCGGACGGGGTGCAGTGAGCCTGTTTCGTCATATTTGGCCGCTTTTGCACCGAGGAGAAAACCCTGCACCAACATAGGCGTAAAACCGTATGTCCTTTTTCGGCTGAACTGTGGCGGGTGGTCGCCCTGCATTGGCTGCTTTCAAAGAGAGCTACTCGATAGGCTCCGCCTCAAGCCAGGAGGATTAACCATGCAGGGGAATAGCGAACATTCCATCGGATTGAATGTTTCGAAGAATAACCACGTCATTGCAGTGGCCGAGGGTGGTCGGGGCGTGTATGGATGTATATGGACCTCGCCTGATTGCAACGGTCTGGTTGGCTCTGGTTCAGAACTCGCCATTGCGGACGTATATCCGGCTTCTGTGAACGGCCCGATCCTTCGTCGCCGCGAGCCCCGATGGATTTCCGCGCGCTTCCTCCTCAATGCCCCCGTGACATCGGCCTCCGCCGTGCCGGTCCACACATCAGGTTCTGGAAGCGATGGGAGCGACTCTTTCACCATCTCCAGCCATGTTGCTGCAATGTTCCGTTAGCCTCCGTCCCGTGACGATCGCGCAGCCGGTTCAGCCAGCCGCGGCGACTTGCGCCGGTCGATAGTCTTCGTCACCTGCAAGAAGCGACCACACGACCCGGGCGTTCTTGTTCGCCAAAGCGACAGCCACGATGTTCGGATGCCGCGGTTCCCGCATACGATCAATCCACTGGCTTCTGGGATCGGTCTTGCCATGGGCTTTGCCGAGAACGGCGCGCGCGCCGTGGATCATCAAAGTGCGCAGGTATCGATCACCCCGTTTGCTGATGCCGAACAGGCGAGACTTCCCGCCACTTGATCGCTGTTTCGGAACCAGTCCGAGCCAAGCGGCAAACTGACGCCCGTTCCTGAAGCAGCTCCGGTCGCCGACCGCCGCGACCAGTGCGGTTGCAGTGACCGGCCCGATGCCCTCGACTTGCCCGATACGCTGGCATGCCTTGTCGGTTCGGAAAACAGCGCGGATCCTGCGACTGCAGGACGCGATGCGCCGATCAAGTCTGGCCAGTTCCTCATGAATTTCCCGCGCGAGGTCGCGAATCAGGTGGCTGGTATCACGGGCAATCACGGCGCGTGACAATGGCGCATATGGGTTTCTTTGATCTTTCAGACCGCTACGCAAGCCTGGATGCCAAGCGTGACCCGCTGGTCGAGATCGATGCCATCGTGCCGTGGGAGGAGTTCAGGCCGACGCTTGAAGGTGTCTGGCGCACGCCTGAGGCGGCGCGCAAATCGCGGGCTGAGCGCAAGCCGATGGACGCGGTGGTGATGTCAAGACGCTGCTTCTGGGCGCCCTCTACAACCTGTCCGACGACCAGATCGAGTATCAGGTCCGCGACCGGCTGTCCTTCATGCGGTTCCTTGGTCTGGGGCTGGAGGACCGCGTACCCGATGCCAAGACCGTCTGGCTCTATCGCGAGGGGTTGGCGCAGGCGGGCATGGTCGAGGCGCTGTTTCAGCAGTTCGACGGCTATCTGGCGCGGCAGGGCTACATCGCGCGGGGCGGCCAGATCCTGGATGCCTCCATCGTGCCGGTGCCGAAGAACCACAACACGCGGGATGAAAACCGAGCGATCAAGGCCGACGAGGAGCCCGAGGGCTGGTCCGACAAGCCGGCCAAGCGATCGCAGAAGGACGTGGATGCCCGCTGGACCAAGAAGCACGGGAAATCCCACTACGGCTACAAGAACCATGTCAACGTGGACCGCCAGCACAAGCTGGTGCGGCGTTACCATGTCAGCGATGCGGCCCTGCATGACAGCCAGGCAGTGGATCATCTGCTGATGAAGGGCAACACCGGCGCAGGGGTCTGGGCTGATCCGGCGTATCGGTCCGCAGAGATGGAGGCGAGGCTCCGCGCATCCAGGCTGAAGAGCCACGTCCACCGCAAGGGCAAGCGGGGCAAGCCACTGACCGAACAAGGCATGGCCAGCAACCGGACGAAATCCACCGTGCGTGCCCGGGTCGAGCATGTCTTCGGCGCGCAGACCAACGACATGGGCGGCACGCTGGTGCGCACCATTGGCTTGATGAGGGCGAAGGCCAAGATCGGGATGAAGAACCTCGCCTACAACATGCGTCGCCTCGTCCAGCTGCGCAGTCTGAACCCCTGCCCGGCGTGATCCGGGCGTGGACGTCAGGCCGAGAGGGCCGAAGCACGCCGTGACCGGGCGGAACGGCGGCTGATCACGCCCCCGAACATCCTGACAAGCCGTTCTCGGCAGGTTTCAGGCAGCGAGGCAGGCCTCGATCAGCGGGAAGCGGTGAAAAATCGAGGTGCCCTACAGATACCGGACAGCCTGTCCATATCCGGGGATATCCCCCGGCAGTCACGCCATAGGGATATTCTGCATCACCTGTCCGTGAAGGGGCGGAGGCGCGGGGTCGTAAGAGTTTTCTGTGCTCGTGGTCGCGGCCAGAGAAAACGTCCGACCAGACGAGATTGCTGGGGTTTCATCATACAAGATTTTCCGCCATAATGGAAAAGTGATGATGGTCGCAAGGTCGCGAGGCAATGACGTTTAATCCTTCCTTATCGAGTGCGCTCGGAAGCAAGCTTTCACAACTTCGTCGCAAACGGGGTCTGACCCTTGATGGCCTGGCCGAGCTCAGTCTGGTCAGCCGCGCAGCAATTTCAGCGCTCGAACAGGGTAATGGTAACCCACGTGTGCAAACCCTCTGGAATCTCGCTGATGCACTGGGGGTTAATTTCAGCACGTTGCTTGATGACTCCACCGACACAATTGTTTCCGATGAAGACGGAATCAGAGTTCGTCTGCTCGAACGGCAAACCTCCCCCAAGATGGTGGAAGTCTTCCTGATGGAGCTTCCTCCAGGTGGGGCTCGTTATGCGAAAGCTCATCCCAGGGATGTTCGCGAGCACATCGTCGTGCTGGCAGGAGAAATGCGGGCAGGTCCCAGCGAAGCTCCCAGCCTTCTGAGGTCGGGTCAGTCAATTTCGTTCGCAGCCGACACGCCCCATCTGTATGCCGGAGGCGAGAGCCCGTCGAGGGCTATCGTCACGGTAGTCTATCCGGAGCCGAGCTACGCATCTGGCCCTGATCGCGATCTGGCATGGCCCGGAAATGCGGGAGAATGGGATGCGGTTTCAGCCCTGCTCGCGCGCGCCGCAATCGAGGTGCAGAACGGCCTTGAAGTCAACGTGACCACGTTCGGACCGCCGGTTCCCGAGGCAAAGCGAGCGCATCGCGAGCTTGCTAAAGTCGTCGAAGGGCTTTTTCCATCACCGGTAATCCGACGGTTTGTGACCTGCGAACTTGGCCCTTCCGTTGTGTCGCTCTACCGGCCTGCCCAAATGTCGCATCTCGGCGCGTGTCCTCCCACTTTTTCGAGTAATCTTGCAAGGAGATGCTGGGGTTATGCAGAAAGCGCGCTGGAACCTGCCTCCGCTTCCCGGGTCGAGGAGTGGAGCAAGCTGTCGCTACAGCCGGGACCGATCGTTGAGACCTCATTGCTGGCCGAACTATGCACTCGTGCCGGTCGCGCAACCGTACCTTACGGGGTTGGCAGTTCGTTACATGAAAAGACTGTCAGGGCAGATGCGTCTCAAAGGCTTTTTGAAGCCCGTATCGATGTAGATGCATATGAAAGCTATGAACTGGTCCACCCTGCCTATGCACGGCAAACGCTGGCGGTTGCGGCCCAGCTGCCAGCCGAAACAGAGCAGGCCGGACCTCGGATACTCGACATAGGGACCGGCCCCGGACTGCCGTTAGCTATGTTGCTGGAATTGCGGCCTGATATTCGTGCCGTGGCCGTCGATCCGAGCGACGTTGCGTTCGGCCACCTGTCGAGGCGATTTTCTGGGAATGGCAATGTTGAGGTAATTCACGGCTCCGTCACGGAGTTAGGTGAGCCGGAAAAGCCGTTCGATTGCGCGGTTTCCATCGGAGCATCGCATCACCTCGATACGGCCGCGTTTCTGTGTTCTATCCGAGATCAATTGAAATCAGGCGCACGTTTAATCATTGCCGATGAATTGATTGCGCCTTACAACACGCTCGAGCAGCGTCAGTGCCGATTACTCAGGCATCACCTTTGGTACGTGCTGGATACGCTGGTCAGCCTGCCAAGCGATGCCGATTCCGCCGATGTACGCACGGCCGAGCGGCTAGCGACGGTTCTTCCGCTTGCGTCAGCTTTCGCCCACAAGGGTAATCACGATGCAGCAATGCGCCTGACCCGTGACGTTTATGAGGAGGTCAGCGAGTTGAAGCGGCCTGTGGTCCCTTCGACCCCTCTCGCGGTATTTTCACGTTTCCATCTGCTTGAGTTGCAGGCCCTGATTGCCGGACTGGATTACGAGGTCGAGCAGAAAACCCATCCCGGCCGTTTCATCGCGCTGGCAAATGCCTGCGGTCTGGATCTGGCACACCACCGGAGAATATATGCCACCGATGGCGACGGACATCTGGATGGTGGGACGCATCTTTTCGTATTCGAGGCCCGCTAATGTCTTCGATTTCCTCTTTTCTCAATGGTGTTCGTGCGGCGTTGCCGATAGCAGCTGCCTATGTGCCGGTGGCATTCACACTGGGCGCCGCCTCATCCCAGCTGGGATTTGCGCCCGTAGAGAGTGCGTTGTGGTCTCTGGTGATGTTCTCAGGAGCGAATCAAGCGCTTCTGCTGAGTTCTCTGGTAGCAGGGACCCCGCTTGTTCTGGTCGCCTTCTTATGTGCAATTGCCAGCTTCAGGCACATTCTCTACGGAATTGTGCTGGCGGACCGCGTACCAGAGGAATCAGCCGTCAGGTTCCTGTTCGGCTATGGACTGACAGATGAAGTATTTGCTACTGTAGTCGGCACGGATCGCGATTCATCCCGAAAACTGGCGGTTAACTGGCTTATTGGTCTGGCGCTGACCGCACTTGTAGTCTGGGTGATCGGCACAGGAGTTGGCAGTACCGTTGGCGACGCGCTTGAGGCTGCCTCACCGAAGGTCCAGGGTGCCCTGAACTTTGCTCTTCCTGCCCTGTTTCTTGCGCTTGTTTGGTCAATGGCAAGTCGCAGCACCCTGGTCCGAATGATGATGGCAAGTGCCATTGCCATTGGCTTCGTCAGCTTCGGCCACCCGCAGTTGGCGATCCCGGCTGGCGCTGTTGCGGCCCTTTTTCCGGTGCGTTCCCAATGATTATGGAATTGTGGGTCGCTATCATGGCAATCGGGGTTTGCACGGGCGCAACCCGCATCGCGCCATTGTTTTTTGCTGGACGCAGGAAGGAAAATGACGTCCGGCGTCCAGCGTGGCTGAATTCCCTGGGCCCGTGTTTGCTCGCTGCTATGGCCGTCGTGGTTATCCTGCCTGCAGTTCAGTCTTCGGTGCGAGAAGAATCGATAACGCCCACTGCCATATCCTTTGCGGTTGTGGCGGCAGTTATGATTATTCGCCGTGACCCCGGACTGGCGACAATCGGAGGGATGCTCGCATATTTCCTGCTAAGTTAGACCTATGCACCGCCGCCAGATGCACGGCACAAGTGTCACGCTGACTTGCGGATAAAATCCAGTAGCAATTTCAGTGCGCTAGCTTTCGTCTATGGGAATCGAACTCGACAAGCTGGATTAAAAGACCGACCTGATGCTCAAGCATCATGGCGGACGCGACCCTTATCGTGCTGATGCCGGCTCTGGAGTAGAGGACGCATGCGCTCTTGGCGTGTGGTGTCTGATGACGGTCAGGCCTTCCTGATGCACTGGTGTTTTCGGTGGGTGAAATCAGCGGCGCAGGTCGTTGGAGATCGGCCCGGCGCGCTGGCCAGTCCAACGGCTGATTGTGGAGGTAGCAGACGGCCTCTTCAAAGGGGGAAACCGATGGAGCAGGAATAGTAACGGCCCGATTGTTACCGCCTGCCTGAGTTTGGGCTGATGGATTAAGGCACGTGCATAGTGACGTCGTTAATGACGTGTCTTATGCGGGTGTGGGGATGCGGGGCGATATTCTTGGACTGGAGCGGCGGCGGCGGTGGAGCGACGAGGAGAAGCTCGAGATCGTTTTGTCGGTCGGCGTGGACGGGGCGACGGTGACGCAGGTTGCACAGCGGCACGATGTGACGCGGCAGCAAATCTATGCCTGGCGGCACCAACTGAAGAAGAAGGGCGTGGTTTCGGCGTCTCCGGAGACGCTGTTTCTGCCGGTTGGATTGGACCGGCCCACGGAATTGGTGATGCAGACAGCGGCCATCTGCACAGGAGCGCCTCGGCCTGCCCAGATCGAGTTGCAGTTGGCGAATGGTCGCTGCCTGCGCTTCGATCCGGCTCTGGATACCGTGACGCTGACACATGTGATCCGTGCGGTGGAAGGGGCATGATCGGGCCGGGAACCGGCGTTCGTGTCTATCTGGCCTGCGGCGTGACCGACATGAGGAAGGGAATCTCCGGGCTGGCTGCACTTGCCCAGGATGTTCTGCGCCAGAAGCCGGCCGGCGGTGCGGTTTTTGCATTCCGCGGGCGTCGCGGCGACAGGTTGAAATTGCTTCATTGGGATGGTCAGGGCTTCTGCCTGTATTACAAGGTGCTGGAGAAGGGGCGCTTTCCCTGGCCGATGCGCGGGGATGGTGCGGTTCGCCTGACCTCGGCGCAGCTGGCCATGCTGTGGGAAGGCATTGACTGGCGCAGGCCGGATTGGGGCGCGCCACCGGCCCGGGTGGGCTGATTTACCCTGCTAAAACGCCTTGTTTTTATGGCAATTTTGCCTGCCTTGTGGTAGGTGGGCGCATGTCGAATGCGGCCCAGACCCTTCCTGATGATCCGGCGCTTCTGAAGTCGCTGATCGCGGCGTTGCAGGCGGAAAACGCGAAGATCTCGGCCACGTTGCGCGCCCATGACCAGTTGATCCAGTCCCTGCGGCTGCGCATTGCCAGGCTGAAGAAGCAGGTCTTCGGCCAGTCCTCGGAAAAGATCGAGCGCGAGATCGAACAGCTGGAGCTGGCGCTCGAGGATCTCATGATCGCAGCGGCCGAAGGCCAGCCTGACGTCGTGAACGACGGCCAAAACGATGATGGGTTGGAAACGGCACCTGCCGATGAAGCTGCCGAGCGCCCATCCCGCCGACGTCCCCGGGTCTCGGACAGCACGCCGCGCGAGCGGCGGGAGCTCGACCCCGGCAGTTGCTGCCCCGATTGCGGCGGCGATTTGCGCCTGGTGGGCGAAGATGTCAGCGAGATGCTGGATCTGATCGCGGCACAATTGAAGGTTGTCCAGATCGCCCGCCTGAAAAAGTCCTGCCGCCGCTGTGAACGCATGGTGCAGATGCCGGCCCCCAGCCGGCCGATCCCCGGCAGCATGGCCGGTGCGAACCTGCTCGCCCACATCCTCGTCTCCAAGTTTGACGACCACCTTCCGCTTTATCGCCAGCATGAGATCTTCACCCGGATGGGCGCCGACATCCCGGACAGTACCTTGGTCGACTGGTGCGGTCGCGCCATGAAGGTGCTGGCACCGCTGATCGAGCGGATCGAGGTGGATGTGATGGCCAGCGACCTCCTTCATGCCGATGACACACCGATCCGGGTGCTGGATCGCGCGGGCCGCGACAAGGGGGTGGGCAAGGGTGTGAAGAAGGGCCGGATCTGGGCCTATGTCCGCGATCAGCGCCCTTGGGCAGGCGCCTCACCGCCCGGCGCGGTCTATGCCTTCGCGCCCGACTGGAAGGAAGAGCACGTCCACGGCCATCTCGCCAACACCCGCGGCATTCTCCAGGCCGATGGCTACAAGGGTTATGCCAAGCTCTATGAACCGGAACCCGACGGGAAGCCCCGCCTTCGGGAGGCCGCGTGTTGGGCTCACCTGAGGCGTGACTTCCATGATGAATGGACCAAGACCAAATCAACGATCGCCCGCGAGGCACTCGACCGTATCGGCGCGCTCTATGACATCGAGCGGGAGATCACCGGCCATCCCGCCGATATCCGCCTTGCCGCGCGCCGGAAACACAGCGTTCCGAAGGTCGAGGTCTTCTTCGCCTGGTCAGAGCAGCAGCTCTCGCGGATCCCCGGCAAGGGCGATCTGGCCAAGGCCTTTCGTTACGGGCTGAGCCGCCGGGACGCTTTCAGCCTGTTCCTTGAGGACGGCCGGGTGGCGATCGACAACAATCCTGCCGAGCGCGCGCTGCGCCCGATCGGTGTCGGGCGCCGCAACTGGCTCTTCGCCGGTGCGGATACCGGAGCCGAAACGCTGGCCCGCGCCATGACCATCGTTGAAACCGCCAAGATGAACGGCCTGGACCCCCAAGCCTATCTGGCCGACATCCTGGCCCGCATCCATGATCACAAGATCAATCGGCTCGACGATCTGTTGCCCTGGAACTGGTCGCCGCTGCCCTCCGCCCTGCACGAGGCCGCCTGATGGCAACCGTCACCCACGTCTGCACCCTCGACTACATCGCAAAGATGCTGGGCGAAGACCCCGAGCTTCTCAAAGCCATCGTCTACAACGACGACAACCTGACCTATGGCTCGATCATCAGCGTCTATACCGGCCCGGATGACACCGTCACCGCCCTGACCGATGACGGTATCGATGAACTGAAAGACATGCTCAGGGACGCGCGCATCACCACCGAAACCTGGCACGCGTTCCTCGACGACTTTGTCGATGACGCGGAACTCGTCGCCCGCATCAAGGCTCAGTCGCCGCGGTAACAATCGGCCGGTTACGAAAGGCACGCCGGTTTGCAAGGACAAAACTCGGGTGTTGGATATCGCAAACACCACCTTGGAGCATATTTATCCGCAGAAGCTCGATGCTAAGGACCGTGTCGCAGAGCTAGAACCGGTCAAGCATGCGCTCGGAAATCTGACCATCCTCGGTCCGGGCGAGAATGATGCGGCCGCGAACAAAAGCTTCCCCGACAAGCGTAAGGCGTTCGAGGAGTCCAACCTTCGCATCAACCGGCAGATCGCGAAGAATATGACCTGGACGAAAGCGGATGTCGATAAGCGCACAGGGTTGCTGGCCGAGATCGCGGAGAAGATCTTTGTACCTTAGCGGCACGTTACTCACGCCATAGTAGTGCGGGTCGCACGCTGGCGGCTGTTGGATTCAGTTAAATGCTACGCCTCGAGTGAAAGGTAAGCACGTGAGTTCGATTCCGTGAGTAGTTGCTTAATCGCATTGCGTCGCGTTTGACGATCCAGCGTGTAGGTGTTCCGCCTGAACTCGATCCCTTCGAGTAGGGCCTTCACGTATCCAGATACCATGTCCGCAGCCATGATCAGCGTGGAGTCGAGCGTGTGGACGTACTTACTCGTGACCGATCCCTTTGCATGTCCAATCAGTGCGGCGATCGTGATCTCTGTGAAGCCAAGGTCGTTCGCGATGCTCGCGAAGCTGTGCCGCAGAACGTGTGGGGTCACGTCCCAAAGCTGCGTGTCTTTGAACATCTTCCTCCAGCTCTGCGGGAAGTTCCCGACGGCGTTGTCCAACCCCTTGCCGGGAAAAACATACGTGCCCGTGCGTCGCTTCCGTTCGTTCTCGAGATACTCAACAACAGGCAGTCCCACAGGACGAACAGAGGAACCCTCCTTGCTATCGACCAGCCGTAGGCAGCTACCCTCAAGATCGACCTCGCTCCATTTGAGATTTATGATTTCTCCGCGACGGCAGCCAGTAAGCGCGATCAGCCTGAGGATATCAGCGTGTATGCGGTAGTGCTCGCTCTCCTGGGCCTCCCGAAGAATGCCGCCTAAAATCCGGTATTCTGCTTCGCTGAGCCGACGGTCGCGAACCTGATATTTCGGTTTGCGGAGACCATGCGTCGGGTTGTGCTCAATCACGCCGGCCTCGACGGCATAAGAGAAGATTCCGCCAAGCAGACCCATTGTCCGGATGGCGGTGCCGCGGCCGCCGCGGACGATGGCCTTGCCGCGAAGCTTTTCGGTTTTCATTGTTACGCGTGTCTTGCCGGCGATGATGTCCTTCATCAGATTGTTCATGTCCGGCTTGGTGATGTCCCGCACACGTCGTGTCCCCAGAAGGGGAATGATGTGTCTGCGGATACGACCAACATCGGTGGCGATGGTAGTCTCCTTCTTCGGCCTGCCACCTTTTCCGAGAATGAGGCCGGCTTCCATGTCGGCTATGTACTGCTCGCAGAGTTGCTTGATAGTGACTGCCTTGCGATCTTCTTCTCGTTCTTCTGCGGGATCCTCACCTTGAGCAACCCGGCCGAGTTGCGCTTTCGCCTCACGACGCGCGGTCTCGGGTGTCCACACGCCATGAAGGCCGATCGTGTAGCGGCGCGAGCGGCCACGAGACCGGTACTGAATCACATAGCTCCGCTTCCCTGACGCGAAGATGCGAAGGCCAAATCCTGGGAGTTCATCGTCCCATATGACGTAGTCCTTGCTGCCTATCTCGGCCGTATCGACGAGCCGCTTAGTGATCTTTGCCATGCTCCAAGTCCCTGCCGAACCCGACATTCGCGTAAGCACCACGTAAGCACTTGGCGGCAAATTCGGGCGTATTCTCGGATAGGGACTTCGGAGACATGATCCTGAAAATCAATGCATCTCAGATAGTTATCGTGTTCCGGCGTGCCCTATCGCGCAATTCGGATAGGGCAATGAACCAGCTCGGTCAGCAAGGTGCGCAGCGACCAGCCGGCGCAGTAGCCGGCCAGCATGTCGAGGTCGTGGATATGCAGGTCGCCCCGGCGATGCGCCTCGCCCACGGCGGGCGGATAGACATGCGACAGCCAGTAATTGGCCACCACCTTGCCCGAGACGTTCAGGATCAGCCCGCCGAGCGAATAGTCCTGATTGGCATTGGCATTCACTCGCCAATCGGCGCGGTCCAGGTATTCGTTGACCGACGAGGCGACATCGACGGCGACATCCCTTGCCGGCGCGATGGGCGGGGGCGTAAGCGGCGCCGGCATCAACGCGCCCTCCCTTGCCTGCGGCTTGCTGCCGCCCTTGCGGTGCTGCGGACGGCGGCGCCGGCCTCGGCAGGTCTGGTGGTGAAGGATGGCCGCATCTGTTCCCCGTGCTGCTGTGGGCGGGGCAGGCCAGGACGCATGGAGCCCTGCGGCGACAAGGCCGCATTGCCAGGCGCACCGCCGGGACACCCCGCCCGTGGTTCATCGTCATCGTCACGGCAGGTCTCCTGGCTCGCAGGTCGCGGCCCTTGCCGGCCTTCCCAATGCCGTGCGGCACCAGTGGCGTGATCCGGCGCAGGCTCGCTGCTTACAGTTGCGGGGGCAGCGCCGGCCTTGCTCCGAAAGGCGCACCGGCTTCCCTCTTCGCTTTCGGGCCGGATCGACCCGAAAGAACCGTGATGCCTACATATAGGGATTAAGGCGCCGTATCCGTCAAGATGTTGTATTGACCTGCGACACTTTGTCCAAGAGAGGAAGTCAGACCGCTCACAACAACGGGTGCAGCGGACCTGAAGCAGGCCGATACGGTTTTGTACATGCAAATTTTCTGCTTGTGGTAGAGCGTCGTACAATTCGGAACCGGCCAGTCCAGGCCCGATGGATCAGCAGGCTCTTAGAGAAGATGAATGCCCCGATCCTTGTCGGGGCATTCGTTCGCATCAGAAGGTCATCTTCAGGCCGATACCCAGCTCGCGTGGCTCGACCACGGTGGCCTCGAAGCCGCCGATCGAGCGGCTGGCCCGCAGATAGGTCACCGAGCGGTCGTCGAACAGGTTGTTGACATAGGCGAAGGCCTGCAGGTTCTCGCGCGGTTGCCAGGTCAGCCGGGCATTGGCCACGGTATAGGAATCGACCCAGGTGTCGCGGTCCTCGTTGTCGTCGGAATAATAGCCGTCGGTATGGCGCAGCTGGCCGCTGAGCCGCCATTCCGGGGTGATGTCCCAATCGGCCGCCAGCGAAAGCGTATAGTCCGGGGACCGGCCGAAGCGATGGCCCTGGTAATCCGCCGCCGCGCTGGTGAAGCGGCTGATCTCGGTATGCAACAGGCCCAGCCCCGCCTTGACCCGCAGATTGTCGCGCAGCAGATAGTCCATCCCCAGTTCCAGGCCATAGGACTTGGCGCGCTCGGCATTGACGGTGATCGAACTGCCGATGTTCTCGGGCAGGCTGGTCACGACATAGCGCTGCGCATCATGGAGCTGGGTGTAGAACAGGTTGCCGGTCAGTTCCAGCCGGTCGTCGAGCAACCGGGTGCGGCCGAAGATCTCGTAGTTCCACGAGGTCTCGGCGTCGAAGGGCACGTATTCCCCGCTGGTCAGGTTCAGCGTCACCCCGCCTGGGTTGTAACCCTTGCTGATCATGGCGCCGATGCGGGTCGATGCGTCCAGGTCATAGGCCAGCGCGATCCTGGGCAGCCAGGCGTCGAAGCTTTCGTCGTAATCCAGCACGTTCGGGGTAAAGCTCGACACGCCGCGCCGGGTGATGTCGTCGCGCTGATAGCGCAGCCCGCCGGTCAGGCTCCAGCGGTCGGCAAGGCGCCAGGTGGTTTCGGCGAATATCCCCAGGCTGTCCTTGCGGTCGTCATAGGTGGTGGTGCCGCGGTAATCCAGAAGCTCGTCCGAATCGGTGCGCGAGACGAACAGTCCCGCTACGCCGCTGAACTGGTCTTCGGGCGTCCCGAAGGTTACGCGCGTCTCGTTCGAGGTCACGTCCTGATCCAGGATCGCTGTGCCCGCGCTGACCGGCTCGGTCGAGCGTTTGACCCAGATGTCGGAATATTGCAGCTGGTTGAACAACGTCCAGCCATTGCCGAATTCATAGCTGACATCAAGGATGGTGGTGTTCGTGCGCAGCCGCCAGCTGGGATTCGAGGCGGTGGCGCTTTCCAGATCCTCATAGGGCTCGGTCGCGGCTTCCCAGTTCGGCCGGTTGGTCAGGCTGTGCGAGAAGGTCAGCTTGCCCTCGAGCCCCGGGATCTCCTGCGGCTGCCACAGCAGCTTGGCGCGGATGGTGCGGGATTCATGGTCCTGGTCGGTCGAGCCGACGGCGAAATCCGGGTTGGTATAGTCGATGTAATTGTCGCGCGCCCAGTAGTCGACGGCGATGCGCCCGGCCAGATCCTCGGACAAGGGCCCCGAGGCCATCAGGCTGGCGCGGCGGCGGTTGTGGCTGCCATATTCCAGCTGCGCGGCGCCCTCGGGCTGGAAAGTCGGATCCTTGGTCTTGACGATGATCGCCCCGGCGATCGAGTTCGCGCCTTGGGTCGCGGTCTGCGGGCCGCGAAAGACCTCGATCGACTCGACGTCCCAAAGCGCCTGGCTGCCCCAGACGATCTCGTTATAGCCCAGGTAATGCCCGTCCAGATTGAAGGCCAGCCGCGGGGCCGTGCCGCCGAAGAAGGCCACCGCGCCGGAATTCGGACCCTCGCTGTCCTGCCCGCGGATGGTGGGGGCGCCGCCTTGGCCGCCCGAGGCGACATAGGTCACGTTGGCGATGCCCGTCGCCGCATCGGCGGTGCTGTCCTGCCCGCCGCTCTCCTCAAGGTCGCGCGTGGTCAGGACGGCCACCGAAGAGGCGGTATCCTTGATGCTGCGCGCCTGCTTTTCGCCGGTCAGGACGATTTCGTCCAGCCGCACCGCCTCGGCCATGCCCTGATTGTCCTGAGCCAGCGCGGGGGCCGTGGCCAATGCCAGCATGGCGACCGTGCCAAGCAGCACCGGGATTTTATGTCCATTCATCTCCAAACCCTATCCAGATCTACTGCGGGCTGGCGAATGCTGGCTGCCATTTGCGATTCCGTTCCCCCGGCGGGAAACCGCCGAGCGACAGCGCCGGGTTAACCGATTGACAAGGCTTGGGGCAAGGGCGGCGGCGCCTGGGAATCCAGGGCGTGACCCCTGCGCCACAACCTGCGCCGCAGGATCACTTTACACCCATCTGCAGTTGTGCGACAGTAATCCGATAAAAAAGATAAGATACCGTGCGTTCAGCCCTCCGCCAGTCGTCACGGTCGGGATTTCGGCGGAGCGGACATGGTCCTCCCTATCAAGGAAGATTTGCCCACCCTTCGCCAGCGGATTGCGAAAGGAGATTGCTGTGGCAGATCACGCTCTGGACTGGCAGGCCCGCTGCCCGTTCTGGCCCCGGGACGTTGCTGACCGTTACCGCGAGGCCGGGATCTGGCGATACGAGACATTCTTCGACCTTCTGGCGCGGCAAGCCGGGCGGCTGGGTCGGCGGATCGCCCTGATCGACGGAGAGCGGCAGATCGGTTACGACCGGTTGCACCGCGATGCGCTGGCATTGGCGGGCGGGCTTTCGGCGCTGGGACTGGTCCGCGGCGACCGGGTGGTGGTGCAATTCCCCAATTGCGGGGAATTCGTCACGCTGTTCTTCGCGCTTTGCCGGCTGGGCGTCGTGCCGGTGCTGGCCTTGCCCGGGCATCGCGACCTTGAGCTTGGCCAGTTTGCCGATTTCACCGGCGCCCGCGCGATCCTGACGGCGCAGGAGCCCGAGGGGTATGACATGGTGGCGCTGGCCCGGCGGGTGCAGGCCAAGGTTCCCTCGGTCCGGCATGTGGTGGTGCTGGGCGACAGCCGGGACGCGACGCCCTTCGACAGCCTGTTCCGTCCCGATCTCCCGTTGCCGGCCGGTCCCAATGCCGAGGACGTGGCCTGCTTCCAGATCTCGGGCGGGACGACCGGCGTGCCCAAGCTGATCCCGCGCCGGCACATGGAATATCTTTACAACATCCGCATGGCGGTGGCGGCCAGCGGGCTGGACGGCGATACGCGCTATCTGTGCGTGCTGCCGATGATGCACAACTTCCCGATGGCCTGCCCGGGTTTCCTGGGCACGCTGCAGGCCGGGGGCACGGTGGTCGTCGCACCCGAACCCGAGGCCGGGATCTGCTTCGACCTGATCGCCCGCCATCGCGTCACGATGACCGCGCTGGTGCCGCCGCTGGCGCTGCTGTGGCTGGATGCGCAGGCCGGGCTGGGGGCGGACCTGTCGTCGCTGCAACTGCTGCAGGTCGGCGGCGCCAAGCTGAACCCGTCCAGCGCCCGGCGCATCCGGCCGGAGCTGGGCTGCCAGCTGCAGCAGGTCTTCGGCATGGCCGAGGGGCTGGTCTGCTTCACCGCGCTGACCGACAGCGAGGAGCGTATCGTGAACACCCAGGGCCGGCCCATGTCACCCTGGGACGAGCTGCGCATCATCCGCCCGGATGGGCGCGAGGCCGCCATCGGCGAGCCGGGCGAGCTGCAGGTCCGCGGCCCCTACACGATCCGCGGCTATTACGACATGGCCGGGCACAATGCCCAGGCCTTCACCGCCGACGGGTTCTATCGCTCGGGCGACATCGCGCGGCGCGATGCCGACGGCGCGATCACCGTCGAGGGGCGGGCCAAGGACCAGGTGAACCGGGGCGGCGAAAAGATCGGCGTGGACGAGGTCGAGGATCTGCTGGTCGCCCATGCCTCGGTGCTGGATGCGGCGGTGGTGGGGCGGCCCGATGCGCTGATGGGCGAAAGGCTTTGCGCCTTCGTGCTGGCCGCGCCGGGCACCACGCCCCGGCCAGGGGCGTTGCGCCGCCATCTGGCCGAGGCCGGGCTTGCCGCCTTCAAGATCCCCGAAGAGGTGATCGTGCTGGATCGCTTTCCGCAAACCGGCGTCGGCAAGGTCAACAAGCGCCAGCTGCGCGAGCAACTGCGCGAGGCGCATTTCCCCGATCCCGTCGCCGCGCGGCAGGAGGAGCGTGCATGAGCCCGGCCGTCGTGGCGCCCGAGGATCTGGCGCCGGACCTGGTCCCGCCGGAAGCGGTGGCGGGGCTGGGCGACGTCCGGCGCGGCATCGACCTGATCGACGCCCGCATCGTCGGGCTGCTGGGGCTGCGGCTGCGCTATGTGCTAGCCGCGGCGGACTTCAAGCCCGACATCGCCTCGATCCCCGCGCCGGAGCGGGTGCGGCAGATGCTGGACGAACGCGCGGCCTGGGCCGCCGAGGCGGGCCTCGCCCCCGATTTCATCGGCCCCCTGTTCGGGCAGGTGGCGGAATGGTTCATCCGCCAGCAGGTGGCGCATTGGCGGGCCTGCCGCGCAGAGCGGCCGGCCGCAGACCGCCGGTCGTCGGCCCCGGCGCCCTCGCCGTCAGCGCGGCCCGCCGGCCAGCCAGCCCTCGACCGCGTCGAGCGTGTGCATGGCGCTGGCGACTGAAGGGCTGGTGATCCTGGCGGAATCCAGGAACACCATCCGCCCCTCGCGCGCCGGGGCCATGAAACGGTCCCAGCCGGGCGAAAGGCGGTCCAGCGCCGCGCGCGCGGCCGCCTCGTCCCGCGCCGGGGCGGCGAAGCTGGTCATCACCAGCAGCAGGTCGGGGTTCAGGCCGGCCAGGCTTTCGGCCCCGATGGGCAGGATCAGCATCGAGCGCGACTGCCGGGTCGAGCCCTCGCCGGCGATCTCGGCCCGGCGATAGCCCAGGTCCTCCAGGGCCTGCACCGCGCCGGACATGCCGGCCACGACATTGGCCTGGTCGGTCAGCATGACGATGAGATAGGTCTTTTCCCCCGGCGCCTTGGGCAGGCGGTCGGGAAACCGGCCGCGCAATCCGTCAAGCCGGGCCTGATAGGCGGTCCTGAGTTCGCGAAAGCGGTCCTCGCGATGCAGGACGCGCGCCAGCTCCTCCTGCACGCTGAAGCCGTGGGCGGTCGCGGCGCTGCTGTTCTGCAGATAGACCGGCGCCGCCTGGGACAGGGCCTTGGCCTTGCCGGTATCGTAATCGGTGCCGATGATCAGGTCGGGCCGCAGCGCGCGCAGCTTTTCCAGGTTGATGCTGCCCACCGGGCCGATCCCGGGGATCGGGTCGGCATCCTTGGAACGTCCCAGCATCTCGTGCAGGAAATCCACCGCGGTCAGGCTGGAGCCGTCGTCGCCCCGGCCGTAGATTCCGACGACCGGCACGCCCAGTTCGATCAGCGGCACCGCCAGCACCGGCTCGTGCAGCGCCACGACGCGCTGCGGGTCGTCGGGGATCCGCACCTGCCGCCCCGTATCGTCGGTCACCTCGGCGGCCTGTCCCGTCCCGATGGCGGCCAGCGCCACAAGGGCGGTCATCAGCAATCGGCGCATCTCGTCCTCCTTTTCAGCTTGAACTCATCCGCAGGAACAGCCGCATCCGCATCGCCAGCACGAAAAGCGGCGCGCCCAGCGTCACCAGGACCAGCCCGACCGGCAGGCCGATATCGGTGCCGGCGTTGCGCGCCAGCATGTCGGCCGCCGTGACCACCAGCCCGCCGGTCAGCGCCGCCAGCACCAGACGCGCCCGGCCCGAGGCGGGCGACAGCGCCGCCGCCAGCTGCGGCGCCATGACCCCGAGGAACATCAGCGGCCCCACCGCCGTCAAGGCGGCCGAGCTCAGCAGCACCGCGACGATCAGGACCGCCACCCGCGCCCGTACCGCATCCAGCCCCAGCGCCATCGCCATGGGCGTGCCGAGGTCGACCAGCCGCAGCGCCCGGCCAAGCAGCAGGATGGCGATCGGGCTGGCGGCGAACCATGGCGCCAGCATCGTCACCCGCGGCCAGTCGGCCAGCGCCAGCGACCCGGCCATCCAGCCGGCCAGCGCATGCGAGGTCTCGGGCGGGGTATAGAGGACCAGCACCGCCGTCACCGCCGAAAGCGTCGATTCCAGCGCAATGCCCATCAGCAGCACGGCCAGCCCCCCGGCATGGCCGCGGACCAGCGCCAGCAGCAGCGCCGCGACCGCAAGGCCGCCCAGCAGCGCCGCGCCCGGCAGCCATGCCGGCGGCAGGCCGGGGGCCAGCACGGTCAGGACCATGATCGCCACCATCGCGCCCTGCGACAGGCCCAGCAGGCCCGGATCGGCCAGCGGATTGCGGGCCAGCGATTGCAGCATGGCGCCGGCCAGCGCCACCGACCAGCCCGCCATGAAGCCCAGAAGCAGGCGCGGCAGCCGCACCTGATAAAGCGCAAAGGCCTGATCGGCATCCAGCGGCGCCAGCAGGTCCAGCCGCGTCTCGCCCCAGGACAGCGAAACCGCCCCCAGCCCCAGGCTCGCCAGCGTCATGGCCAGCGCGGCGGCCAGATTCGCCAGTCCGATCTGCATCCCGCCCGGCAGGCGCAGCACGCGGCGGCCGTCCAGGGCGCGACTGCTCATGCCTCGGCTCCGCGCAGGTAGAAGCGGCGCACCATCAGCATGAAGGCGATGCCGCCCAGAAGCTCCAGCACGACGCCGGTATGCAGCGCCAGGGGGGCAAGCGCCATGCGCGCGATCAGGTCGGCCAGCAGGCACAGGCAGGCCCCGGCCAGGGCGCAGCCCGGCAGCAGCGCCCCGAAGCGCGCGCCGGTCAGCGGCCGCACCAGATGCGGCACCACCAGTCCCAGAAACCCCAGCGGTCCGCAGATCGCCACCGCCGAGGCCGAGGCCAGCACCGCCGCCCCCAGCGCCAGAAGTTGCGTGCGCGCCACGTCGATGCCCAGCGAGGCGGCCTTCTCGGCCCCCAGCGCCAGCAGCGACAGCCGGCGGGCCAGCAGCAGCATCGCCGCCATGCCAAGCGCCGCCAGCCCCCAGAAATCCGCCAGCCTTTCGGCATGGACATGGCTGACATTGCCGCCCAGCCAGCCCAGGTAATCCTGCCGCAGCGCCGGATCGGACAGCAGCAGCGCCTGCGTCAGCCCGCCCAGGAACATCGAGACGATCGCGCCGGACAGGATCAGCGCCAGCCCGCGCGGATCATGCGCATGGCCGGCCAGCCGCGCGACGCCGAGGCTGGCCAGAAAGCCCAGGCCACCGCCCGCCAGCGCGGCCGATCCCTGCGCCCGCGGCTCCAGCCCCAGCAGGAAGGCGCCGGCCACCACCGCCAGCGCCGCCCCGGCATTGATCCCGACCAGCGAGGGCGAGGCCAAGGGATTGCGCAGCACGCCCTGCAGGACCGCCCCCGACATGGACAGCGCTGCCCCGGCCAGCATGGCGATCAGCGCGCGCGGCAGGCGCTGGTAGATCACGATGACATCCGCCTGCCGCGTCTCGTCAAAGCGGGCCAGTGCGGCCCATATCCCCGAGGGCGGGATCCAGCTTTCGCCCGCCGACAGCGCCAGCAGCAGGCAAAGCGCCAGCGCCAGCGCCGCAAGGACCGGAAAGCCGCGCCTCATGCGCTGGACTCCGGCAGGGCGGGCAGGCAGATCCGCCGCCCCTCGTGGCGGATGACCTGCGCGTCGAGGTCGAAGACCTCGCGCAGGTTCGCGGCGTTCAGGACCTCGGCCACCGGCCCCGAGGCGCGGGCCTCTCCCCCCGACATCATCACCACCTCGTCGGCGAAGCTCAGCGCCAGGTTCAGGTCGTGCAGGACCGAGACCACCGTGCGGCCATGGCGCCGCGTCAGGTCGCGCACCAGCCCCAGCAGGGCATATTGATAGGTGACGTCCAGGTGGTTCACCGGCTCGTCCATCAGCACGACGGGCGTGTCCTGCGCCAGCACCATGGCGATGAAGGCGCGCTGCCGCTGGCCGCCGGACAGGGCGTTGACCGGCAGATGCGCCTGATCCTGCAGCCCGACAGTGCGCAGCGCCTCGCGAAACAGCAGCCGGTCGCGGTCGTCCGGCCCGGCGAAAAGCCCCTGCCGGGCATGGCCGCCCATCTCGACCAACTCGCCCAGGGTCAGGTAGTCGGGGCAATGGTTCTCTTGCGGCAGCCAGGCGATGCGCCGTGCCAGCGCCCGGCGCGGGATGCGCGCCATGGGCACGCCGTCCAGCGTGACGCGGCCGGCCTGGGGACGCAGAAAGCCCATCACCGCCTTCAGCAGCGTCGATTTGCCGCAGCCGTTCGGCCCGACCAGCGCGGTGAAGCGCCCCGGCGCGAAGCTGGCGTCCAGCCCGCGAATGACCGGCTTTCGGCCATAGCCGACCGTCAGGCCCTGGATGCGGATCACGTTTTCACTCCGGCTGGCAA
This sequence comes from Paracoccus pantotrophus, assembly GCF_008824185.1. NCBI lineage: Bacteria > Pseudomonadati > Pseudomonadota > Alphaproteobacteria > Rhodobacterales > Paracoccaceae > Paracoccus > Paracoccus pantotrophus. The sequence goes on from NZ_CP044423.1 coordinate 180,783, forward strand.
TCGCGTCCTCCGGTTCGTAAAGTAAAACACTCGGAATTATCCAGACGCAATTTCACGAGGAGCATGCGATGGCGCGGATGCTGCATATCGGTCTGGCCCTTGCCCGGACCTGGGGGCCGCCGCCGGCCCCGGACCAGGCGCTGGCGCTGGATTGCGCGCTGGCGGTCCGGGCCGAGGCCGCGCATCTGGACTTCGTCTTCAAGCCAGACAGCCTTTACATCGACCCGAAGGGGGCGGGGCCGCGCATCGCGCGGGCGGCGCTGGATCCGACGCTGGTGCTGACCGCCGTGGCCGGGGCGACGCGGCGGATCGGGCTGGTCACGACGGTCTCGACCAGTTTCAATCCGCCCTATGTCGCCGCGCGGCAATTGCAGACGCTGAACTGGCTCAGCAACGGCCGGGCGGGCTGGAACATCGTCACCGCGCTGGATGGAGAGCGGAATTTCGGCCTTGCCGCCATGCCCTCGGCGGCCGAGCGTTACGCCCGCGCGGCCGAGTTCACCGATGTCGTGCGCCGCCTTTGGGACAGCCACGGTGCCGAAGGGCTGGCGGCCATCGACCATTGCGGCGCCTTCTATCAGGTCGAGGGGCCGCTGAACGTGCCGCGCCATCCCGCGCGCGTCGCGCTGTTCCAGGCCGGCGCCTCGGCCGAGGGCCGCGGCTTCGCCGCCTCGGTCGCCGATGCGATCTTCGCCTCGGTCCCCGACCCTGCCGCGGGGCAAGAGCTGCGGTCGGACCTGCAGCGCCGGGCCCGCGCCGCCGGCCGCGACGACGCGCCGCGGCTGCTGCCGGGCTTTCACGCCTATCTGGCGCCCAGCCGGAGCGAGGCGCAGGAGATGTTCCGCGAGGCGCAGGCCCGCCGCGATCCTGCCGCGCTGCGGGCCAAGCTGGGGGCGCTGGTCGGCCGCGACCTGGGCGACTGGCCCGAGGACCGCCCCCTGACCCCCGCGGACCTGCCGGCCGGGGACGCGGCGCTGCGCAGCCGCACCCATTCGGGGCTGCTGCAGCGGCTGATCCGGCAGGAAAGCCCGCCCCTGCGCGACCTGCTGCTGCGCCCCGAGGTCGCCAATTCCGGGCACTGGACCTTCGTCGGCACCCCGGCCGAGGCCTTGGCCGAGATCGCCGCCTGGTCGGATGCCGGGGCCATGGACGGCTTCATCGCCCTGCCGGGCGGCAGCGGGGAATCGCTGGACCTGCTGCTGTCCGAACTGATCCCGGCGCTGGCCGAGGCGCGGCGCTTTCGCCACGCCTATGCCGGAGAGACGCTGGCCGCGCATCTGGGGCTTGCCTCGCCGGCGTCCAGCGGCTGATCGTCCTGCGGCTGTGCAAAGCGGGCCAGCATCGCCTCGACCGCTTGGGTGATCCGGCGGATTTCGGCGGGGCCGTAGCGGTCGGCGCGATGGCTTAGCATGATGCGCAGGCCGGCGGTCTCGTCCGCCACGTCCTCGACGATCTCGAATTGCAGGCCCAGCAGCGATTCCGCCTTGTCCGGGTCGATCTGCCGGTATTCGACGCGGCTGCCGTCCATCAGCGCGATGGCGCCGTTCATCCGGTTCCGGGCGTGGATCTGGATGAAGACCTCGAACATCTCGTCCAGCCGGGTGACGGGATTGCCGGTCAGCGCCTCGCCCACCAGGTCCAGCGGGACCTCGGAATGCGGCAGCGAGCGGGCGATGCGGTCGCGGACCTGCGCGATCAGCGCGGCGGGCGTGTCCTGCGCCCCCAGCGCCAGCCGATGCGCGGTCATGGTGGTGAAATAGCCCACCGTGTCGAACCAGGCCGGATCGTTGCGCCCCGAGGCCGAGGTGCCGATCACCAGGTCGCCGATGCCGCCCAGCCGCCCCAGCGCCGCGCCGATCGCCGCATAGGCCGTCGCGAAAAGCGAGGCCGCGTTGCGCCGCGCCGTGGCGTAAAGCCCGCGTGCGACCTCGGCCGGCAGGTCGATCCGGGTCCAGCCGCCCTGCGGGTCCTGCCCGCCCGGCGCAGCGCCGAGGATCGGGCGGGCACGCGGTGCGCCGCGCAGGTGATCCAGCCAGTAGTCCAGATGCGCGCGGTCCGTATCCGCCGCCCTTTGCGCGGCGGCGAAGCGGTGGAAGCCCGGCGGCTGGTCGGGCCAATCCGGCGCCAGCCCCGCCGCGCGCTGGCGATAGGCGTGGCCAAGCTGGTCCATCAGCAGGTTCAGCGACCATTCGTCCAGCACGATATGGTGGAACAGCATGGACAGCACCTGCTCGTCCCCCTCGCGGAAGAAGCGCAGCCGCAGCGGCAATTCGCGGGCAAGGTCGAAGACATGGCCGGCCTCGGTCCGGCGGTTTGCCTCGCCCGCCTCGGCGCTGATCCAGAACCAGCGATAATCGCCCAGCCGCTCGACCGGGACCACGTCTTGCAGCGGCTGGCCGTTTTCCTCGCGGAAATGGCTGCGCAGCACGGGATGGCGGCGGATCAGGTCGCCGAAGGCCAGCCCGAAGACCGCTTCGTCCACCGGGGTCGGGAAACGCAGGGCAAAGGGCAGATTGAAGATGCCGCCATAGCCGAAGGCGGCATAGGCCTTCCACAGCGATTGCTGCGCCAGCGACAGGGGCGCCGCCTGGGGTTCGGCCGCGTCGTCCCCGGCTGCGGGCATCGGCGCGGCCGGCGCGCTGCGGGTGGCGATCCCGGCCAGCGCGAGGGCGGTCGGATGGCGGAAGATGTCGGTGAAGCGCAGGGCGATGCCATGCTCGGCCTGCAGCCTGCCGATGATCCGGGTCGCGACCAGAGAATGCCCGCCATGGTCGAAGAAATCGTCCTCGGGCCCCATTCCGGGCGCACCGAGCGCCTCGCGGAAGGCGGCGAGGATCAGGCCCGTCAGCGCGTCCGCCGGCTCGGCACCTGGCGCTTCTGGCGGTGCGGTTGGCTCGGGGCCGGGCTGGCCCGCGATCTGGCGCGCGCGGCGGCGGTCGGGCTTGCCGTTGGCCGACAGCGGCAGCGCCGGGATTGCAAGGATGCGGTCGGGAAGGTGCGATTGCGGCAGCCGTTCGCGCAGGAAGGCGCGCAGCGCGGCCGGTTCGGGCAGGTCGCGACCGGCGACCAGCGCGGCCAGCACCGTCTCGCCCCGCGCGTCGGGAATGTCCACGACCAGGGCCTGCGCGACGGCGGGATGGGCGGCCAGCTCGGCCTCGACATCGGCCAGCGAGATGCGCACGCCGCGCACCTTGACATAGCCGTTCACCCGGCTGTCGAACAGGATGGTGCCGTCGCCGCGCAGCCGCCCCAGGTCGCCGCTGCGAAAGGCGCGGATGCCACCGACCTCGGTGAAGTCGGTCTGTTCCAGCGCGCCGTCGCGCAGATAGCCGAGCGCCAGGTTCACGCCCGTGGTGTGGATGCGGCCGGCCACGCCCTCGGGGCAGGGTTCGCCCTGCGGGTTCAGCAGCAGGTAGCGGTTGCCGGGCAGGGCGCGGCCATAGGGGATGATGCGGTCGTCCTCGGGGCCGATCCGGTGCCAGATGCTCCAGATCGTGGTCTCGGTCGGGCCGCCCAGCGACCACAGCGCCGCATCGGGCCGCAGCCGGCGCAGCCGGTCGATCACCGCCGGCTTGATGTAGTCGCCGCCCTGCGCCACCAGCCGCAGCGAGGCCAGCCCGTCATCCGGCGCGCAGGCCAGCAGCATCTCGACGATGGCGGGGACCGAGCACCAGACGGTCACGCCGTGGTCGCGCACCAGACGGTTCCAGGCAAGGGCGTCCTTTTCCTCGGCCGGCGCGGGCATCACCAGCCGCGCGCCGGCGGCCAGGGTGCCGAACAGGTCGAAGACCGACATGTCGTGATGCAGCGGCGTGACCGAGATCACCGCGTCCTCGGCACCGATCCCCCAGGCATCCAGCGTATGGCCGATGACATTCGCGGTGGCGCGATTGTTCAGCACCACGCATTTCGGCCGCCCGGTGGTGCCCGAGGTGTAAAGGTAATAGGCGGCCGCTTCGGAACGGGACAGCGCGGCCAGTCCCTGCGGGATCGGGGCCGGGTCATGCGCTTCGAGGGTGCGGGGCGAGGCCAGCGGCCAGCCGGGCAGGTCGGTTGCGGCCACGACCAGCCGCGGCGCGGAATTGCGCAGCAGGTAGTCGCGCCGCTCGGGCGGCGCGGCGGCGTCGATGGGCACCCAGACCAGCCCCGAGAAGGCGCAGGCCAGCGTCAGCACCAGATGCTCGGGCCCGCGCGGCAGGCAGATCGCGACCATGTCGCCCGGCGCGAGCCCGCGCGCGGCCAGCCCGGCCATCACGCGCCGCACCCGCAGGCCAAGCGCGCCGTAGCTGGTGCTGCGGGTGTCGCAGATCAGGGCCGTGCGGTCGGGATCGCCGTCGAACAGCTGCGCCGCGATGCGCTCCAGATGGCCGGGGCCGGCATGTTCCGCCCCGGCGGGGGCCGCGGGTGGCGGCGGCAGGAAATCGGCGCCGGCCAGGGTCAGCTCGTCCCGCCCGGCCAGCGCGGCGAAGGCGCGGGCGGCGGCGTCCAGCAACGCGCCGACGACCGCAGGCTCCAGCGCCTGCTCGACGTGATCGGCTTGCAGCAGCAGCGCACCCTCCGCATCCAGCGCCAGCCGCAGGTCCAGCGCGACCTGCGGGGTCTGCACCAGCCCGTCCACCAGCCGCAGCCCGGCATCGGCGGGCACCCGGTCCCAGCCCATGCCGTTGGTCAGCACCACCGGCAGCGCGATCCGACCGCCGTTCTGCGCCAGCAGCAGCCGGCTGAGGCCGACCCCCGACAGACCGGGATGCGCCATGCCCTCCAGCAGGTCCTCCTGCAACCGGCGGGCATGGTCCAGGAAGCCGCCCCGGTCGGCGCGATAGTCGACGGCGATGAAGGACGAGCGGTTGGCCAGCGCCCCGCCCGGCGGTGGCGCCACCGGCACCGCGACACAGGGCGCCAGGTCCGGGGTCCAGCGCGCCAGCACCTCCAGCACCACGGCCATGGCGATGCTGTTGCGGGTCAGTTTCTGCGCCGCCGCCAGCCGGGCCAGGCGCGCCAGCTGATCGCGCGGGATGCGGCGGCTGTCGCGGCGCCAGCGCGGGCGGTCGATGCCCTCCGGCGGTTGCCGCCAGGGCAGGCGCGGCGGCCCTTCGACCCCGGCCAGACGCGCGCGCCACCAGTCGGCATCGGCGGCGCGGTCGGATTGTTCGGGCGGCGGCTCGGGCAGGGCGGAGGCCGGCGGCAACCCGGGCGCCAGCAGTTCGGCGATCACCTGCGCGATCCCGGCGCCGTCCAGCGCCAGCGCGTCCATCTTGACCAGCAATGCCTGTTCCCGGGGCCGGGGCAATTGCACCAGCATCAGCCGCCACAGCAACCCGTCCAGCGGCAGCGATGCGCGGGCGAACTCGTCCTGCAGGGCAGAGAGCTGCGCCTCGGCCTCATCGACGGCCAGTCCCGAAAGGTCGATCCGTTCCAGCGGCGGCTCGGCTTCGTCCAGCACGCGCAGCGCGGAATGGGCAGGGTCGAGCCGGCAGCGCAGCGCCTCGTGCCGCTCGATCAGCGCCTTGGCCCGAAGCGCCAGGGCTTCGGCATCCAGCGGGCCGCGATAGCAGCGATATTCCTGCATGGCGGTGCGGCCCAGCGGCAGCTCGGCCTCGCGGCCCAGCAGATAGGCCTTTTGCAGCTCGCCCAGCCGCCGCATCCGCATCGGTGCCGGCAGCCAGTCCGACAGCGGCGCCGCCGCCAGATCGGGCGCATCGGCCAGCCGGCACAGCGCCGCGTGGCAGGCATCGAAACCGGTGCGGACCCAGTCGCCGGGCAGCGCGTCAAGCCGCAGGTCCCAGTTCAGCAGCACGCCCTCGGCCAGCGATGCGACCTGCACGTCCAGCGCAACCTGCGGCGCCTGCGAGACGCTCCAGACCAGTCGCCCGAACAGCCGGCCGACGCGGGGGCTCAACAGCTGGCGCTGCGCCCCGTCCAGGTCGAGCCCGCTGGTAAAGACCACCGGCGCGGATTCCACGCCCTGGCCGCCGCGTGACATCTCGCGCAGCACGGCGACGCCGGGGCAGGCCTGATGCGACAGCGCCTCGGCGATCTCGCGCCCTGCCTCGCGCGCCAGTCCGGCCAGCGTGGCCTCGGGCCCGACCCGCAGGCCGAGCGGCAGGATATTGGTGAAATCCCCGACCAGCCGCGAGGCGCCGCGCATCACCGGGGCGCGGAAGAAGCCCGGCAGCGTCAGGCGAAAGGCCCGGTCGCCCGTCGCCCGCGCCAGCACGGCGGCAAAGACCGCCAGGTAAAGCGCGGTCTGCGTGACCCGCAATTCACGCGCAAGCCCCCGCAGCGCCGCGGCCTGCGCCGGCGGCAGCAGGGCCGAGATCCGGCTGCTTTCCGGCGCGGCCGCCCCGTCGCGCAGCGGCAGCGAGGGCGCCGGCGGCATGTCGCGCAGCCGCGCCCGCCACCAGTCCCGATCCGCCGCCTCGGCCGCCGGGTCGGGGGGCAGCCGGGCCAGGTAGTCGAAATAGCAGCCTTCGGGTTCCTCGACCGCAGCGATCCCGGCCGGATCCTCGTAAAGCCGGGCCAGGTCGTCCATGACCAGCCCGAAGCAGGAGGGATCGGCCGCGATCATGTCCAGGTCGACATGCAGTCGCTGTTCGCCGCCCGGCAGCAGGCTGAGCAGGAATTCCGCCGCCTCGCCCGAGGCGATGTCCAGCCGCTGATGCGTCATCCGCCGCCGCGTCGCGGCCAGCCGCGCCTGCGCCTGATCCGGCGCCAGCGCCCGCAGATCCTCGACCCGCAGGGCGTGGCGGTCGTCCAGCGGCTGGATCACCTGCTGGCCTGCGGCCGTGACCCGCAGCCGCAGCATGGGGTGCCGGCGGAACAGCCCGCGCACCGCGCGGTCCAGCCGCTGCGGCTCCAGCCCTTGCGGCTGGAATTCGGTATGCAGATGCGCGGATACGCCGCCACCCGGCCCCTTCCAATCGCGCCCGGTCCAATAGGCTGCCTGCATGGCGGTCAGGTCCATGTTCATCCCCTTGCGTCTGGCGATAGTGGTTGATAAAAATACTCAACTAATGGCGGTGTCAAGGAAAGGCTTGGCCGCGCAGGACAGGACGGGATCGAAATGAACGACATCGGATCTATCGAAACGCTCGGCCGGGCATGGCTGGAAACGCGTGTGCAGGCGCTTGTCCCCGACGAGGCGGAGATTGGTTCCGATGAAAACCTGCTGTTCCTGGGGCTGGATTCGCTGTCGGTGCTGAAGCTGGTCGCCGAACTGAAGCAGGCGGGCATCACGGTCAGCGCGCGGGAACTGCTTCAGGAGCCCAGCATCGAGGGCTGGTGGCGCCTGATCCAGGCGCGGCGACCCTAGATCACGACCTGCGATCGGGTTGACCGTTCGCTCGGACGGACGGCCCCGACGCCCGCCTGACCTGAACGGCATCGAACAGGATGGAGTCCATGGCTGTGCCCACAACCTTGTCGACGAACGCCCCCCGATATCGCAGGACGGTCAACCGTCGGGTCCGCGGAAGCGATCCGGCGACGGGCTCTGACCTGTCTGCCCCAAGGGCCGGGATAGCCCTCATCCGGCCCCTCTGCATGCCAAGGGAGCAGGGCGCATGAGAGCTGCCAGCCATGCCGCAAGGCCAGAGCGCGGGGATGACGACGACCGGGCCTGGGCCATCATGGAACCCGTAGGTCGCCAGATCCGCCTTGCCATGGGGTTGGGCGCGGTCTCGGGGCTGGCGGTCCTCGCTACGATGATCTGCCTGGCGATGACGGTGCTGGCGCTGCGCGATCATCCGGGCCAGGTGCCGTGGGTCTGGATGCTGGGTGCTTTGGTGGGGACGGTCGCCAGCTATCTGACCCGGCTGGGTGCGTTCAACCAATCCCACTATGCCGCCTTCCGGCTGGAGCGTATCCTGCGAAGCCGTCTGGCCGAGCGGATGGCGGAGGTTCCCCTGGGCTATATCCAGGCCCAGGGTGCCGGCGGGCTGACCAAGGTAGTCCATGACGACGTCAAGGCTTTGCACGTCTTCGTCGCTGACAGCACGCCGCTTTATGCCCGCGCCTATGTCACGCCGCTGGCCACGGCGGCGATCCTGTTCTGGCTCGACTGGCGGATGGCGCTCGCGGTGCTGGCGGTTCTGGGCCTGGGCATCCTGTCGATGCGTGGCGCGCAGAAGCGCCGACGCAACATGGCGCGGCTTTACAACGAAGCGCGCGAGAAGGTCAGCGCGGCGGTGGTCGAGTTTGTCCAGGCGATGCCGGTGGTCCGCAATTTCGACACCGGCCACTCCAGCTTTGGCCGGTATCAGCAGGCGCTTGACGCCTATCTGGCGGTGCTGGCGCGGTGGTATCGCGATTCCGGCCGTTCGGTCCGCATGACCTGGGCAATCCTCAGCCCGCTTCCGACGCTGGCCGTCGTGCTGTGGCTGGGGCTCTGGCGGGTCCGGGAGGGCGACCTCGACGCGGTGCGGTGGCTGGCAATTCTTCTGCTATGCACCGGGATGGCCGAGTCGGTCATGCCTATGATGATGCTGCGCCACATGATCGACAAGGTGCGGCTGTCGATCGCGCGCATCCATGATGTGCTGGCCGCGCCGCTGCTGCCGGTCCCGGCGCAGGGCCACTTGCGCCGGCCGGCGGATTCCAGCGTGGTCTTCGACGACGTGAGCTTTCGCTATGGCCCCGACGAGACCGAGGTGCTGCGCCATGTCAGTTTCGTTGCCGCACCCGGCAGCGTGACGGCGCTGGTCGGACCGTCCGGCGCGGGCAAAAGCACCGTTGCGCGGCTGATCCCGCGGTTCTGGGACGTGACCGGCGGCCGCATCCTGATCGGCGGGGTCGATATTCGCGACATGGGCGCCGACGACCTCATGCGGCAGGTGGCCTTCGTCTTTCAGGATACCTTCCTGTTTTCCGACAGCATCGCCGAGAATATCAGGCTCGGTCGTCCCGATGCGACCGATGAAGAGGTGATCGCCGCGGCCCGCGCCGCGCAGGCGCATGATTTCATCGCGGCACTGCCCCAAGGTTACGACACGCCGGCCGCCGAGCGGGGCGCGCTGCTGTCGGGCGGCCAGCGACAGCGCATCACCATCGCACGTGCGATTCTGCAGAACCGGCCCGTCCTCGTTCTGGACGAAGCGACGGCCTTTGCAGATCCGGAAAACGAGGCCGCGCTGATCCGTGCGCTTGGCGAACTCACCCGTGGCAAGACGGTGATCACGGTCACCCACCGCCTGCAAAGCATCGTCCATGCCGACCAGATCCTGGTCTTCGATGCGGGCCGGCTTGTCCAGACGGGTCGCCACCACGACCTGCTGGCGCAGCCGGGGCGCTATGCACGGCTTTGGGCCAGCCATGCCGAGGCGCAGGCATGGACCCTGGGACACATGAGGAAGGGAGCCGCCGAATGACCGGGCGCACCATCCCGGCCGGCCGCCCCGGCCCAACCGCGATCCGCGAGACTTGGCGCCAGTTGCAGGACAGCGTGGGCGAGGACGCCCCGCGCTTGCGGGCGGCCATTCTCGGCCTCTTGCTTGCCGCAGCGCTGCAGGGGCTGGCGCTGGCGGCCATCGCGCCGGTCATTGTCGCCGCCTTCGACGGCAGGGACTGGCCGGGTGCACTGCGCTGGCTGGGGATCTGCACGATCCTCATGATCGCGGCGACGGCGACAAGGTGGTGGGCGCAGGGCTTCGACTTCAACGGCCGCATGGCCGCGGCCACGCATCGTGTCCGGCTGCGGTTGGGCGAGCAGATGCGGCGCATGCCGCTGGAGACGCTGCACGGCCACCGCACCGGCGAGCTGAACTCGATGGTCATCAACAACGTCGATGAAAACCTTCTGACCACGCTGACCATTCTCAACCTGATCTTCATCTCGGTCGTCACGCCGCTGGTGACGGGGCTGGCGCTGTTGGCGTTGGACTGGCGGGCGGGGCTGCTGATCCTGGTCGTGTTTCCCGCCATCCTGCCTTTGTATCGCTGGCGCCGGCCCGCGATCGGACGCGGCAAGCGCATTCTGGGCGCCGCCCACCAGCAGGCGAATGCGGATGTGCTGGAATACACGCAGGGCTTGCCCGTGTTGCGCGCCGCGTTGCAGGCCGGAGCGCGCGCCGGCAGGCTTGAACGGACATTCCGCAAGCTCGAGGAGATCCAGATCTACGGGCATCGCAAGGGAGAAAAGCCGAATCTCATCGTCTCGACCGTCGTCGAGGTCGGGCTGGTCCTGATGCTTGGGCTCGGCGTGGCCTACGTGGTCGCGGGGACGATGGATCTCGCGCTTTTCGCCGCGCTTCTGGTGATCGTGGTGCGGCTGTCCGAGCCGCTGGCGACCTTCATCCTCTATACCGCGATCCTGGAACTGGTCGAGGCAGCCCTGGACCGGATCAAGGCGCTGCTTGCCATTGCCCCCCTGGATCAGGCATTGCCCGCGCGAACGCCGGCACACTGCGGCATCAGATTCGAAGCTGCCAGCTTTGCCTATGCAGGGGCCGATGCCCCGGCCCTGCGCGATGTCGATCTGACGATCCCCGAGGGCAGCCTGACCGCACTCGTCGGTCCCTCGGGATCGGGCAAGACCACGCTGGCGCGACTGATCCTGCGCCATGCCGATCCCCAGAAGGGCCGCATCCTGATCGGCGGGGCGGATCTGCGCCAGATCCCCGAGAGCACCCTGCGCGGGATGCTGTCCGTGGTGTTCCAAGACGTGCATCTGTTCAACGACACCGTCATGGCCAATATCCGCATGGCCCGCCCGGATGCGACCGAGGCCGAGGTCCGCGAGGCTGCCCGTGCCGCGCAATGCCTCGATTTCATCGAGCGACTTCCGCTGGGCTGGGACACGCCCCTGGGCGAGATCGGCAGCCGCCTGTCAGGCGGGGAGCGTCAGCGCATCTCGATCGCGCGCGCGCTTTTGAAGGACGCGCCGATCCTGATCCTGGACGAGCCGACCGCGGCGCTGGATACCGAAAGCGAACGTGCCGTTCAGCGCGCCATCGATGCCGTCGTGCGCGACCGCACGGTCATCGTGATCGCCCATCGGCTGTCGACCATCGCAGGCGCGGATCAGATCGCCGTCGTGGATGACGGGCGCATCGTCCAGCTCGGCACGCATTCCGCGCTGCTCGCACAGCCGGGCCGCTATCTCGCGATGTGGGAGGCGCAGCAGGCGGCGAAGATCTGGTCGGGTCGGGCGTGATTCCAACACCCCCCGATCATGCAATGATGCGTCGTCAGGAGCCGGAGGTCGCCGCGTCAGGGCGCTGGGGAAGACTCGATCATGCCGGTGCTGCAGCCCCTGCCTGCGCTGATTACTGCTCCGGTGCCGGTTTGCGGGCGATCATCGCCGGACGACTGATGCAAGGGAACAGGCCGATCGAGGCAAGGGCGGATCACGCGGCGGGTGTCGGCATCGCTGAACAGGGCGTCCAGTTCGCGGCCTTACCGCCCTTGCTTAGACCAAGGTCATATCAAGGTTTGCCTTGGCCGTGATTTGAGTATGATCAGGTCATACCGAAGGCTGCATCATTACTGTCAAGTGAAGCTGACCGTCGAACTTCCCGCCGGCCTGCACAGGGATCTGATGCTTTATGGCGAGTTGCGTATTGGAGAGCATGGGCCGGTCCCGCCGCAGAAGCTCGTGGTGCCGAGGCTGGAGCGGTTTCTCGCCTCGGATCGTGGCTTTGCCAAGGCGCGCCGGAGTGTCAGAGCTGGGCATCGAGCTGGCGCATCGCCTCGCCTGCCTTGAGGGCTAGCGCGGCGATCGTAAGGGCCGGGTTTACCGCGGCCGAAGTGGGAAGGACCGAGGCGTCGGTGATCCATAGATTGGGAATGTCGTGGCTCCGGCAGTCCAGATCGACGACGGAAGCACGCGGATCGGCACCGAGGCGCGCGGTGCCGCATTGATGTGAGGTGGTCTTGTTGCCGAATATCCGCACCATCACCACCGGGAATCCCGCCCGCTTCATCACCTGCCTGGTGCGCTTGATCAACAGGTGATGCGCATCCATGTTGGAGCGCTGCCAGTCCATGACGATATCCTCGCCCCGAACCAGGACACGACTGTTCGGATTGGGCAGGTCCTCGCTGGTCAGAAACCAGCCGAAGGCGCGGTCGGCCATCAGCCTTGCCAGGAAACGCGGCATGGCCGGCACCTGCGCCTTGAGGATATTGCCGGTGATCCGTCCCAGAAGCTGCACATTGCCAAGCGGCGCATGAACCTGCGGATCGTCGTTGTAGAAATCGTTGAAGAACAGCGTTTTCTGATAGATCGAGTCATTTCGCAGAAACGGGTTCAGCGTGATCATCGCGCTGGTGTTATGATTCATGAAGTTCCGGCCAAGCTGGTCCGAGCGGTTGCCCAGCCCAGTCGGATGCGCCGCGTTGGCCGAGCGCAGCAGCAGTGCCGCCGATTGCACCGCCCCCGCCGCCACGGCGAAATGCCGCGCGGTCAGGCGCTCCTCTCGCCCGTTGCGGCGAAGGACCGCCGCAACCACCTCGTGCCCATCCGCGTCGGTTTCCAACCGCATTACCTGCGCGCCGGTGATCAGCCGCACGTTGGGATACTTCAGCGCATCGGCCAGCGGTCCAACCTCGGCATCGATCTTGCCGGCGCCGCCGGTATTGGGGAAGGCGTCCCATCCGGTCCGGCCGCGCTTCAGCCAGGCATCGATGTCGATGGCCAGCGGCAGGCTGGCGGGATGGACGCCCGCCCGCTTCAGCCGCTCGCGCACCAGTTGTAGCGCCGGCTCGTCCGGGACCGGCGGAAAGGGAAACGGACCCGACCGGGGAGGCTCGGTCGGGTCCTGCCCGGTCGCGCCGCGCACCTTGAAGAGCGCCTCGGCCCGGGCATACCACGGCTCCATGTCGTCATAGGACATATCCCAGCCGGGCGAGGTGCCCTGCAGATGCGGTCGCGCCCTGAAATCCTCGACGCGGTAGCGATACATCACCGCGCCGTAGAATTTCGAGTTGCCGCCGACGTAGTAATAGTTCCCCGGCAGGAATTTCTTGCCGTCGGAGCCGATCCATTCCTCGTCCGAGCGATAGAAGCCCCGCTCGAAGATCGCCACATCGTCGCGCGCCTCGGCCGTGTCGGCCAGATGCTCGCCGCGTTCCAGGATCAGGATACGCGCACCCGTTGGAGCCAGCGCCGAAGCGAGCGTGGCGCCCCCGATGCCCGAACCGATGATGATGACATCGCTGTCCGTGCTCATGGTCACCTCAGTCGATGCGGATTTCGGTCTGCGGATCGAACAGAACCACCTTGGCCATCTCGACCGCAAGCCGGGCGGTCTGGCCCGCTTGCGCGGTGCGCGGTGCAAGCCGGGCGATCACCTCGACACCGCCCAGGGTGAACATGGCAAGCGTATCGGGACCGGTGGGCTCGACCACCTCGATGGCGGCCTGCACGGCCTGCTGGCCCGGCTCGGCGACGGAAAAACCCTCGGGTCGGATGCCGACCAGCACCGGCTTGCCGGCATATTGCCGTCGCGCGGCCTCGCTGAGCGCCACGCCGGAAATGCGCGACCTGCCGCCATCGGGCTGGTCCATCTCCAGCTCCGGCCCCGCGGCACCCTCGATCAGGCGGCCCGGGATGATGTTCATCGCCGGCGAGCCCACGAAACGCGCCACATAGACATTGGCCGGCCGGTCATAGACCACCTGCGGCTCGTCCAGATGCTGCACGATGCCGTCCTTCATCACCGCGACGCGGGTGGCGAGCGTCATCGCCTCGATCTGGTCATGCGTCACATAGACGATGGTGGTGCCCAGCCGCTGGTGCAGGCGCTTGATCTCGGTGCGCATGTCCACGCGCAGCTTGGCGTCCAGGTTCGACAGCGGCTCGTCGAACAGGAACAGCTTGGGATGACGGACCAGCGCGCGGCCCATGGCGACCCGCTGTCGCTGCCCGCCCGACAGTTGCGAGGGGCGGCGATCCAGAAGGTGCGCCATCTGCAACAGCTCGGCCGCCTCGCGGGTGGCCTTGTCGCGCTCGGCTGGCGGCACGCCGCGGATCTTCATGCCGAACTCGATGTTCTGGCGCACCGTCATGGTGGGGTAGAGCGCATAGGACTGGAACACCATGGCGATGTCGCGGTCCTTGGGCGAGAGGTCGTTCACCACATCGCCGTCGATGCGGATCTGGCCGGCGGTGATGCCCTCAAGGCCCGCGATCATGTTGAGCAGCGTGGACTTGCCGCAGCCCGAGGGGCCGAGCAACACCAGGAAGTCCCCGCTGCCGATCGAGATGCTGACCTCCTTGAGCACCTCCATGCTGCCATAGGCCTTGCGGACGCGATCGATTTCAAGAGTAGCCATATCGGTCAGCCTTTCACTGCGCCGGCGGTCAGCCCACGGACGAAATAGCGGCCCGCGACGACATAGACGACAAGGGTGGGAAGAGCGGCGATCATGGCGGCGGCCATGTCGACGTTATACTGTTTGCGGCCCATGGTGACGTTCACCACGTTGTTCAGCGCCACGGTGACGGGCGAGGATTCCCCGGCGGTGAAGGACACGCCGAACAGGAAATCGTTCCAGATCTGGGTGAACTGCCAGATGCACGAGACGACCATGATCGGCAGCGCCGCCGGCAGCATGATCGAGAAGAAGATGCGGAAGAAGCCCGCACCGTCGATCTGCGCCGCCTTGGTCAGCTCGTCCGGGATGGTGACGAAATAGTTGCGGAAGAACAGCGTGGTGAAGCAGATGCCATAGACGGTATGCACCAGCACCAGGCCCGGGATCGTGCCCGACAGCCCAAGCTTGCCCAGCACCTGCGCCATCGGCAGCAAGACCGCCTGGAAGGGCAGGAAGCAGCCGAACAGGATCAACCCGAAGACCAGGTTGGCGCCGCGAAAGCGCCATTTCGTCAGCACATAGCCGTTCAGCGCCCCGATGCCCGTGGACAGCAGGACCGCCGGGACGACCATCATCAACGAGTTGATGAAATAGGGCTTCAACCCCGTGCAGGCGGTGCCGATGCAAGCCTGGCTCCAGGCCTTGCCCCAGGCCTCGAACGTGACCGCCTCGGGCAGGCCGATGAACGAGCCGCCATAGATCTCGTCCAGCGATTTGAGCGAGGTGGTGATCATCACCCAGAGCGGCATCAGGTAAAGCGCGGCCAACAGCGCCAGGCTGCCATAGATGAAGGTCCGCCCGATCATGCGCGAGCGCGGGGCAGAGCCGTATTCACTGGCCATGGCGACCCTCCTTCAGCTCGGAATAGAGATAGGGGATGATGATCGCCGCGACGGTCATCAGCATCATCATGGCGCTGGCCGCGCCGACGCCCATCTGGTTGCGCCGGAACGTGGCCGAGAACATGAAGGTCGAGGGCACCTCGGTCGCATTGCCCGGCCCCCCGTTGGTCATGGCCAGCACGAGGTCGAAGTTCTTGATGGCGATATAGCTCAGCAGCACGATCACCGACAGGAAGGCGGGGCGCAGCATCGGCACGATGATGCTGGCATAGATACGGGGCAGCGTGGCGCCCTCGATCTGCGCGGCCTTGATCACCGAATTGTCGATGCCGCGCAGCCCGGCCAGGAAAATGGCCATGGCGAAGCCCGAGGATTGCCAGACCGCGGCGATGACGATGGTGTAGATGGCGAATTTCGGCTGGGTGATCCAGTTGAAGACGAAGCTTTCCCAGCCAAGCCCGTTGACCACCTTCTGGATGCCGAGGTCCGGGTTCAGGATCCATTTCCAGGCCGTACCGGTGACGATGAACGAGAGTGCCATCGGGTAGAGATAGACGGCGCGCAACGCGCCCTCGGCCCGGATGTTCTGGTCCAGGAGGATCGCCATGACCAGCCCGACACCGATGGTCACGACCAGGAACAGCGCCGAGAAGATGAACAGGTTCGCCACCGCCGTGTGCCAGCGCGGCGTGGCCCACAGCCGGTAATACTGCTCCAGCCCGACGAAATCGTATTGCGGCACCATCCGGGACGAAGACAGCGAGATCCAGCCGGTCCAGGCGATGAACAGATAGACGCCGACAAGGATCACCAGCAGGCTTGGCGCCATGACCAGGCGCGGGAGCCAATCGGCCAGCCGATCGGAAATGCTTTTCTTTCGGGTCATGACGATCCTCTCCAGAAAAAAGGGGTATGGTGCGGCAGGACCCGCCGGATCGAGGATATCCGGCAGGCCCGGTCCGCAGGCGGGATCAGCGGGCGTTGTCGATCCCGCTGACCAGCATCTGCACCGCGTCCTCCGAGGCCATATCGGTCACGAAGAACTGCGCGACGACATCGCCGAATACGGTGGAGAAATGCGGCTGGCTGGCAAAGCCATGGGTCGAGGCACCGAGCATGGCGCCGTTCTCGATCGCGACGGCGCGATCCTCGAAGCCCTTCTTCGCGCAATCGTCGAAATCGTCCACTGGCAGGTCGGTGCGGGCCGGGATCGAGCCCTTGATCAGGTTGAAGTCATGCTGCACCTTGGGGTCCATGACCACCTCGGCCAAGGCATCCTGCGCCTTTGTCACCTCTGGATCGCTCACCTCGAACATGCCGAAACTGTCGATCAGCCATTGGAAGGACGGGGTTTCCGAAGGCGTGGCGAAGCACAGGAAATCCTCGCCCGGCTTGAGGCCCTTGGCAAGGAACTCGCCCTTGGCCCAGTCGCCCATGATCTGCATGGCGGCCTGGCCATCGATCACCATACCAGAAGCTACGGCCCAGTCGCGCCCAGTAAACCCATTGTCGACCAGCCCGCGGACCTGCCGCAAGGTATCGAAAACCTGCTTCATGGTATCCGATGAGAGTGCCTCGGGGTCCAGATCGACCAGCGCCTTGTTATAGAACTCGGGACCGCCGATATCGGCGACCAGGGCATCAAAGATCACCTGAATCTGCCAGGGCTCGTCGCCCATGGCCAGCGGGATGACGCCGGCCTCCCTCAGCCTCGCCCCGTCCTCGATCAGTTCGGCCCAGGTGCCGGGCTGGTCAATGCCGGCCTTGTCGAATGCGGCCTTGTTCGCCCAAACCCAGTTCTGACGGTGCATGTTGATCGGCACCGCGATCAGATCGTCACCGTTCTTGACGAAGGGCAACACTTGCGGGGCGATCGTGGCTTCCCAGCCATTCGCCTCGGCAAGTGCGTTCAGATCGCGCATCACGCCCTCGGCCGACCAGTCGATACCTTCCCAACCGATAAACTGCATCGAGCCGGGCGGGTTTCCCGAAGCAAGGCGGCTGCGCAATGCCTGCTGCATGTTGCCACCGGATTGCCCCCCAACCGCACTGTCCTGCCAACCGAAGCCTTTCGCAGCGAGAGCTTCGCGAACGACATTCAGGGCAGCGGCTTCACTTTCGGCGACCCAGTGGTGCATGACCTCCAACCTTGTCTCGGCCTGGGCGGGCATCGCGGCCATCAGCGCGAGAGAGCTTGCGAGGAAAGATGAATAAAGGCTCTTCATTGGGAATCTCCCTGATTTCATGAGGAATGGAAGTCCGGCGGCGTTCTGCTCTTCTCGGACCGTTTAAGTTCAGGCCTCGACAGCGGCGCCGTACTCCACGTTTCGGCCGCCATAGCGGCGGACGCGGATATTTGCTTGCTCGGCATGACCGACGAAGCCTTCCATGTGGCACAGGCGCGACGCATACGCGCCGATCATGGTTGAGGCTTCGTCGGTCAGGACTTTCTGGTAGGTGCAGGTCTTGAGGAACTTCCCGACCCACAGCCCGCCGGTATAGCGCGCGGCCCGCAATGTCGGCAGCGTGTGGTTGGTGCCGATCACCTTGTCCCCGAAGGCGACATTGGTGCGCGCGCCAAGAAACAGCGCGCCATAGTTCGTCATGTTGTTCAGGAAATAGTCGGGATCGGCGGTCATCACCTGCACATGTTCCGAGGCCACGCGATCACCCTCGGCCACCATCTCGTCCAGCGTGTCGCAGAGGATGATCTCGCCGTAATCCTCCCATGCCTTGCGTGCGATCTCAGCGGTGGGCAAGATCGTCAGCAGGCGCTCGATCTCGCGCAGCGTGTCACGGGCCAGCTTTTCGGAATTGGTGATCATCACTGCCGGCGAGTTCGCGCCGTGCTCGGCCTGACCCAACAGATCGGTGGCGCAGATCTCGCCGTCCACGCTGTCGTCGGCGATGACCAGCGTCTCGGTCGGGCCGGCGAAGAGGTCGATGCCGACCTTGCCGAAGAGCAACCGCTTGGCCTCGGCGACATAGGCGTTGCCGGGACCGGCCAGCATGTCCACTGGGGCTATGCTTTCGGTGCCGTAGCCCATGGCGGCGATTGCCTGCACGCCGCCGAGGCAATAGATCTCTTCCGCGCCGGCCAGCGCCTGTGCCGCGACGATCTTTTCGGCGATCCGGCCCTTGAAGGGCGGGGCGCAGGTGATGACGCGCTGGCATCCGGCGACCTTGGCAGTCAGCACGGTCATATGAGCCGAGGCCAGCAGCGGATATTTCCCGCCCGGCACATAACAGCCGACATTCTGGATTGGCACGTTCTTGTGGCCGAGGATGACGCCTGGCAGGGTCTCGACCTCGAGGTCCAACATGGTATCCCGCTGGGCCTGGGCGAAATTGCGGATCTGTTCCTGCGCGAAATCCAGATCGTGGCGTTCCTGTTTGGTCAGTCCGTTGACGCAACCCGCGATTTCGGCCTCGGTCAAGCGATAGCTGTCCCGATCGAGCCCGTCGAATTTGATGCTGAGTGCGCGCACGGCCTTGTCACCACCTTCGGCGACCTGTGCCAGAAGGGCGCGGACGGCCTCGGTGACGGAGGGATCGGTCTGGTCGCCTTGCGTGAGGCGCGCGGTCTTCACATGCCGGATCATGGCAAATCTACCTCTGGGGGTGGAAACCTTGCGGCCACCCAAGCTGATTTCTGGAATAGGATGAAAGGCAGGGGGCGGGGGCGGCCGGGGTCACCCCCAGCAAGATCAGAGCATTTGCTCTTTAGCGCGCATTTCGGCGTAGGCCGCTTGCTCCTTCTCGTAATAAGCGGGCGAAGGAAAGTCCCACCAGCCAGTGGCGAAGGGGCCCGCCGCATCGCGCGACACCATCACCTCAACCAGCGTCGGGCCATCTGTGTTCAGTGCGGCCTCTAGGGCGGGTTCCAGATCCTCGTCCTTCTCCACTTTCCACGCGTCGAGGCCGAAAGCGCGGGCGGTGGCGGCGATGTCAGCGGAATATGGTTCGCCGTTGCCGGCATGGTGGTTAAATTCGGACGCGATGTGACGACCCATGAACTTGCGCTGGCCGCCGCGGATCGACATGTAGCCCTGGTTGTTCAGCACCAGGAAGACCACGTTGATGCCGTTCATCACGGCGGTGCCCATTTCGGGCAGCGACATCATGAAGTCGCCGTCGCCGACGATGGCCACGACCTTCTTGTCGGGGCAGGCCAGCTTGGCGCCCATGGCGGCCGGAACTGCCCAGCCCATCGGCGAGAACGAGCCCGAGGTAAGATGGGTGCGCGGCTCGTAGACCGGGAAGCTCTGCTTCACTGCGCCCTGCGTGTTGCCCGAGCCGACCACGACGATCCCGTCGCGCGGCAGCACCTTGCGCAGCGCGACCAGCGGCCGCTGCGAGGTAAAAGGGGTCTCGCGGCTGTTCTCGCGCGGTTCGACCTGTGCGTGCCAGTCGGCCTTGGCCTTTTGCACCTCGGCGTGGAAATCGGCGTTGCGGTCGCGCAGCGCAGTGGCGTCGGCATCGCTGATCGCCTCCAGCAGCTGGCCAAGCGCGATCTTCGCGTCCGAGACGATGCCGACCTCGGTCGGATAGGTCTTGCCGATCTCGCGCGGGTCCAGGTCGATATGGATCAGCTTGCCGGGCGGGAAGCTGAAGGACACGCCCTTGGCATAGGACGAGGCCGACCAGTCGGTGAAGCGGCAGCCCACCGAGACCACCACATCGGCCGAGGCGGTGATCTGGTTGCCGCAGGTGGTGCCGGTCTGGCCGACGGCGCCGATGAACAACTCGTTGTCCTCGGCGATGGCACCCTTGCCGTTCCAGGTGATGGACACGGCTGCGCCCAGCTTTTCGGCCAGCGCGGTCAGTTCGGCCGACGCATCGGCGGTGATCGCCCCGCCGCCGGCGACGATCACCGGGCGGCGGGCCGACAGCAGGACCTTGGCGGCCGCCTCGATCGCCTTGGGATCGGGATAAGCGACTCCGACGGGCAGGCGCTTGTCCAGCGGGTGGATGGTGACCTCCTCGGCCTCGACCTGAACATCCATCGGGACTTCGACATGAACCGGGCCGGGGCGGCCGGTCAGCATCTCGCTGAAGGCGCGGTGCATGATCGAGGGCAGCGTCCTGACCGAATGGGCCTGCCAGGCGCGCTTGGTCACCTGTTCGGTGATGCGCGGGAAGGCGTTGTCCTGCTGACGCTCGATCTCCTGCATGGTGCCGTGGCCCTGCATGTAGGTCTGCGGCGAGCCGGAGACATAGAACACCGCCGTCGAATCGGTATAGGCGGTCGCCAGGCCGATGATCGTGTTCGCCGCCCCCGGCCCGACCGAGGTCGAGCAGGCCATCGGCTTGCCGCAGGCGCGATAATAGCCATCCGCCATATGGACGGCACTCTGCTCGTGCATGACCTGGATGAAGGGGATCTCGGAGCCTTCCTGCAGGAAGGCGTCGAACAGCGACCAGATGCCGTGGCCCGGCACGCCCGCGACATATTCGACGCCGTATTCCTTCAGCGCACGCGCTACGACTTGTCCACCGGTAAGCTTCATGAGATTCCCCGTCTGGTTGCTGCACCCTTGGCATGGCGGTGCAAATCTGCGTTCAACTGCCAGCATGCTGCGGCCTTGACGAATTTGTCGCAATTTCGCATTCATTCGTTTCATGACGCAGACTGACGCACGGTCTGCGCAAGGATCTGGAGATGACCCGGTCAGACCTTACCCACGACCCCGCCGACCGCATGGCGAATTTCGCCGCAAACCTGCGCCTGCTTTGCGACCGGCAGGGCTCGATCTCGCAGATCTGCCGCAAGCTCGGCATCAATCGGCAGCAGTTCAACAAATACCTGTCGGGCCGCCACATGCCCTCGTCGGGCAACACACGCCTGATCGCGAATTTCTTCGGCCTCGGCCCCGACATCCTGTTCAGCGAACATGAGCGTTTCCGCGCTCTGGTCGACGGCAACTTCTTCGACGTGCTGGACCATCTGCGCCGGGCGCCGCAGGTCGCGCGCTTTCTCGATACGGTGGCGGTCTCGACCAAGATCGACATGGGGGAATATGTCGGCTGCTATGACCGCTACCAGTATTCCTCGATCTACGCGCGCAAGATCCTGCGCTCGGCCTTCTGCATCTTCCAAAGCGGGGATTTCCTGAACCACTATTACGTCGAGCGTTTTCCCAGCTACGACGACCCGTCGCGCACCGAATACATCTTCAAGTATCACGGCTTCACCTTCCCGGTAGAGGACCGCGTCTTCACCATCGACTTCGAGACGGTGCAGCGCAACGAATTCACCTTTGGCATCTTCTCGACCGTGCAGCGCAGCGCCAAGCGCTTCATGTTCGGCATCGTCAGCGGTGTCGCGGCGACGATGTTTCGCCAGCCCTTCTCGACCCGCGCGGTGCTGCATTACCGCCGCCCCGGTTTGCTGAGCCGGGCGGAGCTGCAGGCGACCACGACGCTGGACATGAACGATGCCTCGATCCCCCGCGAGGCGCGCGAATATCTGGGCGAAAGCCCCGACATGATCAAGCCGGTCTGAACCGACGCACGCGATGCCTGGAACTGCGCCAGTCTGCGTCAGTTTTGCGGTGGTCGCGCAATGGTCTGGAAGGTCTTTCCGTGCTGTCCTTGCGCCATATCCAGCATCCTCGGGGACATCACCATGCACAACCAGATCCGCGACCTTGCCTTTGCCGACGAGTTCATTAAGGCGCAGCTCGTTGAAAATCCTAAGGATTACCTGGTCGAGGACGCCGTCGTCGTCAACCTGTCGCCCGAACCGCTGGTGACCGGCACCGATCATCCCGCCATCGTCCCGGCGTGGAAGTCGACCTGGCTCAGGGGCGGGACGATTCGCTCGGGCGAGCGGGCCGCGATCATCAAGGTGCTCAAGCCCACAAACCTCGGTGGCTGCATGTTCCGCGGCTGGGACTGGCTCGGCAACCGGATCAAGAGCTTTCCGCGCGACACGCCGCTGTTCATCTCGGCCCAGGACAGCATCGGCCTGGTCACGACCGACCCCCATGTCTTTACCAACGAACGCCGCACGGCCGAGGAACCGCAGGAGTTCGAGCTGAAGCTGAACCTGTGGTGGTCGCCGGGCGATACGGATTGCTTCATCCATAACGAGCATCCCTTTCTTGAGGTGCATACCCAGATCCACGGCCTCGGCCGGATGCAGAAATTCGCCGAACGCGACGAGAATACCCTCTACGAGGATGTGATCATGCCGACCGGCTATTCGCATGATCCGTTCTGCCGCGTGACCGGCCCGAACCAATGGACCTATCCATGGCACCGCTACTACGCCGACACCGATTCCGTCTGGCTGGCGGTCGAGCTGCACCCCAAGGGCTGACAGGCACCAAGGAGGCGCAATGATTTCCGGCGAATCCTGGATCCGCATCGAAAGCGATGAACTGGGCAGCCGCCGGCTGCCGGGCGAGGCGCTCTATGGCATCAACACGCTGCGCGCGGCCGAGAACTTCCCGGTCTCGGGCATGAAGATCGGGTCGCTGGCGCCGCTGATCCGCGCCATGGCGCTGACGAAAAAGGCGGCAGCAGCGGCGAATTACCGGCTGGGCAAGCTGTCGGCGCGCAAGGCCGAGGTGATCGGCCGGGTTTGCGACGAATTGATGGCCGGCCAGCATGCCGGTCATTTCGTCATCGATGTGTTCCAGGGCGGCGGCGGCACCTCCAGCCACATGAACCTGAACGAGGTGATCGCCAATCGCGGGCTGGAGCTGATGGGCCGCGCCTGCGGCCAGTATGAGCACCTGCATCCGATCCGCGACGTCAACCGCTCGCAATCCACCACCGACGTCCATGCCACGGCGCTGCGCATCGCGCTGATGCAGGGCGCGCCTGGGCTGGAACGGGCGCTGCTGGCGCTGGCCGAAGCCTTTGCCGGAAAGGCGCAGGAATTCGGCGGCATCCTCAAGCTGGCGCGCACCCATCTGCAGGACGCGGCGCCGATGACCCTGGGCGAAGAGTTCCACGCCTTCTCGACCGCGCTGCGGCACGAGGCGGCACGGATCTGGCCGGCCTCGCAAGGCCTGGCGGGGCTGAACCTGGGCGGCACCATGGTCGGCACCGGCCTGGCCGCGCAGCCGGATTTCGCCGAGACGGTGATCGCCGAGTTGCAGCGCCTGACCGAACTGCCCCTGCGCCGCGACGACGATCTGGTCTGTGCGGCCTGGAACAGCGCTGGCCTGGTGCAGTTCTCATCGCTCTTGCGCGGCATCGCGGTGACGCTTTCCAAGATCGCCAACGACCTGCGCCTGCTGTCCAGCGGTCCGCGCGGCGGCATCGGCGAGATCGCCCTTCCCGCCGTCCAGCCCGGGTCGCCGCTGATCGCGGGCAAGGTCAATCCCGTGATCCCGGAAATGGTCAGCCAGGTTGCCTTTCACGTTGCCGGGGCCGATGTCGCCGTTGGTATGGCGGCCGAGGCCGGGCAGTTGCAACGCAACGCCTTCGTGCCGCTGATGGCGCATTGCCTGTTGACCAGCCTGGGCATGATCGAGAGCGCCGCCCGCATCTTTGCCGAACGCTGCGTGCAGGACATTCGGGCGGTGCCCGAGGCTTGCGCCGGCAATCTGTCGGCACCCGGCACCCTTGCCGCCGGGCTGGTGCCCCTGGTCGGGCACGAGGCCGCCGCCGATATCGCCGAGGCGGTCGCCAGAGGCGAGGATCTGGACGCGCTCTTGCGCGCGCGAGGCTTGGCGCCGGGCGATCCGGCCGACTGAATTCAACCCGCAAAGAAACCTGAGATGTGCCTGGAGGCCGATGCCCATGCCGTGCTGTTGCCGGCGATTGACGACCTGATGCTGACCGATCCGATGGCGCGTTTCCTGGATCAGGGCGGCCGCGCCCTTCTGATCGGTGAAACGCGGGCGGAATATGTCGCGCGACGCATGTCGGATGCCCGCTGCCGGGGTGAAAGCGCCGACAAGTTGCGCGCACTGACCGACCGGATCACCGGCCTTGCCGGCCCGGCGCTGGTGGCGCTGGATCAGGAGCCCTCGGGCATCCGCCGGCTGCACGGGCTGGTGCCGCAACTGCCCGACAACCAGGTGCTGTACGCCATGGCCTCGGAGGAGATCGAGCGGGTCGCGTTCCGCATGGCCCAGGCGGCGCGCGGAATGGGCGTGACCATGTTCCTGTCGCCGGTCATCGACGTGGTGACCGGGCGCAATCCCTGGCTGCAGGGCCGGACATTGGGCACCGATGCGGCCGAGGTGGCGCGGATCGGCTGCGCCTTTATCCGCGGCGTCGAGGCGGCGGGCGTCGTCGCCACCGCCAAGCACTTCCCCGGCCATCACGACATCGACGGCGATCCGGCGGTGGATGCGGCCACGGTCAGCGGCGGAGCCGACGCATTGGCGCCCGGCATGGTTCCCTTTCGCGCGGCCATCGCCGCGGGTGTGCGCGCGGCGATGACCGGGCCGTCGCTGGTGCCGGGGATGGACGCCGTAATGCCCTCGTCGCTTTCTGCCACCACCATCGCCGCGCTGCGGGGGCTGGGTTTCACCGGGATGGTGGTCAGCGACGACCTCGACGCCATCGGCACCCTGCGCGGCCAGCGCGACGTCCCGACGGCGGCGGTCGAGGCCTTGCGCGCAGGGTCCGACCTGCTGCTTTTGTCGGCGGCGAACGATCTGGAACAGGTCCGCACTCGCATCCTGTCGGCCGTCGCCGAAGGCAGCCTGCCCGAGGAACGCCTGACGGAAGCCGCCGTCCGCGTTCGCGCGCTTGCCGGCAGCATGGGTTAAAGGCAGGATGCGACGGCGGGCAGGGCGACGCCAGCCGCCACCGGGTTACAGGTTGGTTCTGAACCCTTCGACGGTTGCCGGAGATGGGCTGCGGGGTGACGATGGTTTCCTTCGGCCCACGATGACGCGCAACTGTCCCGGGCAGGAGGCAATGGCCTCCGCCGCCGACATCAGTGGCAGTTCGTGAAAGAAGCCGCCGTTCAGCGTGGTCCGGCCGCCCCAGGAAAGATCGGCAATGATCGCCTCGTCCTTGCCCGTGGCCAGGTCGGCGAGGGTGCCGGAAATCTCTCCTCGGGGAGGCGCCGAGAAACGCCGCCGTCAGCGGCGGCGCATCATGTCCGACAGCTTCTCGCCGATCATGATGCAGACAGCGTTCGGGTTGCCCGAGATCAGCGTTGGCATGATCGAGGCATCGGCGACCCTCAGCCCCTCGATGCCATGGACGCGCAATTGCGGATCGACGACCGCCATGTCATCCACTCCGGCCCGGCAGGTGCCCGCCGGGTGCAAAGCCGCATGGGCCGTGGTCTGGCAGAAGCGCCGGATCTGATCGCGGGTGACAGGTCCGGCCTCGGGCAATTGGCGGCGCTCGACATAGCGGCTGATCGCGGATTGCTCCATCACCTGCAGCGCGAACATGGTGCCGTCGGTGATGGTTTCCAGGTCATGGGGATCGCTGAAATAATTCGGGATCACACGGGGGAAGGCGGCGGGATCCGCGCTGGTCAGCCGCACCTCGCCGCGCGAACGCGGGCGGATCTGGCCAAGGTTGATCGTGCAGCCATTGCCGCCTGGGACGGCCTCGACCCCTTCCTCGACCCCCGCGCCGACGACCATGAAATATTGCACGTCGGGATGCCTTTCCGCCCGGTCGGCCCACCAGAAGGCGCCGCCCTCGATCAGGTTGGAGGAAGCCGGGCCACCCTTGAACAGCAGGTAGTTCAGTCCCGCCAGCGCCTTCCAGTGCAGCTTCTTGTACTTGTCATAGCTATGGGGGCCATTGAGCTGATAGATCAGCGAAATCTCGATATGGTCCTGAAGGTTCTGCCCGACGCCCGGCAGGTCGTGGACGACTTCGATTCCATGGCGGCGCAGTTCGTCCGCCGGACCGATGCCGGACAGCATCAGGAGCTTGGGCGTGTTGATTCCGCCCGCCGACAGGATGACCTCGCGCCGGGCGCGGATCGTCCGGGTCCGACCCTTGGCGACATATTCGACACCCGTCGCGCGACCGTTCTCGACCAGCACGCGCAGCACCCGCGCCCCGGTGCGCACCGAAAGGTTCCTGCGTTTGCGCGCGGGCTTCAGATAGGCGACCGCCGCGCTGCTGCGGCGTCCGTTCCGCGCGGTGATCTGGTAGAGCCCGCAGCCGGCCTGATCGCCCGAGTTGAAATCCGGGTTCAGCGGCAGCCCCTGCTGCTGGCAAGCTTGCAGCCAGGCGCGGGTCAGCGGATGGATATGGTCGATGTCCGAGACCCCCAAGGGCCCGTCGATGCCGTGGGCCTCGTTGCAGAAGCGGTTGTTGTTCTCCGCCTTGCGGAAATAAGGCAGGACGTCCTGATAACCCCAGCCGGACGCCCCCAGGGTTTCCCATGTCGCGTAGTCGTCTGGATTGCCCCGGATATAGATCATCGCATTGACCGAAGAGCCGCCGCCCAACACGCTGGCCTGCACCATCGTCGGCTGCTCCTGGCGGCTCTGGCCGTCCGTCGGCTCCCAGGGGAAGCGCTTGAGCAGCGGGCCCTGCGCGGTTTTGTAATAGGCGCCGGGGATATGGATATAGGGGCTGAGGTCGCGCGGCCCTTCCTCCAGCAGGACGACCTGCGCGTCTGCGTCCTCGCTGAGGCGTGCCGCCATGACGCAGCCGGTCGATCCTCCACCGACGATGACATAGTCCGCCCAGTCCATCCCGTATCTCCTTCCGGCCTGTTGACGCAGTAAGCCGGGAGGCGGTGGGGTTGGCAATTTCGCAAGCATGACGCCAATGACGCAACAGCGCGTGGCGATTGCGTCAGGTTGCGCAAGAATTCGTCGGACTGCGCAATTGCCGGGGCGGCGGCTCGCGCGGAAACTCCGTATATCCTAGGAAAGGAAAACCCATGTCCGCCGAACGCCAGACAATCGTCCTCCATTCCCTGATCGCCAAGGACGCACCCATGGCGATGGACCTGAAGATCGCCGCCGATCTGGGCTATGACGGCATCGAGATCTCCGCCGCCAAGATGCGCGCCTTCCTTGCCGCCGGATGGACCGAGGCCGACCTGGCCGAGCGCCTGCGCGGTTACGACATTCCGGGCACCGGCTTCCTGATGGATATCGAGCGGCATGGCGGGGCCGAAGAATCGCTGTGGCGGGATGCCGCCGAGCTTTTCCATCTGGCGCAGATCGCGGGGGCGAAGGCCGTGCAGGCGATCACCGGTCCGGTCTCGGTCGCCACGGTCAGGGCGCATGCCGCTGGCCGGCCGGTGACCGGCTATTCCGGCGTCCTTGGCCTGTCCCGTGACGAGCAGATGCGGATCACCGCCCGCAACTTGGCCCGGCTGGCCGACATGGCCGCCGAGAGGGGGCTGATCCTTTACTTCGAGGCGCTTGGCTGGTGTCCGCTGAACACCGTCTCGGACCAGCTGGAGCTGATCGACCGGGCGGGGCGGAGCAATATGAAGATAGTGGTGGATTTCTGGCATTGCTATGTCTCGGGGGATACGCCCGAGCGGATCGCGCGGATCGAAAGGAATGCGATCTATGGCGTGCATGTCTGCGATTCGCTGCGCCACGACGGCGGCATCCCGGACGAGGCGGTGCTGCGCGACGTGCCCACCGGCGGTGGCGTGCTGAACCTTCAGGAATGGGTGGATGCGGTGAAGGCGACGGGCTATGTGGGCTGGTGGAGCGGCGAGTTGTTCTGCCGCAAGCAGCATCAGGACGACAGTTTCAAGGTCGCGGCAGGGATGAAGGCGCGTCTGGAACGCCTTATTCTCTAGGGTCAGGATGCATTGATTTTCAGTGTGCTACGTGATTCACGGCTCGGAAAACGGAGCGGTGACATGAGCGACCTGTACTGGCTGACCGACGAGCAGATGACCAAGCTTGCCCCTTTCTTCCCGAAGTCGCACGGCAAGCCACGCGTCGATGACAAGCGTGTTCTAAGCGGGATTATCTTCATCAATCGCAATGGTTTGCGCTGGCGAGATGCCCCCAGGGAGTATGGGCCGCACAAGACGCTCTACAGCCGGTGGAAGCGTTGGAGCGAGAAAGGCATTTTCGCCAGGATGATGATCGGGCTGGCCGCCGACCACGGCGAGGAAAAGACCGTGATGATCGACGCGACCTATCTGAAAGCGCACCGCACCGCGACCAGCTTGGCCGTGAAAAAGGGGGGCGTGGACGCCTCGTCGGCCGGACCAAGGGCGGCATGAACACGAAGCTGCATGCCATCTGTGACAGCCAGGGCCGACCGCTCGACCTGTTCGTCACCGCAGGGCAGGTCAGCGACTACATCGGGGCGCGGGCGTTGCTCAGCAGCCTCCCAAAGGTCGATTGGCTGCTCGGGGATCGCGGCTATGACGCCGACTGGTTCCGGGAAGCCTTGCAGGACAAGGGGATACGAGCCTGCATCCCCGGCCGAAAGCAGCGCAAGACACCGGTCAAATACGACAAGCGCCGATACAAGCGGCGCAACCGCATCGAGATCATGTTTGGCAGGCTCAAGGACTGGCGGCGCGTGGCAACCCGATACGACAGATGCCCGAAGGTCTTCCTCTCGGCCATCGCGCTCGCGGCAACCGTCATTTATTGGTTATGAATCCTGACCCTAGGCGGGATGCAGGGGCGGATGCCGCGATCCTTGAGGTCGTCGTGCAGCCAGTCGGCATCATAAGCCTTGTCACCCAGAAAGCGCCTGGCTGTCGGCAGATGGCGCATTAGCACGAGGACACCCCGGCTGTCGGCCATCTGGCCAGGGGAGAGGAAGAAGTCTAGTGGGCGTCCTTTGCCGTCGCTGAGCATGTGCAGTTTGGAGTTCAGGCCACCTTTCGTGCGCCTGATCGCCCGCGGACGATCCCCCTTTTTCGAAGGCTGGTCGCGGTGCGGTGCGCCTTCATGAAGGTGCTTGCCCATCAGTTCGTCCACAGAGTCAACCTTGATGCCGCCCTCGATCCCGACCTTCGGAGCGAAGGCCACCCGCACCCACCCCCTCAAAATCACACCGAATTCTTACACTACCGGAGGATGCGGTATGCCCGCCTCCCGTTGCTACACGACGTGCTTGCAACCTGATGCCGGGGTGCGGGTGTCCATGTTGCGGCCGCGGTTCAGATGATCGTCGATCTCGGCCGCAGCGCCGATCATCCGTCCGAACAGGAAGATGGTGAAGGCCGCAGTCTCCAGATTGGCGTCGGTCATCCTGCCGGCCTGGTAGTCCTTCCACAGCACTGCCAGCAGCAGCGCCGCGATGATCGCATCGACATTGACGCAGAAGACATAACGGCTGGCCCCCACATCATAAAGCTGGCGCACCAGCTCGCGATAGAAGTGGTGAAAAATGTTGTATTCGCCGCGTTCTTCCATGAACTGCGCGATGAAACGTTCGCGCGGGTCGAAATTCTCGGGCTTGCCCTTGAAGATCGGGTGATGGACCCCCGGCAAGGCGCGAACCTCGGTCCCCAGTTCCTTGGCCGTCGCCTTGTCGCGCTTATAGGCCAGGGCGAAGTCGCGTGCCATCCCGGTCAGGTCCAGCCCGTGGTTCGGATCGGTCGGATCCTTCAGCCCCTTGTCGCGGAATTGATCCAGCAGGAAGGCCATGCCCTCGAATCCGTTGCCGCCGTGGCTGTAGCCGGAATGGGTCAGAAAACCGGCCATGGCCTTGTTGATCTGGACCCGGTCCGGCGTCTGCGGCCCATCGGCCGAAACCGCGCCCTTGGCGCCCTGCGCCGTGATCGACCCTGGCCCGTTTGAGATCAGCAAGCCGATCAGGATCTGCACATAAAGCGCCTCGGTCGGGTCAGGCTTCTTGCCGGTCATGGCGAGACAGCAGATATCAGCCATGGTCCAGCGCGAGAAACGCTCTTCGCGCGGGATGCCCCACAGGCTGCCCGGCTGGTGATGCCTGCCCGGAATGGTCGCGCCGACCATGACGCCGTAAAGCCGCATATACCAGGGCAGGGTCTCGGCGGTCAGGCGGCTGATGCGCTTTCTGGCAAGTGGCCCCCAGGCGATGGTCGTGGTGATCGCGGCCAGGATCGCGTCGCGCGACAACCTTTCGCCAAAGCCCAGCAGGAATCGCAGGAAGACCGACTTGCCGCCACGCGCCTCGATCGCGGCCAGCATGGCCTCGGGACGGGGGTCGTCGGCCTCGTCCGGAGTGGCCAGGAACAGGGCACGGGTCTGGTCGTCGACTTCGATCTTCGACAGGTCGAAGCTCTCGTCCCGCCCATCGCGCAGGCCGGACTGCGCGAACAGCGCAATCAGCGCACGGGCACAGGCCAAGGCCCGCTCGACCCGCTTTGGCCCGGTGATGGCTGCGGCGACCGACATCACGGTGTTGGGCGAGTTTCCGGCGTCCCGCGCGGCATCGGCTGCCAGCAGGATCGGATCGCCGATCAGGTTCACCTCGGCCGCGACGGCCACATCCAGCATGGCGCGATCATGGGCATCGGCAAGCTCATGCACCAGCGGCAGGGCGAACATCGCCTCCAGCGGCTGCAACGCAAGGTCCAGCACGCGGTGGCCATGCACACTGGTCACCTGGGTCTTGGGGTCCATCTGCGAGGCACCCGAGGTGTCCTTCATCGACTGCCGTGCGATCACCGCGCCGATCTGGTCCGACAGCGCCGCGATCTGCGCGTCATAGGGCGCGGGCGCCGTGACGACCGGCTGCGCCAGGTCTGGAGGCAGCTGCAGCCCCTGATCGTTAGCAATCCATGGCTTGAGCGACAGAGAGCCGCGCGGCGCAAAATCGGGCTGGATATCGTTCAACGCCATCACCGCCGTCAGCGCCGCCGGAATATCGGCGATATTGGTGACCAGCGCGCCCTTGGCCGAGACATGCGGCGTCTCAGACGTATAGATCCCGTCCACGTCAAAGGCTTCCATGAACCAGAGTTCCTTGTCCTCGGCACTGTCGCCCGAGCCCGCCATGGCGCCCGCGTGGCCCACGGCGCGGGTCAGCTTGGCCTTCCAGCGGCCGACGACGCAGGCCACCACCGGCTTTTGCCAGTCGATGTCCTTTTCGTAATAACCGCCCGGCTCGACATACAGGACGCCCGCCTTGCTGCGGTCGTCCTTGGCGAAAGCCAGTGCGAAATCCCGCGCCGCATACTGGATATAGACGTCCTTGCCCGACGAGATCAGCGTGGTGGTGCCCCAACCCGCCGTGGTCAGGTATTGCGCGATGGTGGTGGTGAAGCCACCCGAGTTCGAGAACACCGCGACCGAGCCCTTGACCAGCGATTCCTCGGGGTGATCGCCGCCCAGCGCGCCGCCGATACGGACCTTGTTCCAGCTGTCGGCGACGCCAAGGCAGTTGCCGCCGATGATGTCGATGCCATTGGCCTGCGCCATGGCCCGGATTTCGCGCGCGTCATGAACGGCGATCTTTTCGGTGATGATGACGATCTTTTTCAACTCGGGGTTCACGCGGATCAGTTCCGCCACCCCATCGCGCACACCCGAAGGCGGCAGATAGACCACGCCGGTGTTGAAATCGTGCCCGGCGCGGATGCCTTCCAGCACGGTGTTGAAGACCGGGATGCCGCCCGCCGGCGTCTTCAGCACCTGCCCCGAACGGCCGGGCGAAGTGCCGAAGACCACGTTGCCGCCGGAAAAGGCATGGCTGACGGGCGTGACGGTGCGGCTTTCGCCGCCCAGGATGTTCAGGACGCAGACCCGATCCTCGGGCGAGGCGACGGCATCCAGCCGGTCGACGCCAAGGAAATAGGGCAGGCCGGAAATCGGTTTCTGTCTCATGTCTGCCTCCTTCAGGCCGCGATATTCATCGAGCAGGCGATCTGCTCGCGCCCGCCGGTGCGCATCCACTCGTCGATGCGCTTGGCATAGTTCACCACCTCGGAAATCGCGCTGTCGAAGCCGAAGAAGCGATAGGGCACGCCCAGGCTGTCCAGCGTATCGGCAAGGTTGCCCATGCCGCGCACGAGGTTCGGCCCGCCGCGCCCGACGACGACGTAAAGCGGCACCGGGCCATGCTTGGCGAAGTGTTCGCGCAGCGCGTCGCCCATGCCGCGGAAGGTCTCGTGAATGTCGGTGTTGTTCGACTTGCCGCCGATGATGAACAGCACGTTGGTCTGCGCCAGGAAATGCCGATAGCAGATCGCCGCGACCGATTTCATCTTCTCATAGGGCGGGTTGCCGCCGAAATCCGACGAGATGATCGCAGCTTCGCCCAGAACCTCGGTGACAAGGCTGTTCGCGCCCCCGCCGAAGGTCGGGGCCAGGATGGTGCCGAATTCGTTGACGACGAAGACATCCGACTGGCCCTGATGGGTGCGAAGCTGGTTCACCTCCTGCTCGAATTCGGAAAGGTCGGCGGCGAACAGATGCTGCGGCAGGCCCAGACGCGCGACGCGCGGATCGTCGCGGTCGAAGCCGCATTTGAAGTCGCAGGCCACGGGCGTCAGCCGCCCATCCTTGCCCGGCCGCATGCGGATCGGGTTCAATTCCAGCGTGGTCATGCCGTAATGGTGCATCAGTTCCCAGAGCTTCGGCAGATGCTGGACGAGCGGCGAGATCACCTCTTTCGGGGCGCCGATATCGGTCAGCGCGTTCGCCACGACAAAGGCCTTCAGCCCGGTCAGCGCGTCGAAGGGGATCGAGGCGATCTCGGATCTGTCCAGTTCCTCGATATCGACGCCGCCGCGGTGGGTGATGGTCATGGTCGGCGCGCGATAGCGCGTGTCGTCGGTGATCGAGAAATAGATCTCGTGTTCAGCCGGAATGCCCGCCTCGAAGGTGACGCCATTGGCCTTGGCGGTGGCGTTGCCGTGGCGATGCTCGGCGAAGTAAAGCCGCTCCTTTTCCGCCAGCGCGGTGCGCAGGTCGCGCGCCTTGCCGATCAGCCCGGCCTTGCCTTTCTTGCCGACGCCGCCGCGAAACACGGGCTTGACGAAGACCAGCCCATGCCGGTCGATCAGCGCCTGGATGTCGTCCTCGGACGCATCAGGGCCAAGCACTTCGGTCGTAGGGAAACCGACATGAGCCAGCAGACGCGAACCCGTGAGCATTCCGGTCACCTCCATGAGGTTCCTCCTGTCATTCTGAATTGTCTGGGACGGGGGATACGGAAACGCGGCCCGAAGGCCGCGCTTCAAGAGTTCAGGCGTCGGTAAAGATCTCGTCGCGCGACTTGCGCATCGAGGGCAGGACGGCGACGGCCAGCGCCATCAGGGCGACCAGCAGCAGGGCGGCGGACAAGGGCGAGGTCACGAAGGTGCTCATGCCGCCGTCCGAGATGATCAGCGCCTGGCGCAGCTTTTCTTCCAGCAGGCGGCCCAGCACGAAGCCCAGGGCCAGCGGCGCCGGCTCGAACTGCAGCTTGTAGAGCGCGAAGCCCACCAAGCCCATGACACCCGCCATGATCACCTGCGCGCCGTCGTTCGAGATCGAGAACAGGCCGATGCAGCAGAAGGCGACGATGGCCGGGAACAGCAGGCGATACGGCACCTTCAGCAGCTTCACCCACAGGCCGATCAGCGGCAGGTTGATGACGACCAGCATCAGGTTGCCGATCCACATCGAGGCGACCAGACCCCAGAACAGGTCGGGGCTGTTCTGGATGACCTGCGGGCCCGGAACGATGCCCTGGATCATCATCGCACCGACCATCAGCGCCATGACCGCGTTCGGCGGGATGCCGAGCGTCAACAGCGGGATGAACGAGGTCTGAGCGCCCGAGTTGTTGGCCGATTCAGGCCCCGAAACCGCCTGCGGCACGCCCGTGCCGAAATCCTGCGGCCGGTCCGACAGGCGCTTTTCCAGCGCATAGCTGGCGAAGGGGGCCAGGATCGCGCCATTGCCCGGCAGCACCCCCAGGATCGAACCGAGGCCGGTCCCGCGCAAGATCGCGCCAAGGTTTTCGCGCAATTCGCCCAACGTCGGCAGCAGGCGGCCGATCTTGTTGCGCATCACGTCGCGCTTTTCGGGGTCGGCCAGGTTCTTGAAGATCTCGCCGAAGCCGAAGATGCCCATCGCCAGTACGGTGAACTCGATCCCGTCGGTCAGCATGTAGATGTCGAAGGTCATCCGCTCGCGGCCGGTTTCCATGTCTGCACCGACGCAGGACAGCAGGACGCCCGCGACAATCATCGCCAGCGCCTTGACCAGCGAGCCATGCGCCAGCACGACCGCCAGCACCAGCCCCATGATCATCAGCGAGAAATACTCGGCCGGCCCGAACAGCAGTCCCAGCCTGGTCATCGGGGTCGCCAGCGCAGCGATGACGACGGTGGCCACGGTGCCCGCGATGAACGAGCCGATAGCGGCCAGGCCCAGGGCAAGCCCGGCCTGCCCCTTCTTGGCCATTTCATGCCCGTCGATGGCAGTCACGACCGCCGTGGCCTCGCCGGGGATGTTGACCAGGATCGCCGTAGTCGAGCCGCCGTATTGGGCGCCGTAATAGATGCCCGCCAGCATGATCAGCGCGCCGGTCGGGTCCAGGGACAGGGTGACCGGCAGCAGGATCGAGATCGTTGCCACCGGACCCACGCCCGGAAGCACGCCCA
The DNA here is from genome assembly GCF_008824185.1 of Paracoccus pantotrophus. NCBI lineage: Bacteria > Pseudomonadati > Pseudomonadota > Alphaproteobacteria > Rhodobacterales > Paracoccaceae > Paracoccus > Paracoccus pantotrophus. The sequence continues at coordinate 215,406 of NZ_CP044423.1, forward strand.
CCAGCGTGCCGATCAGGCAGCCGATGAAGCAGAAGAATATGTTTTGCAGGGTGGCGGCGACCGAAAGCCCCAGACCCAGGTGTTCGATGACGGCCATCATGTCAGTATCCGATCAACCAGGGCGCCACGGGCAGCGAAAGCCCCAGCGCATAGCGGAACAAAGCCACGCAGACGACGGTCAGGATGACGGTGAAGGCCAGGAGCTCGCCGATGCGGACATCCTTCGCGGCAAGGCCGGACAGGAAGATCGCCAGCGGCGTCGCCACCGCCATGCCAAGCGCCGGCACCTCGAACGAACCGAAGTGGTGACCGCGAATGGTGATCGCGAACAGGAAGACCCCGGTCAGCACCGGCAGCATGTCACGGATCGGCCAGCGGCCGGTCGATTCCGGCCTGTCCTTCCAGGTGATGGCGATCTGCACCAACCCCAGCACGATCAGGATGATCGACAGCGACCGCGGCAGAAGTCCGGAGCCCACACCGCCCTCGCCCCCAAAGGGCAGGTCGGCGCCGGCATAAAGCGCGAACAGGCCGAGGCCGATCAGGCTGAGCCCGGCGAGCCGCTCCCGGCCCAGCCAGGGGCTGGACGGGGGCGGCAGCGGCGGGGACGGCTCATGGGCCGGAAGATCGACCTGAATTATCTCTGGGGCTTGGCTCATGGCTTATTCCACCTTGATGTCGGCCGCCTTGACCACCTCGCCCCAGCGGGCACGTTCGGCGGCCATGAAATCGGCGAAGTCCTGCCCGACCAGGTGCGAGGGCACGCCGCCATCCTTCTTCAGGCTCTCGATGAAGGCCGGATCGGCCAGGGTTTCCTGCGTGGCGGCGGCCAGCTTGTCGCGCACGTCCTGCGGCAGGCCTTTCGGACCCAGCAGGCCATACCAGGCCGTTGCGCTATAGGTCGGCAGCGCGGCTTCGGCGACGGTCGGCACGTCTGGCAGGCCCGGGAAGCGCTCCTTGCCGGTCACCGCCAGCGCCTTCAGCGTGCCGTCCTGGATCAGCCCGATCACCGAGGGAACGGTGGTCACCATGAAATCGACGTGCCCGCCCAAGAGGTCGTTGATTGCCGGACCCGCACCCTTATAGGGAACGTGCTTCAGCTTCACGTCCGCGGTCTGGCCCAAAAGCAGGGTCGCGACATGGCTGGCCGAGGCATTGCCGGCCGAACCATAGACAAGCTGGCCCTCCTTGGCCTTGTCCAGCAACGCCTGCATGGTGTCGACCTGCAGGTTGGGCCCCGCCACGACGACCAGTTGCGCATCGGCGATCATGGCGATCGGGTCCAGCGTCTCTACCGGATCGTTGCGCAGCTTGAAGATATGCGGGTTCACGACCATCGGCCCCTGGTTGCCGATCAGCAGGGTATAGCCGTCGGGCTGGGCCTTGGCGGCGACATCGGTGCCCAGGTTGGCCGCGGCGCCGGGACGGTTCTCGACGATCACCCGCCCGCCCAGCGATTTCTCCAGGCGCGAGGCGAAGATGCGTGCGATGGCGTCGGTGCCGCCGCCGGCCGCATAGGACACGACTATGGTGACCGGCTTTGACGGATAATCCTGCGCCATGGCCGGAAGTGCGGTCAGCGTCATGGTTGCCGCGGCAACGCCAAGCATGAAGCGGCGTGTGTAGTTCATCATGTTGAATTCCTCCCTAGGGGTTTGAATGGGCCGCGGACGCCTCCTCGACGCCGCAGAGAGTGTCAGTTTTTGCGGTGCACCAGCGCGGCGCCTTCGAAAAGGCGGCGGCAGGTCCGGGTCACGAAGACGATCGGCCCGCCGCCCGCCGCCTCATCCAGTTCGACGCGAACGTCCATGCGGCCGGTCGGGTGTTCAAACGTCAGGTCCGCCGGATAACGCAGATCGGATAGCGCCGTGCCCACGATACTGTCGGGCAGGGTGGCCGCGATCGCGACCGAGACCGCGCCGGTCGTCGCCAGCGAGCTGTGGCAAGTGTGCGGCGTGAAATAGCGCACGGCCAGGCTGCCGCCGTTCTTCGGCGCGCCGATCAGCACCGGCTTCGGCAGGACCGAGCCGCGCACACCGCCCAAGCCCATGCGGCGCCCGGCCTCGATGCGGATCTCCTCCAGCTTCGTCATGAAATCGCGGTTCGCGTCCAGCTCGACCGCGCTTTCCGAACCGGTCAGGCCAAAGGCCTCGGCCCGCGCGATCACCACCGGCGTCGCGCCGTCGATCAGCGACACTGGGATGCCGTCGATGATCTCATGCGGGGTGCCGGAGGGCAGCATCATTCCGGTCTTCGCGCCTATGGCTTCCAGGAACGCCAGATAGACCGGCGCGGCCGTGCCTGGCACGCCGTCGATCTGCGCATCGCCTTGATAGCGCAATTCGCCTCCCGGAGTCTGGATCCGAGCCTCGATAATCTTGCCAGTGTTCACGTTGTGAACCTTCACCCGGGTCTCACCGTTCTCGGCTGCGACCAAGCCCTGCTCGATGGCGAAGGCGCCGACAGCCGACAGCATGTTGCCGCAGTTCGGCCCCGTGTCCACCAGCCGCTCCAGCACGTTCACCTGCGCGAAGAGATAGTCGACATCGGCCCCCTCCCGCGTGGCGGGTCCGACGATCGCCACCTTCGAGCTCAGTGTGTTGCCGCCGCCAATGCCGTCGATCTGCAGCGGATGGCCCGAACCCATGATCTCGATCAGCAACTGATCGCGCTGCTGCGGGTCGCTGGGCAGGTCACTGCGCAGGAAGAACGGGCCCTTCGAGGTGCCGCCGCGCATCATGACGCAAGGAATGCGGATCTGATCGTCCACGTCGATTCTCCTCCGAGGTCTCTCCATCGACCTCATGAGATTGCAAATGCTACAATCGAACTGTGTTGTGAATTGCAAAGAGTTGCAGTATTGTTGCGATATGCGGAACAATTTCGAGTTCTTGGACCTGCGTGCCTTTCTGGCCGTGCTGGAATTTGCCTCGTTCAGCGAGGCAGCAAGGCACCTGAACCTATCAACGCCGGCGCTTTCGCGCAGGATCAAATCCTTCGAGGAAGCCGTCGGAGCACAGCTGATCGAACGCACAACCAGACGTGTCGCGCCCACACAGATCGGGCGTGAACTGATGCCTCTTGTCAGGCGACTGGTGGATGAATTCGAGGAATCGATCCTGTCGATCAGCGATCTGCGCGGCCGTCATCGCGCGCAAGTGACGCTCGCATCAGTCCCGACCGCAGCGTTTTACTTCCTGCCGCGTGTGATCGAGACCTTCAATCAGCGTTTTCCCGGGATCAGGTTTCGCATCATGGACCTATCCGCAAACGAAGGCCTGGATGCCGTCGCGAACGGCGAGGTGGAGTTCGGCATAAACATTATCGGTGCTTCGCGGGAGGAACTGGTATTTACACCGTTGATGGAGGATCCGTTTGTCTTGGCCTGCCGCCGCGATCATCCTCTAGCGGCAACGTCGACATTGCCTTGGTCCGCTCTTCAGGGCCATCCCCTGATCGGGGTCTCGAAGAAATCGGGGAATCGGGCGGTGCTCGATCACGCTCTGGCGGTTGCAAATCAACAACTTGCGTTAAACTGGTTCTATGAGGTGAACCATCTTTCGACCTCCTTGGGGCTAGTCGAGGCGGGGTTGGGAATATCGGTCCTGCCGAAGCTGGCCACTCCGCAGCGGGAACATCCGTTGATCGCAACGATCAAGCTTGTCGATCCAATCGTCACGCGATCCATTGGGGTTGTCGAACGACGCGGCGCGAGGTTGTCGCCGTCCGCCATGCGTTTCAGGGAAATGCTGGTGACCGAATGGCGGGGCTAGACCGCGAGAGCAACCTTCTCCTCGAGGCGCTGGCCAAGATCGAGGCCGATTTCCAGGGTGCCGGTCGCCCATGACGGCGGGGTTTCGGCGGTAAAGGCCGTGGATCACATCGCCCGCAGCCCGCTGTTCCAGGGGCTGGACATCCATGTGGTCACGGTCGGCAGCGCCACGTCCGAAGCACTGAAGGGGTTGGCGCATGCCAAGGCTTCCCTGCAGGCCGCCGGGATCAGGGCCGAGACCGCGATCCTGCCGGGGCGGCCGGAAACCGCGCTTGGCAAGCTGGTGGATGAGGCGCAGTTCGGCATGCTGGTCATGGGGGCCTACGGCCATTCGCGCAAGCTCGACCTCGACGTTGCATGCTCCGACTGATATGCCCTGCCTTCGATACGGTCCGAAGGGTGGCAAGGCCAAGAACACATCAAGGCTGGTTTCGCTGTCCCGTTTCCAGAACGGCCCCGATCAGGGCCAGCCCGGCATCCACGCGGGCGGGATTGGGGAAGTTGCGATTGGCCAGGATGACCAGACCCAGATCCTCGTCCGGGATGAAGGCGACATAGCCGCCGAAACCGTTCGTCGATCCGGTCTTGCCGAACAGCACCGCATGATCGGAGGCATCGGGCGGGTCCAGCGGCGTGGCGGGCTGGCTTTCCATGACCATCTCGGCCGCGTTCCCGGCCAGCAGTTGGTCGCGGGAAACCGGCCAGGGATAGCGTTCCCAGATCATCGCCTGCTGGAAATGCCGCGTCCCCGTCTGGCCGGCATGGGTCTGCGCCACGGCCGCGCGCAGATCGGGCGCGACATCCGCATCGCCCAGATTGATCCGCAGGAAGCGCAGCATGTCCCGCAGGTCCGATTTCAGGCCATAGGCCTCGTCGTCGAGCATCCAGGTCCTGCGGTTGCTCGAGACCTTCGATCTGGCTGACCTGCATGCCGCGGTAAAGCAGGCGCTTCAGATGGGCGCGATCGGCTTTGACGCCGTAAAGCACCTGCTGCTTTGCCGTGTTGAACACCGTCCGCCCCGGCTGGACCTGGACTGCTATCCCTATCTGCCGCGGACGACAGTCGATAAGACCAGGCCCGGGTCCTATATGCGGCTGCTGTCGAGCGATGCAGAGGACGCGGCATGAACGACGCCCCGGAAATCCTGCTCACCCATCACCTCAAGGCCCTGAAGCTGCCAACATTCCTGCGCGAACATCAGAAGCTGGCCCGGCAATGCGCGGCCGAAGGCATGGACCATGTCCGCTACCTTGCCCGCCTCGTCGAACTGGAGCTGATTGACCGGGAGCGGCGGATGGTCGAGCGCCGCATCAAGGCCGCCAAATTCCCCGCGGTCAAAAGCCTCGACAGCTTCGACTTCAGCGCCATTCCGAAGCTCAACAAGATGCAGGTGCTGGAACTGGCCCGCTGCGAATGGATCGACCGTCGCGAGAACGTCATTGCCCTCGGCCCAAGTGGCACGGGCAAGACGCATATCGCCCTTGGCCTCGGACTGGCGGCTTGTCAGAAGGGGCTCTCCGTGGGCTTCACCACCGCCGCGAGCCTGGTCAGTGAGATGATGGAGGCCCGCGACGAGCGCCGTCTGCTTCGCTTTCAGAAGCAAATGGCCGGTTACAAGTTGCTGATCATCGACGAACTGGGCTTTGTGCCGCTGTCCAAGACCGGCGCCGAATTGTTGTTCGAGCTGATCTCGCAACGTTACGAGCGCGGCGCGACCTTGATTACCAGCAATCTGCCCTTCGATGAATGGACCGAGACCTTCGGCTCCGAGCGCCTCACCGGCGCACTGCTCGACAGGCTGACCCATCACGTCAGCATCCTCGAGATGAACGGCGAGAGTTATCGTCTCGCCAACAGCACTGCCCGAAAGCAGCAACAAAAGTCCTGAAATCAGATGGTGCTGTTTTGGCCCAAGGGGCCAATGCGCCATGGCACGCGCCAGCTATCTGGTAAGCGCGCGCGCCATGGCGCCGGTCACCGCCGCGTGGCCGGATTTTACTCCGCCGCGTGGCCGGATATTGCACCGCCGTTGACATGCCGGTCAGGACGCGCAACGAGGTGGGGATCTGGCCTGTCCTGTTCATCACCGTGTCGCAGAGCGGGAAAGTTATGGAATTCTCTTGGCGAATTTTGCCCGTATTGGGGCTGGGCACCATCCGCGAGCGCGAATTTCTTATGGGCTGGGCGCAGTTTCTATTGGTCCCCCTTCGGTCCAGCCGCTAGCCTTGTCAGCAGAGAGGAGGGCGCCCGCCGGATCGCGGATCCAGCACGGGCGCGCCGGCGCGTGTTTCCGCAGCGCGGAATAGCCGCATCGAAGACAAGGGAGGAAAACATGTTTCACCTCGCGGACGTTCCGAACCTGCGCCATCTGCGCATGGTCCAGGTCATCGGCAAACTCGGTGGAGTAAGCTGCGCCTCGCGCGAATTGAGCACCTCGCAGCCAGCCGTGACCCAGGCTGTGGCCAATATCGAGGCCGAGATCGGGCTGCCCATCTTCGAACGTTGCGCTACCGGCACCTATCCCACCACGATCGGGAAGCAATTCCTGCTTCGTATCGACCGTTTCTTCGACACGCTCGATACGGCGCTGGCACAGGTTCTCGGCCGGCCCGATGGTGCGGCGGACCGCATCCCGCCCCGGATAGAGCGACTTGTGACGGGAACCCAGCTCCGCGCGCTGATCGTGACCTGCGAGCAGGGCCGCGTCAGCGAGATCGCCGATTCACTGGGCCTGTCGCCGGCCTCGCTTTTCCGCTCGGCGCGGAGCTTCGAGCGAGCGCTCGGCAAGCAGCTTTTCGACCGGACGGCGCAGGGTCCGATCCCGAACCGCACTGGAAACTACCTGGCCCGCGAATTCCGCCGCGCGGTGCGCGAATTGGAGCTGGCACGGGGCGAGGTGCTGCTGGCCGCCGGGACCGAGAGTCTCGAGCTGGTCATAGGCACGCTTCCCATGGCGGGATCGCACGATCTCGCCGAGGCGACGCGGCGGTTCATGTCCGCCTATCCCTCCACAAAGGTGCGGCTCGTCACCGGCGAATATCACAAGCTTCTCAATGATCTTTCAAACAGCCGGATCGACATGATCTTCGGCATGCTGCGCCGTCCCGAATGGGCCGACGATGTAAGCGAGGAAGTGCTTTTCACCGACAACTACTGCCTGGTTGCTCGTGTCGGGCACGCGTTGACGCGGCTTGAGGACGTCACCCCCTCGGATCTGGCCGGCTATGAATGGGTGGTCCCGCAGAAGGGCACGCCGCGGCGCAACCGGATCGAGCAGATCTTCGCAGATGAGCCGGTGCGGCCGAAATTTCATCTCGAAACCTCGTCCCTGACGATGATCCGCTCGCTGCTGCTGAATTCAGATACGGTTACCCTGATGACCCGGTCAGAGTTGCAGAACGATGTCGAACTGGGCGTTCTCAAGGTTCTGCCCTGCAGGTTTCTTGACAATGTGTTGCTGAAGGGCGTGACGACGCGCAGCGACTGGCTGCCGACCGCGGCGCATAACGCGTTTCTCGACTGCCTGCGCGAGGTGACAGGAAAGGCCAACCACGCGGGAAAGCCGGATTCGGGATCTGACATCCGAATGGCCTCCTGACGAGGCCTTATCGAAAGGCAAGGCCCGGAGCTTATGCTCCGGGCCCTTTTTCACATCAGCGATTTCGCCTTTTCCAGCGTGGCATAGCTGCGCGACGGACTGGTGAACAGGATGTCGTAGCCCTCGGCAATCACTTCGCCCGCATTGGCCAGGGTGACATGCGGATGGGCGACACGCATTCCCGCGGCCTTGGCGGCGGCCAGGATGCTGCGCTTGGCCTCGGCGACGACCGGGTGCTCGTACTGGCGCGGATAGCCCAGTTGCTGGCTCAGGTCGCCCTCTCCGATCATGATCGCGCCGATACCGGGGACCGCAAGGATATCCTGCAGGTTCTCCATCGCCTCGACGCTTTCGATCATGACGATGACCATGATCTCGCCTTCGGGGACCAGGGGCCAGACATCTGCGCGCGCGTAATATTCCGGCACAGTCAGTCCCCAATAGCGCGAGGCCGTATTGGGCGCATCGCCGCGCAGTCCTTTGGGCTCGTAGTTCGGTGCATCCTTGGGGCGGGCATATCGGCAGGCGGCGACCGCGTTGCGGGCCTGCTCGGCCGTCGCGATATGCGGGAACACGACGCCGTAAACGCCCTGGTCCAGGACCTGCTTGGCCATCCAGGTGTTCATCTCGGCCCCGTTCGCGGGAATGCGGACAAAGGGGGTCACGCTGGGACGCAGGCTGGCGCCCTCGATCATGCGCCGCCGGTTCAGCATGAACTGCAGCGCGTCCCGCAGTTCGGAGGGCGAATAGGGCGTGTGCTCCATCTCGAAAAGCACGCCGTCGAGTTGTGACATCCCCAGCTGGATTGCTTCCTCGCGCTCGGCGCGGGCAAAGGCCATGGTCGGTTTGCGGCCCTCTTCCAGTGCCGCGATGATGCCGTTCAGACGTCCGGTCTTGTCCATATCTTTCTTATCTCTCTTTCGTGGGTTCAGAACGGCAGGAACATGTCTTCGGCCTTGTAGGGCCGGGGGATCAGGCCTTGCTGGTGGCCGTAGCGGATCAGCGCCTCGATCGAGGCTCGGTTTGCCTCCAGCCCATAGGGCAGCGGGTCGTCACCGACGATCTGCATCAGCTTGCGGTCCTTCTCGGCCTGCTTGCCCGTTGCGGTGCCGGCGCGAAGCGCCTCCAGATAGGGGGCCTTGGCTTCGACAAAGGCATCATAGAGCGAACGGGCAAGCCCGGGATTTGCCTGCAGCACCTCTTCCTTGATCGCCAGCGTGCCGTGGATCGGATAGACGCCGTTTCGGGCATAGACTTCGCGGTCAAGTTCTGCGGCATTGGGGAAAAGCTGACGCAGGTCGTCGGGCAGGGCAGGGCCGCTCTCGTTCCAGCCCGCGCCGGGCTTGCCGGCACGCCCGATTCCGGCATCCCCGGTGCAGGCGGCATCCAGCTTGCCCTCGGCCATCATCGCGACCAGCGAGGAATCCTCGGCAACGTGGCGGACGTTCGCGGGCAGCTTCAGCGCCGCGACATGCTCCTCGTCGTCAACCCACCAGTTCACCTTGTCGATGTCGACGCCGTATTCGTTTTGCAGCAGGCCGCGTTTCCAGACGCCGGTAGTTACCGAATAGGCGCGGACGCCGAAATTCTTGCCCTCCAGATCCTTCGGCGCTTCGATGCCTGCGCCCGGCCGCACGACCAGGCCTTCGTGATGAAAGCGGCGAACGAAGAAAACTGGCAAGGCGATGATGGGCACGCCATAGGCGCGTGCGATGATATAGGTCGTGGGGGCGATTTCGCAGGCATCGAAAGCCAGGTCGCGCACCATCCGGCGGAAGGCGGCGATATGGGGCTTCACCTCCTCGAATTCGAGCTTGGCGCCGGATACGGCGACCGTGCCGGATTTCAGCGCCTCGGTATAGGGATAGGTGCGCAAGGCCACCTTCAGGGTGGGCGTGGACATGCGGATTCCTCTCTGATCGGAAACTGTCATCCCCGTTGCATACGGGGCCGTCCTTCTTCTAATCCCGCGCCACGCCAATTGTTTAATAGGAGATCGCGCCTTTCCCATAGGATTGCCGCTGCGGTCTAAAGCCGACCGGTTTCATATATGCGCGGCACGAATTCCAATTGGCGCCGTGAAGCCCACCGAGGCTAGGGTCAGGATGCATTGATTTCTGTTGCGCTGCGTGATTCACGCCTCCGAAAACGGAGCGGTGACATGAGCGATCTCTTCTGGCTGACCGACGCGCAGATGGCGCGCCTGGCTCCCTTCTTTCCCAGGTCGCACGGGAAGCCCCGGGTTGATGACAGACGGGTGCTGAGCGGGATTATTTTCATCAATCGCAATGGCTTGCGTTGGCGCGATGCGCCCGCCTCGTATGGCCCACATAAGACGCTCTACAGCCGGTGGAAGCGTTGGAGCGAAAAGGGCATCTTCGCGCGGATGATGGCCGGGCTGGCGGCGGAACACGGCGAGAAAACGACCGTGATGATCGACGCAACATACCTCAAGGCCCATCGAACGGCGACCAGCATGGCCGCCAAAAAGGGGGGCGTGGTCGCCTGATCGGTCGAACCAAAGGCGGTATGAACACCAAGCTGCACGCCATCTGCGACAGTCAGGGGCGACCGATCGACCTGTTCGTCACCGCTGGACAGGTCAGCGATTATATCGGCGCTCGGGCCCTGCTGAGTGGTCTGCCAAACGTCAAATGGCTACTCGGGGATCGTGGCTATGACGCTGACTGGTTCAGAGAAGCGTTGCAGGACAAGGGGATACGTGCCTGCATCCCAGGCCGGAAGAAACGCAAGACGCCGATCAAATACGATAAGCGGAGATACAAGCGGCGTAACCGCATCGAGATCATGTTCGGCAGGCTCAAGGACTGGAGGCGCGTCGCGACCCGCTATGACCGATGCCCCAAGGTGTTCCTCTCAGCCATCGCCCTCGCGGCTCTCGTCATCTATTGGTTATGAATCCTGACCCTAGGCAGTTGGCAGGGAGCGATGACGTTCCACGAACTTCCCTTTCAGAGGTGCTGCCGACATGATTATCGACTGCCACGGTCATTTCATCACCGTCCCGGGTTATTTCCGCGACTATCGCAATGCCCAGATCGCCGATTTCAAGGCCGGCAAGACCTCGGATTTCTCGCCCGCCCCGCAAATCTCGGATGACGAACTGTGCGAAGGGCTGGAGAAGAATCAGATCCGCCTGCAGAAGGAACGCGGCATCGACATGACGCTGTTTTCGCCCATCGCCGGGTTGATGGGACATCACCACGGCAATGAGGCGCTGAGCAGGCATTGGTCGCGCACCTGCAACGACCTGATCCATCGGGTCAGCACCCTTTACCCGGACCGGTTCGCTCCCGTCTGCCAGCTGCCGCAGAGCCCCGGCGCGGACCCCCGCGGCTGCATCGAGGAACTGGAGCGTTGCGTCGTCGAGCTGGGCTTTGTCGGCTGCAACCTCAATCCCGATCCGACCGACGGCTACTGGACCGACCCGCCGGTGACGGACAAATGGTGGTATCCGCTTTACGAGAAGCTGGTCGAGCTGGACGTGCCGGCCATGATTCATGTCTCGGGCTCGTGCAACCCGAACTTCCACGGAACGGGGGCGCATTATCTGAACGGCGACACCTCGGTCTTCATGCAGCTTCTGCTGTCGGATCTGTTCAAGGATTTTCCGACCTTGCGGATGGTGATCCCGCATGGCGGCGGCGCGGTGCCTTACCATTGGGGCCGCTATCGCGGCCTTGCCAACGACCTGGGCCGCCCGCCGCTGGCCGAGGCGCTGATGAACAACGTCTTCTTCGACACCTGCGTCTACCACCAGCCCGGCATCGACCTGCTGACCGAGGTGATCCCGGTCCGGAACGTCCTTTTCGGTTCGGAAATGGTGGGCGCGGTGCGCTCGATCGACCCCGAGACCGGCCATGCCTTCGATGACACCCGCCGTTACGTCGAGGCGCTGGAACTGTCACCCGAGGACCGGCACGCGATCTTCGAAGGCAATGTGCGCCGCGTCTATCCGCGCCTCGACGCGCGGCTGAAGGCGATGGGAAAAGCAGCATGAGGGGGCCGCGTACTGCCGCCCGGATCCTCGTCGACCAGCTGCTGCTGCAAGGCGTGGACCGCGTCTTCTGCGTGCCGGGCGAAAGCTTCCTCGCCGTTCTCGACGCGCTGCATGACTGCCCCGAGATCGAGCTGGTGACTTGCCGGCACGAGGGCGGGGCCGCCATGATGGCCGAGGCCTATGGAAAGCTGACCGGCCGGCCGGGCATCGTCTTCTGTTCGCGCGGCCCTGGGGCAACCAATGCCTCCTCGGGGCTGCATGTCGCCTTTCAGGACAGCACGCCGATGATCATGTTCATCGGCCAGAACCCGCGTGGGGTGATGACGCGCGAGGGGTTTCAGGAGATCGACTACCGCTGCACCTTCGGCACGCAGGCCAAGGCGGTGCTGCAGCTCGAAGATGCCGCACGGACGGCGGAACATGTCACCCGCGCCTTTCAATTGGCCATTTCCGGCCGCCCCGGTCCCGTGGTCATTCCACTGCCGGAGGACGTTCTGACCGAAATCGCCGAAACCGCCGATGGCCGCCCTACGGCGCGCTTTGCGAATGAGCCCTCGCCGGAGGCCGTGTCGGCGGTGCGGGCATTGCTGACCGAGGCGCGCCGTCCGGTCGTGATGCTGGGCGGCTCCGGCTGGACCGGCGAGGCGGTCGCCGCCTTCCGTCGCTTTGCCGAGGACAGCGGGCTGCCCGTCACCGCCTCGTTCCGGCGGCAGGATCTGCTCGACAATGACAGCAGCAGCTATATCGGGGAACTCGGCCTCGGCCCCAATCCCAGGCTTGTGCAGACGATGGCGGAGGCGGATCTGATCCTCGTCATCGGGGCGCGGTTGGGCGAGATCGGAACCAATGGCTACACGATCATGGACATTCCCTGTCCCCGGCAGCGATTGATCCATGTCTATCCCGGTCCTGATGAGATCGGCCATGTCTATCAACCCGAACTGGGCATCGTCAGCGATCCGGCAAGCTTTGCCCTGGCGCTCGCCGCGGGCGGTGCTGTCCGCGGTGATTGGGACGACTGGCGCAAGGCCGCACGCGCGGATTTCGAGGCATGGACCGCCCCTCGGACCAGCCCCGGCGCGATCCAGATGTGCGAGATCATGGCCTGGCTGGATGAGAGCCTGCCGGAGGACACGATCTACACCAACGGCGCAGGGAATTTTACCGTCTGGCTGCACCGCTTTCACCGCTATCGCCGCTTTGGCACGCAGGTCGCGCCGATCTGCGGCTCGATGGGCTACGGCATTCCGGCAGCCTTGGCCGCCAAGTTCGCCCGGCCAGAAGCCTCTGTTATTTGCATCGCAGGGGACGGCGATTTCCAGATGACCTGCACCGAGCTGGCGACGGCGGCGGCGCATGGGCTGAAAATCCGTATCCTGATCCTGAACAACGGGATGCTGGGGACGATCCGCATGCATCAGGAACGCCAGTATCCCGCCCGCGTCTCGGGCACCGATCTGTCCAAGGGGAATCCGGACTTCACGGCTCTCGCAAAGTCCTATGGCGCCTATGCCGAGCGGATCGAAAGGACCGAGGACTTCGCGCCAGCCTTTGCCCGCGCGCATGCCCATGACGGGCCGGCGGTGCTGGAGATCATGATAGACCCCGAGGCACTGACCCCGGCGGCATCCCTCAGCCAGATCCGCGCGGCCTCGCCTCGGACGAATTGATCTCAACCCTTCGACAGGTCGACAGGCCGGCCTCGTGTCGAGGCCGGCTTTTTATATGAATATGGGTTGGGATATTGGAATTCGTCTGCCGGCCATCGTATTTCCGTTGTCCCATGTTTTCGAGTGTCACCAGCTCACTTATCCTCTCAACGTAAACAGAACTCGGGGCAAAGCTTAAAGACAGCGCCGGCTTAGATTTTCGGACATAAGGGGAAAGTCGGTGCCGCCAGAACGCAAGGTGCCGTCATCCCCTGTGCCGCAGAATATCCTGCGACGCTGCGTCCGTCTTTACCTCAGTCCCTTCGCCCATCCTTCAGGACACAGCCATGACGCAGAAAATCATCGACATTCACCCGCATATCATTTCGCCCGATACCGCGAAATATCCCTTCAATCCGCTTGGCGGCATCCGGTCTGACTGGTCGGCGGAACGTCCCTTCACATTCGAGCAGTATGTCGAAGAAATGGAAGCCGCCGGCATTGCACAGGCCGCGATGGTACATTCCTCGACCACCTATGGCTATGACAATTCCTATGCGGCCGATAGCGTTTGTCGCGACCTTGCGCGCTTTGTCGGCGTCTATTCCGTGGATATCGCCGCGCCGGATGCCGTGGCGGTCATCGATCAATGGCGGCGCCGAGGCATGGCGGGCCTGCGCTTGTTCGGAGCGGGATCAACCGTGCAAACGGATGGGCGCTGGATGATCGCGCACGAGACTTTTCCGGTCTGGGAGCACATGGCCGACATCAACACGACCGTGGCCATCCAGACCACCGCGATCGGCCTTCCCGTCGTCGAAGAGATTCTTGAGCGCTATCCCGAGGTGAACATCATCCTCGATCACCTGGGCCGCCCCGATCTGACGGATGGTGCGCCCTATGCCCAGGCTGCTCCGCTTTGGAAGCTGGCGCGTTTTGACAACCTTTATCTGAAGATCACGCCGCGCACCTTCGATCTGTCCGAAAAGGCGCCGGCCACGCCGGCCACATTCTTCCCGAAACTGGTCCTGGAATATGGTGCAGACAGGCTGGCTTGGGGATCGAACTTCCCCGCGAACAACGGCACGCTGAAGGATCTGGTCGATCAGGGGCACCGCTGTTTTGCCACGCTGTCAGAGGCCGACCGGGCTGCAATATGGGCGGGTACGGCCGAGAAACTTTATCCGCAACTTGCAAAAGCAACGTTCGACAAGGCAGTCCACGCATGACTTTTCCCGAAAAGACTTATCCCGAAGCCGGTCCCGTCTCGCTGGCGGCCAATATCACCCTTTACGAGCCGACGCGGGCCTTGATAAACGGTGACATCGCCTCGGATCTGGTCAGTTTCGAATTCGCCGGGCTGAAGAACGCGCATAGCGGGTTCAAGGACATGCTGCGTCGCAACAGGTTCGATATCAGCGAAATGGCAATCGCCACCTTTTTGCAGGCGCATGAGTTCGGCAAGCCGTTCTCGCTGCTGCCGGTGGTGGTGCTGGGTCGGTTTCAGCATCATTGCATTGGCTATAATATCGAGCGTCATCCCAACATGACGCCCGCTGACCTGCCGGGCAAGACGGTCGGCGTGCGCTCTTATACCCAGACCACGGGGCTATGGATCAGGGGCATCCTGCAAAACGAATACGGCGTTGATCCCGACAGCGTGACATGGCTGTGTTTCGATCAGCCTCATCTGGAAGAATATACCGACCCACCTTCGGTGATTCGCGGCGATCCCGCGAAGGATCCGGTCAACATGCTGCTTGATGGCGAGGTCGATGCGGCGATCCTCGGCATGAACATGCCCAAGGATCCGCGGGTGCGGACGCTGATCGAGAACCCGCATGAAGCCGCGCTCGACTGGCACAAGCGGGAGCGTTTCGTGCCGCCGAACCATTATGTCATCGTTCCGAACGCGCTTTGCGACCAGAGACCCGACCTGGTGCGCGAGGTCTGGCGGATGCTTGTCAAAAGCCGCGCGGCCGCAACACCCGAGGGCAGCATTGATCCATGGCCGGTGGGGATCGCGGCGAACCGCAAGGCGCTTGAAGCGGCGATCCGGTTTGCGACGCAGCAGCATATGATCACCAAGCCTATCACGGTCGAGGAACTGTTCCATCCGCTGATCCGTGACATTGCGCCGTGAAAATCGGCCCTGCATGGGAAATGAGGAAAGGGGGGACTGCCCCCTTTTTCTTTTTAGATTGCCTGTTTCCAGGCTGACGTGATTGCCGTTCACACAAGTTATGGCCTTTGGGCATTTTACGATTATCTATGACGACTTTCCGCAGGCAATTATGAGGTGGTCGTCGCGAGTTCGGTTTTCAAAAGAATAGCGTCGATTGTACGGTCGGGCGTGGAGGCGTCCGTTTTTTATGGGGGGATAATGAAGTTTTTCAGCATGATTGCAATGACGGCCGCGCTTGCGCCTTGTGCGGCCTTGGCCGATGTGAGCTTGTCCGGCTTTGGCCGATTTGGTCTGACCTATTCGGAGGCGAAGAAACAGGGCGGAGAGAACGGCACGTTCCTCCAGAGTCGATTGCGGCTGGAGATCGATGCATCCGTCGAGACCGATATCGGCTTGAAATTTGGCGCAAAAACCTGGGTTCAGGGCGATCACAACAGCCCTTCCTGGGGCTTCAGTCCCGCGAATTTCTATGTCGAGTATGAAAACTGGTCGCTTGAGATCGGCAATGTGCTTCCGGCTTTCGATGGAGCTTTATTGCTGAAACAGACGCGGCTGGGGGTTCATGCTGTTTCCGTCGGCGGGGATCCGTTGGGGGATTTCTTCATTCTGGCCTATCGCGGATATGGCCGCCTTCCTGATCGGACCGGGGTGGCCTTGAATTATGGCACGCGCAACTTCGACGTGAAGCTGTCCGTGGTGGACCCGGATCAGATCGGCAGCGGCATGGGAGGGGATCTGACCCGAGAGGTTTCCGCCTCGGTTTTCTATCGTCTAAACGACTGGGAGTTTTCTGCTGCAACGGCGCAGAGCGGGGCCGGGGTCAGGGATAACAATCTTTATTTCGTGGGAACGCGTTACAAGGTCAACGATGACCTTCGCATCGGCCTGAACATCAATGACAACGGTTTTGCCGAACTGGGAACGTCTTACGCCCTGTATGGCGACTACAAGTTTAACCGATTTACGTTGGGTTCCTATGTCGTGTATAATGACGGTGATTGGGCGGAAAAGGTGACCGACAGCTCTTATGGTGTCGCCCTCAGATATGATCTGGGTCCAAGTATCTTTCTTGCGGCCTCAGTTCAGCGCGATTACGAGCGCATGACCCTTGCCGATATGGGTGTGCGGTTCGACTTCTGAATAACGCCGCTTTTGTTCACCGACACATATCTCCGCAACCATATGCGGATGGAGGCGAGTTGTACGGATGCGAGGAAATTGCCGTCTCGCTTGTCGTATCGCGTTGCGATGGACCGGAAATGTTTGAGTTTGCCGAAGAACCGTTCGATCTGATTGCGGGCGCGGCAGAGAACCGGATCGAAGGGAGGAAAGCGTTTTCGGGTCGGTATGGGACGGATATTGGCCCGGGCACCGCGTTCGGCGAGCCTATCGCGCAGCCGGTGGCGGTCGTAGCCCCGGCCGGCGAGCAGGATCCGGCCCGCGCCGATGGACCCGACCATATCGTTCCCCGAGCGTCCGTCATGCGCCTGACCTTCGGTCAGGTTCAGGCGGATCGGGCGGCCGCGGGCATCGACCACAGCGTGGATCTTCGCGGTCAGCCCACCGCGCGAGCGCCCCATGCAACGGGATCGCCCCCCTTTTTCGGGCGGTTCGCCCCATGCTGGTGAAGCCGGATCGAGGACGGGTCGATCATCTGGACTTTCCCGTCATAAGCCTTTGACACGGCTTGCAGAATGCGCGCCCAATGGCCCGCCTTGCGCCAGCGGCTGAAGCGGTTCACGCAAGCCGTAAAGGGGCCGTAGCGCGCTGGAATGTCCGCCCATGGCGCCCCCGTCCGCAGCCGCCAGAAGATGCCGTTCAACACCCGCCGGTCATCCACCCGCTTCACGCCGCGCACCTTCGTTGGCAACAAAGGCCGGATCACCTCCCGCTCGAGATCCGTCAGATCGAAGCCTGCCATCCCACCTCCTCATGCATGTGCAGAAGTGAAGCACAACTCAGCCCGCACCGGAATCCCGTCTCCGGAATCCCGTCTATGGGTATGTGACCTAGGGCGCCCCTGACCGGTCCGCGCCCTGCGCCCGCCGCGTGGCAATGCTGCGCCACAGAAAGGCCAGCGTGAACAGCGCCGTCAGCACCAGCACGATGGTCGGTGCCGGGGCGCCGGCATTGTTGCAGCACACTGACCGTGAAGGATTCACCTCGTGAATCCATGCGGTTAGACGGGCTGCATGAGCAAGCCCGAGCCCGCCCGCTACCGCACAACGAGCTGGCCCGCCTACAATGATGCGCTCAGGCAGCGCGGGTCGCTGCTGATCTGGCTGGACAAGGAGATGGCCTGGCACGCGCCGCATGAGGGTCGCCCCGGGCGCCCGCCGGTCTTCTTGAATGCGGCGATCCTGTTCTGCCTGTCGATCAAGGTGCTGTTCACGCTGCCGCTCAGACAGGCCGCCGGAATGGTCTCCAGGCTGTTGCGGCTGGCCGGGCTGGACCGGCCCGTTCCGGACGATTCGACCCTGCGCCGCAGGCAGAAGACCGTGGAGGGGCATATCCCATCGCCGCGCTGCCGGGCCGCTGAACCTGCTGGTGAACAGCACAGGGATCAAGTTCCTCGGCGACGGGGAATAGCGGGCGCGCAAGCATGGTGTTCAGAGCCGTCGCCAATGGTGCAAGGTCCATCTGGCCATGGACACCGCCACATCCGACATCCGCGCGGTGAAGTTCACCCCCCAGCCGGGAAGGCGACAGCCCCGTCCTGCCGGACCTTCTGGGCCAGATCCCCGAAGATGCGGAGATCGGCACCGTGACCGCAGACGGCGCCTACGACAGCCGCCGCTGCCACAGCGCCATCATCGCGTGCGGTGGCACGGCAATCATCCCGATCCGCAAGACTGGTCGAGCGTGGAAGGAGGACAGCCCAGCCGCCCGGCCCCGGAACAAAACCCTGCGCGCCACGCACCACTCCGGCCGCGCGTTCTGGAAACGATGGACAAGATACCATGCCCGCAGCCGAGCCGAGGCAAGGATGCGCTGCCTCAAGGCATTCGGCGAGCGCATCGCCGCAAGAGACCCAGGCCGCCAAACCGCCGAAATCGAGGTGAGCTCCGCGTCGCACTCATGAACCGCTTCAATGCACTCGGCACCGCCGAGATCGTCCGCGGGGTCCGAACATGAAGGGAGAAGGGGAAGTCACGCCTCAGTCCGACTTTCTGAAAATAATGCCTATGCACGGCAAAACGACGGGTGTTGTGCTGGATCCCTTCGCCGGGTCAGGCACCATGCTGGTGGCGGCCCAAAGGCTCGGCTGGGACGGGATCGGCATCGAGATCGATGAAGTACATGCCGAAACCGCAAGGATGCGTATCGCCAAAGCACAGGGAGCAGGCGAACCCTGATCGTTCAAAGACGGGTTTACCTGGTTGGTCTCGCTGGTCATGCTGGCTGGTCGCGCCTGAACCATTGCCGTGCTGTGGAGCTGGCCGAGGCGGTCGGATGCGAGATGATCGAGATGCCGATGGGCACCAGATCAAGACAGCTATGCCAGCACACTGAGCAGCGCGTTCCCCGGGCACTGGGACAGAAGATTTCAGCACGACCGATGCGGGCGCACCCGATCAGGAGACCAGGCCCGGCGGCACGATCTTTGCCTTGCGGCCGGTGATACAGCATCAAATGGCGAAGGACAGCGGGCATACTGCCCGGGGAATAATCTTGAAGCGGGGCAACATGGGTCAGAACGAAGCGGGTTTGGCGGCAGGCGATCGCGACCTCCTGCCGCATTTGCGCATCGACGCCTATGATGCCAGCGCCAAGCCCTTGCGCATGGCGCAGCGGCAGTTGCTGCACGAGTTGACGGTGGGGGTGCTGTGGCCGCATCGTCCCCGCGACCTGGATCTGTTCCTGTCGCTGGGGCAGGGCTACCTGGCGGTCGATGAGATCGGCCGTCCCCTTGGGTCGGCCATGTATTTCCCGACGGGCGACGATTTCGCCATGCTGGGGATGATGGTCACGGTGCCGCGGTTGCAGGCGCGGGGGGCGGGCAAGTGGCTGCTGCAGCGGGTGATGGCCGATTGCGCGGGCCGGGATCTGCGGCTCAGCGCGACGCATTCGGGGTATCGCCTTTATGCGGCGGCGGGGTTCCGGCCGGTGGGCATCATCCGCCAGCAGCAGGGCATGGCGCGGGATATCGGGCCCGTTGACGCGCCCGGCATCCTGGTCCGCGATCTGCGGGCAGAGGATGATGCGAGCCTTCGGGCCCTGGACGCGAACGCCTATGGCGCAAAGCGAACGCGGGTTCTGGACGCGCTGCTGCCCCTGTCGACCGGCACGGTTGCGCTGCGTGGCGGTGCCGTTTGCGGCTTTGCGCTGCAGCGCGATTTCGGCAAGGGCACGGTGATCGGTCCCGTCGTGGCCGAGGGGGACGCCATGGCACAGGCCCTGATCGCCCCGCTGATCCGGGCAAATGCCGGCCGTTTCACGCGCCTCGACACGCCGGTGGACAGCGACGGCTTCCTGTCCTTCCTGACCGATGCCGGGCTGGTGGCTTTCGACACGGTTACGGAAATGTGCATCGGCCCCCACCGCCGCGCCGCGGAAGGGGCGGTCACCTACGGCCTGGCATCGCATTCGCTGGGATAGCGTTTCCATCCCCGCGCGATCAGGACAGCCGGTCCTTCAGCCCGAACCACAACCCCACCAGCGGCAGGAACCAGGGCTTGCCGCTATGCGCCGGGATCGCGGGCCAGGCGAGGCCCTCCAGCGGGTTCGTGCCGCGCCGGCCCAGGGCGATGTCCGCCAGGACCTGCCCGACCAGCGTGGACATCTGCGCGCCATGGCCGGAATAGCCCATGCCATAGATCATGCCGTCCACTTCTCCGGCGCGGGGGAAGCGGTCCTTGGTCATGTCCACCAGCCCGCCCCAGCAATAATCGATGGGAATATCCGCCAGATGCGGAAAGATCGCGGCCATGGACCGGCGCAGGATCGTCCCAGATTTCGCGTCCGAGGTCTGGTCCGACCGGGCCGAGAACCGTGCCCGTCCGCCGAAAATCAGCCGCCGGTCGGGCGACAGGCGGAAATAGTTGCCGATGTTCATCGAGGTCACGCAGGTCCGGTCGCCGGGCAGGGTGGCGGCGACCTCGGCATCCGACAGGGGCCGCGTGGCGATGATGAACGACCCGACCGAGATGATGCGTCGCCGGAAGTGCCGCAAGGGCGCCGTCGTACCATAGGCGCCGGTCGCCGCGATCACCCGGCCCGCGGCCAGGCTGCCGCGCGGGGTCTGCAGCTGCCAGCCATCGGCCAGCCTTGTCCGGCCGGTCACGGGCGCGCCTTGCCAGATCCGCGCGCCATGGCGATGCGCCGCCGTGGCAAGCCCCTGGGCATAGCGGCCCATGTGGATCATCGCGGATTTTTCATACAGCATCCCGCCGTGGAAGCTGTCGGACCCGACCTCGCTTCGCACCTGGTCGCGGTCCAGCCAGCGGGTGTCGGGATCGACCTCGGCATGGATCAGGTCGAAATTCGCGCGCAGCCCCGCGACATGGCTGGGCTTGGAGGCCAGCTTCAGCTTGCCGGACCGGCGGAAATCGCAGGCGATGCCTTCCTCGGCCACGATCTGCTCGATCATGTCGATGGACCGGTCATAGGCGCGATACAGGGCATGGGCGCGCTCTGCCCCCAGATGCGCCTTGGCATCGGCATAGCCATGGGCGATGCCGTTGTTCAGATGCCCGCCATTGCGGCCCGACGCGCCCCAGCCGACATGCTCGGCCTCCAGCAGCGCCACGCGCACCCCGGCTTTCGCCAGGCTGCGGGCGGCGTTCAGCCCGGTGAAGCCGCCGCCGATCACGGCCACGTCGAAGCGCCCCTCGATCGGGCCGGCCTCGGCGCCCGCAAAGGGGGGCACGCCATCATGCCAATAGGATGCGTATTTCGTCACAGCCCCACCACCTCGGCCAGGCCCGAGATGTCCCGGACCTCGGTATAGCCGTAATGGGGATTGGCCGGCTCATGGCCGCGATTGACCCAGACCTTGTTGCGGATCCCCAGGTCATGCGCGGTCATCAGGTCATAGCGGAACGACGACGACACATGCAGCACGTCCTCGGGGCCGCAGCCAAGCTGGTCGAACATGTATTCGAAGGCCCGCATCTGCGGCTTGTAGGCGCCCGCGCTTTCGGCGGTGAAGACATGGTCGATGGGCGCGCCCAGCTTGGCGATGTTATGCGGGATCTGGTCGTTCATCGAATTGGTCAGCGCGACCAGCGGGATCTTCCCGGCAATGCGGCTAAGCCCCGCGGGCACGTCGAGGTTCGGTCCCCAGGTCGGCACGCGGTTATAGATATCCTCCGCCACCGCGGGATCGAAGGCGATGCCGTTGCGCTTGCAGGTGCGTTCCAGCGCGTTGTGGACGACCTCGGCATAGGGTTTCCAGGCGCCCAGCACCTCGTCCAGGCGGTAGGCCGCGAAATTGGCGATGAATTTCTCCATCTGCGGGCCGCTGAGCTGCGCGCCGTAATGGTCGCGCGCGGCGCCCGCCATGTCGAAGAAGATCATCGTGCCGTGGCAGTCGAAGGTAATGAATTTCGGGCGCAGCGCCATGGGGGCCTCCTGTTGGTCCGTTTGACCCATCATTGGCGCGGTCTTGCGACAGCGCATGCGGCAGTCGGGCGCCTGACGGCAGGAGATTGCGAAATTCCGGCAATGGACGGCAGGCCGTGCCGCCCATGACCCGACAACGGTGCCCGACCCTGCGCGGATCGGGCCAGGCTGGCGGCGTAACGGAAAGGAACCCCATGACCCTGCTGACCCCCATCGACATCGCCCCGGCCTTTGCCCCGCGCGAAGACGTGGCCGCCCCTGAGAAACTGATCGAGGGCGCCCCCGCCTTCAAGACCTGGGCGCTGGACGAGGTGCCCCTGGGCAACTGGTCGAAGATCCGCACCGGCATCTGGGAAGCGACGCCCGGCACCACGCGTTCCGCCAAGGGCGAGGCGCTGGAATTCTGCCATATCCTCTCCGGGGTGGTCGATCTGACCGAGGAAGGCGGCGAGACGCGCCGCTTTACCGCGGGCGACAGCTTCCTGATGAAGCCCGGTTTCAAGGGCACCTGGAAAACCATCGAAACCGTGCGCAAGATCTATGTCTTCGCCGACTGATCTTCTGGCCCGGCTGGTCGGGTTTCCCAGCGTCGTGGGCGGCCCGAACGGCGACATCATCGGCTTCGTGGCGGATTACCTGCGCGGGCATGGAATCGAGCCGGCGCTGGTCCCCGGACCCGAGGGCGACCGCTGGAACCTGTTCGCCAGCATCGGCGATGCCTCGCGCCCCGGCTATGTCCTGTCGGGCCATCTCGACGTGGTTCCGGCGGGCGAACCGGATTGGCGGGCCGATCCCTTCGTCTTGCGCCGCGACGGCGACCGGCTGATCGGGCGCGGGGCCTGCGACATGAAGGGCTTTGTCGCCGCCGCCCTGGCGATGGTGCCCGAACTGGTCGCGATGCCGCTGTCCGCGCCGGTCCATATCGCGCTTTCCTATGACGAGGAGGCGGGTTGCCGGGGCGTGCCGCATCTGCTGGCGGCCCTGCCCGGGCTTTGCGCGCCGCCTCTGGGGGCGATCATCGGCGAGCCGTCCGGCCTGGTGCCGGTGCTGGCGCACAAGGGCAAGGCGGCGCTGCGGCTGGTGGCGACGGGGGTGGCGGGGCATTCCTCGCGCCCCGACCTGGGCGCGAACGCGATCCACGCGCTGCTGCCGGCGCTGAGTGCCGCCGCGGCGCAGGCCGTGGCGCTGCAATCCGGGCCGCAGGATCCGCGCTTCGCGCCGCCCTGGTCCAGCCTGCAGATCGGCACCGTCGCGGGCGGGCAGGCTGTCAACATCATCCCCGACCGCGCCGAGGCGCAGATCGAGGCCCGCGCGATCCACGGCGTCGATCCCCGGGCGATCCTGGAGCCGGTGGTCGCGGCGGCAGCGGGGCTGGCCGTGGACTGGCTGTCCTCTTATCCGGCGCTTGCGCTTGACGGCGATCACCCGCTGGCGCGGCTGTTGGCCGAGCTGACGGGCGCGACGCCCCTGGGCGCGGTCAGCTATGGCACCGAGGCCGGGCTTTACCAGCAGGCCGGGATCCCCGCGATCATCTGCGGCCCCGGCGACATCGCCCGCGCGCACCGCCCCGAGGAATACCTGACGATGGCCGAATTGCAGGACGCCTGCGCCCTGATCCGTCGCCTGGGGCGGCGGCTCTGCCTGTGACAGCATTTTCTGCGGCGGCAGTCCTGCCATCCGCAGGACATGCCGCGCGCCCTGGCCAGATCGGCAATCCTGCGGGCGCGCCCGTGGCAGGATGGTGCCAAGAAGGACAAACCGCATGACCACGACCACTGCTCTTACTGCCTTTACCCCCGCCCATCTGCCGCAGGCGCTGCGCCTGTCGCAGCAGGCCGGCTGGCCCCACCGGGCCGAGGACTGGGCGCTGACCCTGTCGGTATCCCAGGGCGTCGTGGCGCTGGACGAAGGCCGGGTGGTCGGCACCGCGCTGTGTTCGCCCTTCGGCCCGGTCGCCACGCTGAACATGATCATCGTCGATGCGGCGATGCGCGGGCGGGGCCTGGGCCGCGCACTGATGGAGGCGATCATCGCCCTGGCCGGCGACCGCGAAATGCGCCTGATCGCCACCACGGACGGGCTGCCGCTTTACGAAAAACTCGGCTTCCGGGCCAGCGGCCAGATCGTTCAGCATCAGGGCCTTGCTGTCGCAACCGCGCCGGAACGGCCCGTCGCCACCGGCCGTCCCGCCGATATCGACCGGCTCGCCGATGCCGACCGCGCCGCCAGCGGCATGGACCGCGCATCCCTTTTGCGCGACATCGCCGCCGGCGGCGAGATCCTGACCTGCAATGCCGGCTTTGCCCTGCTGCGCGATTTCGGGCGCGGCCGCGTGGTCGGGCCGGTTGTCGCCCCCGACACCGCCACTGCCCGCGCATTGCTGGCCGAGGCCGCGCGCCGCTGCGAAGGCAGCTTCCTGCGTGTCGACCTGCGCGCGGAACAGGGCCTTGGCGGCTTCGCGGCGATGCTGGGCCTTGCCCATGCCGGCGGTGGCACCGCCATGACCCGCAATCCGCGCACCCCCGCACCCACGACCCAGGCCCTGATCTCGCAAGCCCTGGGCTGAACCCGGAGACCCCCATGCTGAGCAATTCCCTGGCCGAGCTTGACCGCCGGCACCTGATCCACCCGGTTTCGTCCTTTCGCGGGCATGAACAGCGCGGCGTGCGCATCCTGACCGGCGGGCAGGGCGCGACCGTCACCGATAGCGAGGGGCGCACCCTGATCGACGGCTTCGCGGGCCTGTGGTGCGTGAACGCGGGCTATGGCCACGAAAGCATCGTCGAGGCCGCCGCCGAGCAGATGCGCAAGCTGCCCTATGCCACCGGCTATTTCGACCTGGGCGCCGAGGCGCCGATCCGCCTGGCCGCCGCCCTGGCCGAACGCGCCCCGGGCGATCTGAACCACGTCTATTTCACGCTGGGCGGATCGGACGCGGTGGACAGCACCATCCGCTTCATCCGCTATTACTGGCACGCCAAGGGCCAGCCGGGGCGCGACCAGTTCATCTCGGTCGCCAACGGCTATCATGGGTCCACGACCATGGGGCGGGGCTGACGGCGCTGCCGGGCTTTCACGACGGCTTCGGGGTGCCCTATGACTGGCAGCACAAGATTTCGTCGCATGACCTGTATCGCCACCCGGCGGCCCGCGATCCGCAGGCCGTGACCGAGGCCTCGGTCGCGGAACTGCGGGCGAAGATCGAATCGCTCGGCCCCGACCGCGTTGCCGCCTTCTATGTCGAGCCGATCCAGGGCTCGGGCGGCGTGCTGGTGCCGCCCAAGGGCTGGATCAGGGCGATGCGCGATCTGTGTGCCGAATACGGCGTGCTGTTCGTCGCCGACGAGGTGATCACCGGCTTTGGCCGCACCGGCCCGCTATTCGCCTGCGAGGACGAGGGCATCGTTCCCGACCTGATGACCACGGCCAAGGGGCTGACCTCGGGCTATGTGCCGATGGGCGCGGTCTTCATGCGCGACCATGTCTATGAGACCATCGCCGACGGTGCGGGGGCCAAGGCCGTGGGCCATGGCTTCACCTATTCCGCGCATCCGGTCAGCGCCGCCGTGGCGCTGGAGGTGCTGGCGCTCTACGAAGGCGGGTTGCTGGAAAACGGCCGCCGTGCGGGCGCGCGGTTGCAGGCCGGGCTGGAAAGCCTGCGCGATCATCCGCTGGTGGGCGATGTGCGGGGCAGGGGGATGCTGGCGGCGGTCGAGCTGGTCGTGGACAAGGAGGCCAGGACTCCCCTGCCGCCCGAGGTCCAGCCCGCCACGCGGCTGTTCGACCGGGCCTGGGAACAGGGGCTGATCGTGCGGTCCTTTGCGCAAGGCATCTTCGGCTATGCGCCGCCCCTGTGCTGCACCGAGGACCAGATCGACCAGATCGTCGCCCGCACACGCAAGGTGCTGGATCTGACGCTGGAAGACCCGGAAATCCGCGCGGTCCTGCGCTGATGGCGCTGCTGCTGCATTCCACCCCCGAACGCGGCGCCGTCTGGGGGCACATCTTCGCCGAGGCGGGCGAGGGCTTTATCCCCGACGAGGCCAGCGTGACCGACCCCGCGCAGGTCACGCATCTGGCCTGCTGGACGCCGCCCGCCGATTTGTCGCGCTATCCGAACCTGCGCACGGTGATCTGCGTCGGGGCGGGCACCGACCATTTCCCGGCCTTGCCGGAGGGGGTGGCGCTCTCGCGCACCATCGCGCCGGGGATCGAGGCCATGGTGCGCGACTGGGTGGTCATGGCCACGCTGGCACTGCACCGGGATCTGCCGTTCTATCTGGATCATGCCGCGCGCGGCGAATGGCAGCCCCGCCCGGCGCGGCTGGCGCGCACGCGGCGCGTGGGCATCATGGGCATGGGCCGGATCGGGCGTCTGGCCGCCGCAAGCCTGCAAGCCCTGGGCTTTGCCGTTTCGGGATACAGCCGCTCGGGCAGGCCGGTCGAGGGGGTCGAGATCTTTGGCGCGAATCGGCTGGACGCCTTTCTGGCCGGGACCGATATCCTGGTCTGCCTGCTGCCGCTGACGGACGAAACCCGCGGCCTGATGGGCAGCGCCTTCTTCGACCGGCTGCCGCAGGGCGCGGGACTGGTCCATGCCGGGCGCGGCGCGCAGCTGGACATGGCGGCGCTGCGCTGGGCGCTGGACAGCGGGCGGCTTTCTGCCGCCATGCTGGACGTGACCGACCCCGAGCCCTTGCCGGCGGATCACTGGGCCTGGCGCGATCCGCGCGTGCTGATCACCCCGCATATCGCTGCCCATACCGATGCCAAGGAAGGCGCGCGCCACGCCCTGGCCGTCATCCGCGCCGACCGCGACGGACAGCCGGTGCCGGGCCTAGTGGACCGCAGCCGGGGATACTAGGGCGCTCGCGATATGCCGCGCCCCCGCCCAATACGAAAGAATCTGCTGCGCCGGCCGCCCGTTTCGGCGTTTTGCAGCCCCGGAATGGCGCAATCTGGATGTGACGGGACATGACGATCCGCGCGTCCGCCGATCTGACCGCCGCGGCCCGCGGCATCTGCGAAAGGAAGCTCACCCCATGGCCACCCTGACGGCGGCAAGACCCCTGGACCGCTTTTCCTATGTCACCTTCGATGTGGTCGGCACGCTGATCGACTTCGAGGGTGCGATCACCGGCGCGCTGGCGACGATCGCGGCCGATGCCGGCATGACCGTCGATGGCGAGGAGGCGCTGGCCATCTACCGCGCTGCCCGCTATCAGCCGGACGCGCTGCGCTTCCCGGACGACCTGGGCCGCTGCTACGGTCGGATCGCGGCGGCGACCGGCCTGCCCGACACGCCGGAAAACCGCCGGTTCATGATCGACGCCGTGGGCGAGGCGCAGCCCTTTGCCGACAGCGTCGAGGCGATGGCCCGGCTGAAGGCGCGCTACAAGCTGATCGCCATGACCAATGCCCGCCGCTGGGCCTTCGAGAAATACGAGGAAAAGCTGGGCAATCCCTTCTGGGCCAGCTTCACCACCGACGATACCGGCACCGAAAAGCCCGATTCGGCCTTTTTCCAGCAGGTCTTCGACTTCGTTGGCAAGAATGGCGGGACCAAGGACGACATCCTGCATACCGCGCAAAGCCAGCACCACGATATCGGCATCTCGCGCGCCTTGGGCATGACGAATGCCTGGATCCAGCGCCGCCATGCCCAGAAAGGCTATGGCGGGACCATCGAACCCGCGGAATTCACCGAACCCGACTACCACTTCCACGCACTGATCGACCTGGCCGAGGCCGCCGACAAGGCCTTCGACAACTGACTTCACCCGCCCGAGCGGACACGAGAGCCGCCGGGCAAGCAACAGGGATGACGACATGAAAGACCTCAAGCCGAACAACTGGACGGGCCGCGACGACGCGATGGTCGAGGCCGCAATCCGCCGCGGCGCCTCGCGCCGGGATCTGCTCAAGATGCTGATGGCGTCGGGCGTGGCGCTGTCCGCGGGCGGGTCGCTGCTGCTGCGCGCCGGTCAGGCCGTCGCGCAAACCCCGGTCACGGGCGGGCACCTGAAGGCAGCGGGCTGGTCGGCCTCGACCGCCGACACGCTGGACCCGGCCAAGGCGTCCCTGTCCACCGACTATACCCGCTGCTGCGCCTTCTATAACCGCCTCACCTTCCTCGAGGAGGGCAGCGAGGTGAAGATGGAACTGGCCGAGTCCATCGAGACGACGGACGGCAAGACCTGGCAGATCAGGCTGAAGCCCGACGTGACCTTCCACGATGGCAAGACCTTGACGGCGTCGGACGTGGTCTGGTCGCTCAAGCGCCATCAGGATCCGGCCGTGGGGTCCAAGGCCGCCGCCATTGCCGGACAGATGGCCGAGATCACCGCCGTCGACGACCGCACCGTCAGCATCGTGCTGGCGGCGGCCAATGCCGACCTGCCCACGATCCTGTCGCTGCACCATTTCATGATCCTGGCCGAAGGCACCAGCGATTTCAGCAAGGCCAACGGCACCGGCGCCTTCCTCTGCGAAACCTTCGAACCCGGCGTGCGCTCCATCGGCACGCGCAACCCGAACTATTTCAAGGGCACCGGGCCCTATCTGGACAGCTTCGAATATTTTGCCATCTCGGACAACAATGCCCGCGTCAACGCCGTGCTGTCGGGCGACATCCACCTGGCCGCCGCGATCAACCCGCGGTCCATGCGCATGATCGAGGGGCAGGACCATGTCGTCAGCGCGATCTCGACCGCTGGCAACTATACCAACCTCAACATCCGCCTGGACATGGCGCCGGGCGACAAGGCCGATTTCATCAAGGGCATGAAATACCTGATGAACCGCGACGCCATCGTGAACGGCGTGCTGCGCGGATTGGGCGAGGTCGCCAACGACCAGCCCGTCTCGGCCATGGACCGCTATCACAACCCGAACCTGAAGCCGCGCGAATTTGACCCCGAGCGCGCCAAGGCGCTGTTCGAAAAGGCCGGTGTGCTGGGCCAGGCGATCCCCATCGTCACCTCGGACGCGGCGAATTCGGCCATCGACTATGCCATGGTCGTCCAGCAGGCCGGCGCCCAGGCCGGCATGCCCTTCAAGATCGAGCGCGTGCCGTCCGACGGATACTGGTCGAACTACTGGCTGAAGGCACCGATCCATTTCGGCAACATCAACCCGCGGCCGACGCCGGACATCCTGTTCTCGCTGCTCTACGCCTCCGACGCGCCCTGGAACGAAAGCCACTACAAGTCCGAGAAGTTCGACGCCATGCTGGTCGAGGCGCGCGGCTTGCTGGACGAGGAAAAGCGCAAGGCGATCTATTGGGAGATGCAGGAAATGATCGCGGCCGAGGCAGGCACCATCATTCCTGCCTATATTTCCAACGTCGATGCGCATTCGTCGAAGATGAAGGGCATGCGCCCCAATCCCCTCGGCGGCCAGATGGGCTATGCCTTCGCCGAATATGTCTGGCTGGAGGGCTGACATCCCCACGCCCCGCGCCCCTGCGCAATGCGCGCAGGGGCATCCCCATTTATGGAGGTGTGACATGCTGCGTTCCGCAACCACCTGGATCCTGGTCGGCCAGCGCCTGGGCATTGCGCTCATCACGCTGCTGATCGTGTCCTTCGCGGTCTTCTTCGCGACCGAACTGCTGCCCGGCGACGTGGCCGAGGTGCTGCTGGGTCAGGCCGCAACCCCCGAGGCCGTGGCCGGGCTGCGCACCGCCATGGGCCTGGACGAGCCGGCGATCTGGCGCTTCCTGTCCTGGCTGGGCGGGCTTGCCACGGGTGATCTGGGGATGTCCTATGCCAACAAGATGGCCGTGGCCGACCTTCTGTCGGGGCGGTTGATGAACACGCTGCGCCTGGCGGGCATCGTCACGCTGGTCTGCGTGCCCGTCGCGCTGACCCTGGGCATCGCCGCCGCCATGTGGCGCGGATCCTGGCTGGACCGCCTGGTCTCGGTGCTGACCATTTCCGTCATCTCGGTGCCCGAATTCATGGTGGCGACGCTGGCGGTGCTGGTCTTCGCCGTCTGGCTGGACTGGCTGCCCGCGCTGTCCTTCGGGGTCAATGTGACCAGCATCGGCGACATGCTGCGCGCCTATGCGATGCCCGTCATCTCGCTGTCCTTCGTCGTCTCGGCCCAGATGATCCGCATGACGCGGGCCGCGGTGATCGAGACGATCAACACCCCCTATGTGGAGATGGCGTTGCTGAAGGGCGCGTCGCGCACGCGAATGGTGCTGCGCCATGCCCTGCCCAACGCGCTTGGCCCCATTGCCAACGCGGTGGCGCTGTCCCTGTCCTATCTGGTCGGCGGCGTGATCATCGTCGAGACCGTCTTCAACTATCCCGGTGTCGCCAAGCTGATGGTCGACGCGGTGTCCACCCGGGACCTGCCCCTGATCCAGAGCTGCGCGATGATCTTCTGCATCAGCTATCTGCTGCTGATCACGCTGGCCGATATGATCGCCATTCTCTCCAACCCGAGGTTGCGCCGTTGATGTCCCTTGCTTTGCGCCTTCCGACCCCGGCCCGGCTGGGATATTCCTTCAACTGGATGGGCCGCATCGGTCTGGCCGTGATCCTGTTCTGGGCGGTGATCGCCATCATCGGCCCCTGGATCGCGCCCTATCCCCCCGGCGACATGGTCGATTTCGACTATTTCGGCCCGATGAGCAGCCAGTTCTGGATGGGCAGCGACTATCTGGGCCGCGACATCCTGTCCCGGATCATCATGGGCACGCGCTATACCGTCGGCATCGCGCTGGCCGCGGTGATCCTGGCCTGCGCGGGCGGCGTGCTGCTGGGCATGATCGCGGCCGTGGTCGGCGGCTGGTTCGACATGCTGCTGTCGCGCTTTCTGGACGCCTTCAACGGCATTCCGCACCTGCTGTTCGGCCTGGTCGTGGTGGCTGCCGTCGGATCGTCGATCCCGATCCTGATCGTGACGCTGGCGGCCATGTACCTGCCGGGCTCCTATCGCTTTGCCCGCGCGCTGGCGGTCAACGTCAATACCATGGATTTCGTCACCGTGGCCCGCGCCCGGGGCGAGGGCTTCGGCCATATCATCCTGCGCGAGATCTTTCCCAACATCCTGGGCCCCGTCCTGGCCGATCTGGGCCTGCGCTTCGTCTTCATCGTGCTGGTGCTGTCGGGCCTGTCCTTCCTGGGCCTTGGCGTGCAGCCGCCCAATGCCGACTGGGGCGCCCTGGTGCGCGAGAATATCGAGGGCCTCAGCCTCGGGGCGCCGGCGGTGATCTTTCCCTCGATCGCCATCGCCTCGCTGACCATCTCGGTCAACATGTTCATCGACAACCTGCCCACCCGCATCCGCGACAGGAGCGAATGATGGATCAGCCGCTTGTTTCCGTGCGCGACCTGAAGATCGGCGCCAGGACCGACTCGGGCCGCGAGGTCGAGATCATCAAGGGCGTCAGCTTCGACATCGCCCCGGGCGAGATCGTGGCCCTGATCGGCGAAAGCGGGTCGGGCAAGACCACCATCGCCCTGTCGCTGATGGGCCATGCGCGGCCCGGCTGCGCCATCCAGGGCGGCACCATCCGCGTGGGCCGCCGCGACGTGACGGCGATGCCCGAACGCCAGCGCGCCGCCATGCGCGGGACCGAGGTGTCCTATGTTCCGCAATCGGCGGCGGCGGCCTTCAACCCGGCCAAGCGCATCATGGACCAGGTGGTCGAGATCACCGCCATCCACCAGCTGATGCCGCGCGAGCAGGCCGAGGCCAAGGCGCGGCAGCTGTTCCGCGCCCTGGCGCTGCCCGATCCCGACACCATCGGCAGCCGCTATCCGCACCAGGTCTCGGGCGGGCAGTTGCAGCGCCTGTCGGCGGCCATGGCGCTGATCGGCGATCCGGCGCTGGTGATCTTCGACGAACCGACGACCGCGCTGGACGTGACCACCCAGATCGAGGTGCTGCGCGCCTTCAAGTCGGTCATGGACAAGGGCGCCATGGCGGGGGTCTATGTCAGCCACGACCTGGCCGTGGTCGCCCAGATCGCCGACCGCATCATCGTGCTGAAAAACGGCGTGGTGCAGGAGGAAGGCGCGACCGAGCAGATCCTGCACGCGCCGAAGCACCCCTATACCCGCCAGCTGCTGGATGCCTTCGAGCCGGTGCCGCATGTTCCCGTGGCCCGGCCCGACGCGGCCGAGCCGATCCTTGCGGTGCAGAATCTCTGCGCGGGCTATGGCGCGATGCGTGATGGCGTGCCGGCGGCGAAGATCCTGCAGGATGTCAGCTTCCGGCTGGAACGCGGCCGCAACCTGGGCGTGATCGGCGAATCCGGGTCGGGCAAGTCGACGCTCGCCCGCGCCATTGCCGGCATTCTGCCCGCCTATCGCGGCAACCTGCTGCTGGACGGCAAGGAACTGGCGCCCGCGCTGCAACAGCGCAGCAAGGACGAATTGCGCCGCGTCCAGATCGTCTTCCAGCTGGCCGATACCGCGCTGAACCCCGCGCAGTCGATCGAGACGATCCTGGCCCGGCCCCTGACCTTCTATCACGGCATGACCGGGGCCGCGCGCAATGCCCGGGTGATCGAGCTTCTGGACATGGTGCGCCTGCCCGGCCACCTGCGCCACCGCCTGCCCTCGGAATTGTCGGGCGGGCAGAAACAGCGCGTGAACCTGGCCCGCGCCCTGGCCGCCGAGCCCGAGCTGATCCTGTGCGACGAGATCACCTCGGCCCTGGACACCGTCGTCGCGGCGGCCATCCTGGACCTGCTGAAGGAACTGCAGCGCGAGCTGAACCTGTCCTACATGTTCATCAGCCACGACCTGTCCACGGTCGAGGCGATCTGCGACGAGGTTCTGGTGATGCTGAAGGGCCGCGTGGTCGAGGCGCTGCCCGCCGCGCGCATGTCGACCGAGGCCGCGCATCCCTATTCGCGGCTGCTGATCGGGTCGATCCCGCAGCTGGATACCGGCTGGCTGAAGGGGCTGGAGCAGGATCCCGCCCTGATGGCGCAGTTCGCGGGACGGTAGCTGCGACGGGCAAGGGCCCAAGCCTTCGCGACCAGCTGTCCTGTCCACGGCTGCCGCCGGGCCGCAAAGGCCCGGCGGGGGCCGGCCTCTTTCGTTCGGTCCGGCGTCAGGACCGTTCCGCGAATAGCCTGGTCAGCGGGATCTGCGTCTTGACGAAGGGCGTCTTGATCACGACGAAGCTGAAATACTTGTCCACGCCCACGTCGCGGTCGATCAGCGATTCGATGATGTTCTGGTAGTCCACGATCCCCGAGGTCACGAATTTCGCCAGATAGTCGTATCCGCCCGACACCAGGTGGCATTCGATGCAGCTGTCGATCTTTTCCAGCGCCTCCTGGAAGCGCGCGAAGTCCGGCGGGCGGTGGTTCTTCAGGGTGAACTCGGTAAAGACGGTCAGCGTCTCGCCCAGCTTCGCCACGTTGATCTGGGCGCTATAGCCGGTGATGTATCCGGCCTGCTGCAGCTTCTTGACCCGCATCAGGCAGGGCGAGGGGGACAGCGCGACCAGATCGGCCAGCTCGACATTGGTGATGCGGCCGTTCTTCTGCAGCTCGGCCAGGATCTTCACGTCGATGCGGTCCAGTTTCAGCGGCGGTGTCATGCGATCTTCCTTCCCGTTCCGGATCTCTTCTGCTGCAATTCGGCCTCGCTGCCAACCGGCTGCAATTCGACAGGAAATGCCGCTGCCGCCGCGAGATGCGGCAGAAGCGGCTGGCCCCCCGCCGCTAGCCTGCGGTGACACGACCGGAGAACCCCATGCCCGCACCGCTTTTGCCCATCGAGACCGCCGGAAACCTGCCCGCCCGCGCCGATTGCGTCGTGATCGGCGGCGGCATTGTCGGGGTCTCGGCCGCCTATTGGCTGGCCCGCGCCGAGCAAAGCGTGGTGCTGCTGGAAAAGGGCCGCGTCGGGGCGGAACAGTCCAGCCGCAACTGGGGCTGGTGCCGGCAGCAGAATCGCGACGCCCGCGAATTGCCCTTGTCCACGCGCAGCCTGGACCTGTGGGAGCAGATGGCCGCCGACCTGGGCCCCGGCATCGGCTTTCGCCGCTGCGGGCTCTTGTATCTGACCGATGACCCGGCCGAGCTGGAAGGCTGGGCCGCCTGGGGCCGCTTCGCGCAAGGTGAAGGCGTCGACACCCGGATGCTGTCGGGCCCCGAGGCTGCCGAGCGCGGCCGCGCCACCGGCAAATCCTGGCTGGGCGGCGTCTGGTCGCCCACGGACGGCATTGCCGACCCCGCCAGCGCCGCGCCGCTGATCGCGCAGGGCATCATCAAGCATGGCGGCCATGTGATCCAGTCCTGCGCCGCCCGCGGGCTGGCGCTTGAGGCCGGCCGCGTCGCGGGCGTCGTGACCGAGCGCGGCACGATCCGCACCGGCACGGTGGTGATGGCCGGCGGGGCCTGGGCCGGCAGTTTCCTGCACCAGCTGGGGATCGGCTTCCCGCAAGCCTCGGTGCGCAGTTCGATCCTGTCGGTGATGCCGGGGGCCGAGGGGCTGCCCGATGCCCTGCACACCGCTGCCGTATCGGCCACGCGCCGGGGTGACGGCGGCTATACGCTGGCGATCTCGGGCCGGGCCAATGTGGATCCGACGCCGCGGATGATCGCCGGAGCCGGGCATTTCCTGCCGATGTTCGCGAAACGCTGGCGCGCCCTGCGCCCCGGCGGGTTGCAGGGCTGGGCTGCGGGGTTCGAGACCCGCGCCCGCTGGTCCCTGGATCGTGAAACGCCCATGGAGCGGGTGCGGATTCTCGACCCGCATCCGTCGAAGGCCCTGGTCAGGGAAACGCTGGCCCGCGCCCGCCGCCTGCTGCCCGCGTTGCGGGACATTCCCGTGCAGGCCAGCTGGGCGGGCTTCATCGACAGCACGCCCGACGGGGTGCCGGTCATCGACGCGGATTGCGGCCTGCCGGGCCTGGTCCTGGCGGCGGGCCTGTCGGGCCATGGCTTCGGGATCGGGCCGGGGGTCGGGCATCTGGTGGCCGACATGATCCTGGGCCGGACGCCGATCACCGAGATCGCGCAATACCGGCTGGACCGCTTCAAGGGCAGCCAATGGGGCAAGGTGGCGAAGTTCTGAGCTCATGCCGCAAAACGCCCGATGTGGAAATCCTCCAGCGGCGTTTCGCAGCGGCCTGTTGCGACCAGTTCCGCCATCGCATCGCCCACGCCGGGGCCCAGCTGGAAGCCGTGGCCGCAGAAACCGAAGGCATGGAACAGCCCCGCCGTGGTCCCCGAGGCGCCCATGACCGGCAGGCCGTCGCGGACATAGCCCTCGGCCCCCGACCATTGCCGGATAACCGCAACATGACGCAGGGCCGGGCACAGGCGCACCACCGCGCGCAATTGCGCGGGCAGGCGGGCGGGGTCGGCATGGGCACGGCCATCCGCGCCGACCGTCCCCCGGTCCACCGCGCCGCCAAAGACCACGTTGCCGCGTTCCACCTGCCGCAGATAGGCGCCGTGCTCGGCGGACCAGACCCCGACGACCGGCAGGATGCGATGCGGCAGGGGCTCGGTCACGGCCATCTGCGGGCCGCGAACCTCGATCGGCACGGGTTCGCCGAACTGCGCCGCCAGAGCCGCGCCGTGATGGCCCGTGCAGTTGACCAACCGATCGGCATGGAAGGTTCCGCGCGAGGTCTCGACGGTAAAGCCGGGCTTGACGGACAGCACCTGCGCCTGGTCCACCACCTGCACCCCAGCCCGCGCCGCGGCATCGGCAAAGGCCGGCGCGATCAGGCGCGGGTTGGCCGAGCCGTCGCGGGGCGAGAACGACGCGGCGATGGCATCCGGCCCAAGCCCCGGAAAGCGCCGCCGGATCTGGTCCGGGCCAAGCTCCTCGAGATCCAAGCCCCAGGGCCGGGCGTCTTCGGCAAAGCGGCGCATCAGGGCCAGGCCCTCGGGGTCGAAGATCAGCCGCAGATGGCCCGTCGCGCGAAACTCCACGTCGCGGCCCAGCAGCGTCTCCAGCCGGTGCCACAGGGCAAGCGAGCGATGCGCCAGCGGCAATTGCGGCAGGTAGCGCCCGCTGCGCCGGATATTGCCGAAGGATGCGACGGTCGCCCCGGCGCCGATGCGGCCGGTGTCGATCAGGGTCGTGGCGATGCCCCGGCGCGCCAGGAAGAACGCCGTTGCGCTGCCCATCAAGCCGCCACCCAGAACGATCGCCGACATCCGCGTTCCCCCGAAAACCTTGCCCAAGGGAACGCCCTGGGCCATGAAGGGTCAAGGACGGGTTCTTGGGTGAGCCATAAGTCGAACCTATGGGGTGGTGATGCGGGCCAGGCAGCTTGAGGTGTTCGTGGCGGTGATGCGCGCAGGCTCGATCACCGCCGCGGCACGGATGCTGAACATCTCGCAACCCGCCCTCAGCCAGGTGCTGCTGCATGCCGAGGACGAATTGGGTTTCGCCCTGTTCACCCGCGAAAAGGGCCGCCTGCACCCCACGCCCGAGGCGCTGGAGCTGTTGCCCGATGCCGAGCGGCTGTTCGCCGGGCTGGAAGGGCTGCGCCGCAAGACCGCCGACCTGCGGCAGGGGCGGGCGGGGCTGGTGCGCATCGCGGCCTCGCCCCCGCCGGCGATGTCCTTCCTGCCGGGGGTGCTGGCCGCCTATCGCAAGGCGCATCCCGACATCCTGGTGCGCGCCCATGTCGCCCCGGTCGCATCCCTGATCACCATGCTGCGCGCAGGCGATGTCATGCTGGCGCTGGCGCTGGACGACACGATGCCGCCCGATATCGACGTCGAGCCGCTGGGGGGCACGCGGTTTACCTGTCTCTTGCCGCCGGACCATCCGTTCCTGGACCGCGACGGGCTGACGCTTGCCGACCTGCAGGATCAGGCATTGATCTCCTATCGCGCGGCGACCCGCCCGCATCACGAATTGTCCCAGGCGGCCCGCGCCCAGGGCCTGCGGTTCGAGCCGGTCCTGGAAATCGACATGTCG
The DNA here is from genome assembly GCF_008824185.1 of Paracoccus pantotrophus. Classification (NCBI taxonomy): domain Bacteria; kingdom Pseudomonadati; phylum Pseudomonadota; class Alphaproteobacteria; order Rhodobacterales; family Paracoccaceae; genus Paracoccus; species Paracoccus pantotrophus. Next base: position 252,117 of record NZ_CP044423.1, read on the forward strand.
ATCACCGCCGTCGGCTTCGTGCAGGCGGGACTGGGGATTGCGGTGGTCGATTCGCTGCTGCCCTGGGCGCAGTTCGCGGGCATCCGGCAATGCCCGCTGCTGGACGATGTGGCGCTGCCCCTGTCGCTGCTGACGCTGAAGGGCCGCGTGCTGTCGCGCGCGGAAAGCCTGATGCGGGACACGATCCGAAGGCATAAGCCCGACTTATAGCCCGCGCCGCTTTGCGTCTTGGACGCGGATCGCCGCTTCTGGTTCCATCGCCTCGACCAATGACGGAGTGGCGGAATGGACGGGACCGTAACGGACTGGAAGATCGGCGTCGATATCGGCGGCACCTTCATGGATTTCTGCGCGCTGGAGGCGAGTTCGGGCCGCGTCGCATCGCTGAAGGTGCTGACCACGCCCGACGATCCCGGCGCCGAACTGCTGGAAGGGCTTCGGCTGCTGGCTGAACGCGAGGGGCTGGATCCGGCAAGGGTCAGCCGCTTCGTGCACGGCACCACGGTCGGCATCAACACCATCATCCAGCGCAAGGGCGCGCGCCTGGCGCTGATCACCAATGCGGGCTTCGAGGATGTGATCGAACTCGCCCGGTTGCGGATGCCCGAGATGTATTCGCTGTTCTGCCACCGGCCCGACCCGCTGGTCTCACGCGACATGATCTTCGGCATCCCCGCCCGGATGCGCGCCGACGGCCGCCAGACCCTCGCCCCCGATGAGGCCGCCATCGCCGATGCCGTGGCCCGCGCCAAGGCCGCAGGCGCCGAGGGGGTGATCGTGGCGCTGCTGCATTCCTGGCGCGACGGCTCGCAGGAGGCCGCCGTCAAGGCGCAGATCGAGGCGCAGGCGCCCGATCTGTTCGTCTTCACCTCGGCAGAGGTCTGGCCGGTGATCCGCGAATACGAGCGCAGCTCGACCGCGATCCTGAACGGCTATGTCCATCCGCGCGTCGCGGGCTATCTGACGGCGCTGGAATCGCGCCTGGCGGGGCAGGGGGTTCCGGCCCGCGCCATGCTGACCAAGTCGAACGGCGGGCTGATGACGGCGGCCGAGGGGCGGCGCGACTGCGTCTCGATGCTGCTGTCGGGCACGGCATCCGGCGTGATCGGCGCAAGCTGGCTGGCCCGTCAGGCCGGCGAGGATCGCATCCTGACGCTGGATATCGGCGGCACCTCGGCCGATTTCGCGCTGATCGTGGACGGGCAGGTGCAATTCGGATCGGACGAGCTGATCGGCGAGTTTCCGTTGCACATCCCCTCGGTCTCGGTCAGCTCCATCGGCATCGGCGGTGGCTCCATCGCCAGCGTGGACGCGCAGGGGGTGCTGCGCGTCGGGCCGGAATCGGCGGGATCGAACCCCGGTCCGGCCTGCTACGCACGCGGCGGGACACAGGCCACGGTGACGGATGCGATGGCGGTCTGCGGCTGGCTGGGCCACAGCCAGATGGCCTACGGCCAGTTGCAGATGGACGTGGCGCTGGCCCGGCAAGCCGTTGCTGCCTTGGCCGAGCAGCTTGGCCGCAGCCCCGAGGAAACCGCGCAGGCGATCCTCGACATCGCGATTTCCGAGATGTTCGTCGAGGTCGAGAAGCTGTCCTCGCGGGCCGGCGTCGATCTGCGGGATTTCGCTCTGATGCCCTTTGGTGGCGGCGGGCCGATGCTGGGGGCGTTCCTGGCGCGCGAACTGGGGATCTCGCGCGTCATCGCCCCGCGCCGTCCGGGCGTGGTCTCTGCGCTTGGCGGTCTGGTGGCCGATCTGCGCGGCGACTTCATCCGCACGGTCTTTGCCGATCTGGGCGCGGATCTGACCGCGCCGTTCCGGGCGCTGACCGATGACGGTCGCGCCTGGCTGGCCGCCCAGGGCCATCACGGCGCCGCCGACCTGCGCCTGTCCGCCGACATGCGCTATGCCGGCCAAAGCTACGAGATCGAGGTCGATCTGGAACCCGCCTGGCTGAACGATCCCGCCCGCATCGCGCAGGCCTTCCACGCCACGCATCTGCGTCTTTACGATTTCGACGACCCCGAGGGCCGGATCGAGATCGTGAACCTGCGCCTGTCCGCCATCGGTGCCGGGCCGAAGCCCGAATTTCCGACAGAGACGGGCGACCCCGCCCCCGCCCGGCCCGCGCGCCATGTGCCGGTGCATCTGGGGGCCTGGCAGGAGATCCCGCTCTATGACCGCGCGGACCTGACGGGGGGCGCGCGTTTCCACGGTCCCGCCATCGTCGCGCAGGAAGACACCACCTTCGCGATCCCCGAAGGCGCGGCGGCCCGGGTGGACGACCACCTGAACATCCACCTGAGCTTTGCGGAGTAAGCCCATGTTCGACAAGATGACGCTTCAGGTCCTGGCCAACCACGCCCGCGCGGCGGCCGAGAACATGGCCCATACGCTGCACCGCACCGCCCATTCCGCCTTCGTCAAGGAGACGCAGGACTTCACCGTCATGCTGATGGACAAGGGCGGCGACACCTTCGCGGTGCCGATGGACCTGGGCGCGACCTGGTATCCGGGCCTGACCTATGGCCGGGCCATCGCCATGGTGGACGATTACCGCCCGGGCGACGTGGCCTTCACCAACGACCCCTATTCCGGCCATGTCGCGACCCATGCCCCCGACACCCACCTGTGGAAGCCGGTCTTCGCGGATGGCGAGATCGTCGCCTGGACCGGCGGGCATATCCACAACACCGACATGGGCGGCGCGGTGCCGGCGTCCCTGTCCCGGTCCCTGACCGAGATCCATCAGGAAGGCATCCGCTTCCCGCCGATGAAGCTGGTCAACGAAGGCGTCTTCGACGAGCAGATCCTGCGGATCATGCAGACCAATGTCCGCAAGCCCGCGCTGAACATCGGCGACATCAAGGCGCTTGTCGGCGCGCTGAACACCGGCGAGCGCAAGGTGCATCAGATGATCGCCCGGTTCGGCAAGCAGGGCTTCGTCCAGGGCGTCGCGGCGCTGAAGGACCAAGCCGAGGCGCAGGCCCGCGACATCCTGCGCGCGATCCCGGACGGGGATTACCAGTTCGCCGATTACGCCGACGAGGACAGCGACCAGGCCAATCCCTGCCGGCTGAACCTGACCCTGAAGATCCGCGGCGACAGCGCGGTGCTGGATTTCACCGGATCGGACCCGCAGCTTGGCAGTTCGCTGAACGTGCCTTCGGGCGGGGATCCGCGCCATACCATGCTGCTGGTGGGGGTCTATTACGTCCTCTACACGCTGAACCCGCGCATCCTGCTGAACACCGGGCTGACGCGGCCCTTTACCTGCATCGCGCCGGAAGGCACGGTGCTGAACCCGGTGGCGCCCGCTGCCGTGGGGATGCGGTCGCTGACCTGCGCGCGGTTGCGGTCGGTGATCTTCGGGGCATTCTCGCAGGCCATTCCCGACCGGATGCCCGCCGCGCCCGCCGGCAACAACTGCATCATCAACGTGATGACGCGGGACGAGCGCACGCAGAAGACGGTCATCGCTGCCGTGAACCCGGTGGTGGGCGGCGGCGGCGGCATGCCCTGGCGCGACGGCACCAACGGCTCGGGCGCGGACGCGGCCTATTTGAAGAACACTCCCATCGAGATCACCGAGACCGAGGTGCCGGTGGAATTCGTCCGCTACGGCCTTGCGCAGGACAGCGGCGGGGCCGGACGCTGGCGGGGCGGGCTGGCCACCGAGATGGCCTTCCGCGTCTTCGCCCCCGATAGCCGCATCACCGCGCGCAACCGCGACCGCAGCGTCTTCCGCCCCTGGGGGATCCTGGGCGGCAAGGCGGCGGGCCTGGCCGAGATGATCGTGAACCCCGGAACGCCCGAGGAACGGCGCACCGGCTCTGCCGACACCGCGATCCTTGGCCCCGGCGATGTGCTGATGATCCGTTCCGCCGGGGGCGGCGGGCGCGGCAACCCCTTCGAGCGCGAGGTCTGGCGCGTCGAGCAGGATGTGGCGCGGGGCTATGTCTCGGCCGATGCGGCGCGGCGCGATTACGGCGTGGTCGTCGGCGATGCCGATGCCACGGCGGCGCTGCGGGCGCAGGCGACGGAACACCAGGGGCATTTCCATTTCGGCCCCGAACGCGACGGTTTCGAGGCGCGCTGGACCCATGCCGCCTATGAGACCCTGACGGAGATCCTGGCGGCGTTGCCGATCCATTGGCGCTTCTTCGCCAAGACCGAGATCTTCCGCCGCATGGAGGGCAATGGCCCCGAGGCCGTGCACCGCGCCTTCGACGCCGTCTGCGCGCGTTTCCCCGACCTGCCGCGCCCGGCCCTTGCGCAGGCCGCGGAATGACCGGGCAACTGGTCCGGCTGGCCGAGACGGGGCGCGCGCCGGTCGCCTTCCGTTTCGACGGGCACGACATGACCGGGCTCATGGGCGACACGGTGCTGACCGCGATCCTGACCGGCGCCGGATCGCTGCGCCCGGCCGAGTTCGGGCCGGAACGGCGCGCGGGCTTCTGCCTGATGGGCGCCTGCCAGGACTGCTGGATCTGGGCCGAGGACGGCTCGCGCCTGCGCGCCTGCTCGACGCCCCTTGCGGCGGGGATGCGGCTGCTTTCCGAGGCGCCGCAAGGGTGGCCCGCATGACGCGGGTGCTGGTCGTCGGCGCCGGGCCTGCGGGCATCCGCGCGGCAGAGCGGCTGGTCCGCGCGGGCCTGCGCCCGGTCGTGGTGGACGAAGCCGCGCGGGCCGGCGGCCAGATCTATCGCCGCCCGCCCGAGGGCTTTACCCGGCCGCCGGAAAAGCTCTATGGCTCCGAGGCCGGGAAGGCGCGGGCGCTGCACGCGCTGTTCGACGGAATGGTGGCGACGGGGCAGGTGGATTATCGCCCGCAATCCTCGGTCCATGCGATCCGCGACGGGGTGGCGCATGTCGGCGCGGCACGCATTCCCCATGACCGGCTGATCCTGGCGACGGGGGCCACCGATCGCCTGGTCCCGGTGGATGGCTGGCAGCGTGCCGGGGTCTATTCCCTGGGCGCGGCGCAGATCGCGCTGAAGGCGCAGGGCGTGGCCATCGGGCGGCAGATCGTGCTGGCAGGATCGGGGCCGCTGCTGACCCTGGTGGCGACGCAGCTGCTGGCGGCGGGGGCAGGGGTCGCGGCGGTGCTGGACACCTCGTCCCTGGCGACGCAGATGCGGGGTGGCATCGGCATGGCCCTGGCCCGCCCGGCGGTGACGGCGCGCGGGCTGGCGATGCGGGCGCGGCTTGGACGGCTTTATCACGCCGGCGTCCGGCTGGAGCGGATCACGGACGACGCGGTGCATTGGCGCGATGGCAGGGGCCGGGCGCAGGTCACGGAATGCGACGCGGTGGCGCTCGGCTGGCACCTGCGGGCGGAAACGCAACTGGCCGATCTGGCAGGCGCGCGCTTTGCCTGGTCCGACACCTGGGCGCAATGGCTGCCGGTCGCGGACGAGATGGGCCGGGCGGGGCCGGGCCTCTATCTGGCCGGAGACGGGCTGCGCATCCTGGGCGCGGACGGCGCCGAAGTCGCGGGTGCCCTGGCCGCTAATGCCTGCCTGAACGACCTGGGGACCGCCACGCCCGGCACGCGCGCGCTGCTGCGCCGCGCCCGGCGGCTGCACCGCTTCGCCGCCGCGATGGCGCGGGCCTTTCCCTGGCCCTCGGGCCAGCTGGATGCGCTGCCCGATGCGGCTGTCCTGTGCCGCTGCGAGGGGATCACCTTGGGACAGATGCGCGATGCCGCAGGCCTGGGCGGGGCCGAGGCCAATCGCGTGAAATCCCTGGGCCGCATCGGCATGGGTCGCTGCCAGGGCCGCTATTGCCAGCTTGCCGCCGCTGCGCTGATCGCCCGCCACGCCGGTCTTGCTCCGCAGGAGGGGGGCCGGCTGCGCGGCCAGCCCCCGGTGCGCCCGGTGCCCGTCGGCGCGTTGCTGGAGGACTGACAGCATAATCTTCCGTGCCTCGGTGCGGCACGGTGATTTCTGCTGCCCGATGCGCCCCTTCGGCAGCTTTCGCCGGCCGCCCCGCGCCACCCTTGTCCCAACAGCCGAGGATGCCATGACCCTTGCCTTCGATCCCCTGTCCCTGACCCTGCCCGCAGGCCATTTCATCGACGGCGCCTATGTCGAGGACGAGGCGCGGCTCGAGGTGCGCGCCCCCTCCAGCGGCCGGGTGATCGGCCATATCCCCGTAGCCGATGCGGCCATGGTGGACCGCGCGGTGGCGGCGGCGCGGCGGGCGCTTGCCGTGTCGGGATGGGCGACCCTGCATCCCCGCGACCGTCTGCGCGCGCTGCATGCCTGGGCCGACCTGATCGAGGCCGAGGCCCCGGCGCTCGCCCGGCTGGAGGCGGTCTGCTCCTCCCGCCCGGTCGCGCATGTGGCCGCGGGCGACGTGCCGGTGACGGCAGAACAGATCCGCTTCTTTGCCGAATTCGCCGACAAGGAAGGCGGCGACCTGGTGCCCACGGGCGCGGGCAGCCTGGGCTTCATCGCCGCCGAGCCCTATGGCGTGGTCGGCGCCATCGCGCCCTGGAACTTCCCGATCTCGATGGCGGGCTGGAAGCTGGCGCCGGCCTTGGCCGCAGGCAATGCCGTGGTGCTGAAACCGTCCGAGATGACGCCCTGGTCCACGCTTTACATGGCCGAACTGTCGGTGCGCGCAGGCATTCCCGCGGGGCTGGTCAATGTCGTCCTGGGCGACGGGCCGGTCACCGGGGCGGCGATCACCGGGCATGCCGGCATCGACAAGGTCAGCTTCACCGGCTCGACCCGCGCGGGGGCGGCGATCATGGAGAATATCGCGTGCACCGGCATCAAGCCGATGACCCTGGAACTGGGCGGCAAAAGCCCGATGCTGGTGTTCGACGATGCCGATGTCGACCTGGCCGCCACCTGCCTGGAGCGCGGCATCCTGCCCAATGCCGGCCAGTTCTGCGTCGCCGGATCGCGCATCATCGTGCAGCGCGGCATCGCCGATGCGCTGGCCGAGCGGCTGGCCGACCGCTTTGCCAGGCCGCGGCCGGCGCCGACCTGGGCGGAAAGCCCCGGCTTCTCGCCCATCATCTCGGACCCGCAGCTGCGGCGGATCGACGGCATCGTGCAGGCGGCGCGGGCGCAGGGCGGCGAGATCCTGTGCGGCGGCACCCGCTTCGATCACGAGGGCAGCTTCTACCGGCCGACCCTGATCGGCGGCGTTTCGGCCGACAATCCCGCCGTGACCGAGGAAATCTTCGGCCCGGTCGCCACCTTCCAGACCTTCGACACCGAGGAGGAGGGGCTGGCCCTGGCCCAGCACCCGACCTATGGCCTTTGCGCCGGGCTGTTCACCCGCGACCTGTCCCGCGCCCTGCGCCTGACCCGGCGGCTTGAGGCGGGGACGGTCTGGGTCAACCGCTATGGCCGGTCGCGCGACCATATCCTGCCGACCGGCGGCTGGAAGGCCTCGGGGCTTGGCAAGGATCTGGGACGCGAGGCATTCGCCGCGAACCGCCGCACGAAATCGGTGCTGATCGACATCTGAAGGAGAAGACCATGACCGCCCACAAGATCGCGCTGATCCCCGGCGACGGCATCGGCGTGGATGTGACCGACGCCGCGATGCAGGTGCTGGACGCCGCCGCCGCGCGCTTCGGCTTCACGCTGGAACCGTCCCGCTTCGACTGGTCCTGCGAGACCTGTCTGGCGACCGGCCGCATGATGCCCGAGGACGGGATCGAGCAGCTGCGCCCCTTCGACGCGATCTATCTGGGCGCGGTCGGCTGGCCCGCCACGGTGCCGGATTCCGTGTCGCTGCACGGGCTGCTGCTGCCGATCCGCAAGGCCTTCGACCAATATGCCAACATCCGTCCGCACCGGCTGCTGCCCGGCGTGGAAGGCCCGCTGAGGGCGGAAGGCTTCGACATCCTCTGCATCCGCGAGAACACCGAGGGCGAATATTCCGGCGCCGGCGGCCGCGTCCACCAGGGCCGCGACAACGAGGTCGCCACCGAAACCGCGATCTTCACCCGCAAGGGGGTCGAGCGCATCATCCGCTTCGGCTTCGAACAGGCGCGGGCGCGGCGCGGGCACCTGACCTCGGTCACGAAATCCAATGCGCAGAAATATTCGATGGTGTTCTGGGACGAGGTGACGCAGCAGGTTGCCGCCGAATATCCCGACGTGACCGTCAGTCCCATGCATATCGACGCCATGGCCGCCAAGATGGTGATGGCGCCGCAGGATCTGGACGTGATCGTCGCCTCGAACCTGTTCGGCGACATCCTGACCGATCTGGGTGCGGCGATCCAGGGCGGCCTGGGCTTCGCGGCCTCGGCCAATATCTGCCCCGACCGCAGCGGCCCGTCGATGTTCGAGCCGGTGCATGGATCGGCCCCCGACATCGCGGGCAGGAACCTTGCCAATCCCATCGCCGCGATCTGGTCGGGGGCGATGATGCTGGAGCACCTGGGCGAGAAGCCCGCCGCCGATGCGGTGCTGGCCGCCATCGAATCCGCCACCGCCCGGGGCATCGGCATCCGCCCCGGCTTGCACGGCACCGATGCCATTACCGCAGCCGTCCTGGCCGCGCTGGAGGAACACGCATGAACCAGATGACCGATTTCGGCCCGCAGTTGAACGATCCCGGCCTGTTCCGCCAGGCCGCGCTGATCGACGGCCAGTGGATCGCCCGCCCCGACATGGAGGTAATGAACCCCGCCACCGGCCGCGCCATGGGCACCATGCCCGACTGCACGGCAGATGAAACCGCGCAGGCCATCGCCGCCGCGGAACGCGCCATGGTGGCCTGGCGCAAGCGCACCCATGCCGAGCGCGCCGACCTGCTGATGGGCTGGTATCAGCTGATGCTGGACCACGCCGACGACCTGGCGCAGATCCTGACCGCGGAACAGGGCAAACCCCTGGCCGAGGCGCGGGGCGAGGTGCTTTATGGCGCCTCCTTCCTGCGCTGGTTCGCCGAGGAAGCGCGGCGCATCAACGGCAAGATCATCCCCTCGCCGGTGCCGGGCAAGAAGGTCTTTGCCATGAAGGAGCCGGTGGGCGTCTGCGCGATCATCACGCCCTGGAACTTTCCCATCGCGATGATCACCCGCAAGGTGGCGCCGGGGCTGGCGGCGGGCTGCACGATGGTGGTGAAGCCGTCGGACCTCACCCCCTATTCGGCGCTGGCGCTTGGCGTGCTGGCCGAACGCGCGGGCATCCCGGCGGGCGTCATCAACATCCTGACCGGCCGCCCCGAGGCGATCGGCGCCACGCTGACCGCCAGCCCGGTGGTGCGCAAGCTGTCCTTCACCGGCTCGACCCGCGTCGGCGCGCTGCTGGCCGAGCAATGCGCGCCGACGCTGAAGCGCATGTCGCTGGAGCTGGGCGGCAACGCGCCCTTCATCGTCTTCGACGATGCCGACCTGGACGCGGCGGTCGAGGGCGCGATGCTGTCCAAGTTCCGCAACGGCGGGCAGACCTGCGTCTGCGCGAACCGGATCCTGGTGCAGTCGGGCATCCACGACGCCTTCGTCGCGGCGCTGGCGAAGCGTGTCGATGCGCTGCAGGTCGGCCCCGGCACGGCCGAGGGCACGACCATCGGCCCGATGATCAATGGCGCCGCCATCGCCAAGATCCGCGCCCATGTCGAGGACGCGCTGTCCAAGGGCGCGACCCGCGCCACCGCCGCGCGCGATCTGCCCGATGCCTATGCCGATCCGGTGGTTCTGGTCGGCGCCACGACCCAGATGCAGCTGGCCGCCGAGGAAACCTTCGGCCCCGTCGCCCCGATCTTCCGCTTCGAGACCGAGGAAGAGGCTCTGGCCATCGCCAACGGCACGCCCTTCGGCCTGGCCGCCTATTTCTTCACCCGCGACATCGCGCGGGCCTTCCGCGTGGGCGAGGCCTTGGAGTTCGGCCTTGTCGGGCTGAACACCGGCGCGGTCAGCCATGCCGAAACGCCCTTCGGCGGCGTCAAGGCCTCGGGCCTTGGCCGCGAGGGAGCGCAGGACGGGATCGAGGAATATCTGGAAACCAAGGCGTTCCATTTCGGCGGGCTGTAAGGCCCGCCCCTTCTCGAAACGCTGTCACACCCCATGAAAGGGCGAGCGGCCTGTAGGGTGGGGTTTCACCCACTTTTTGCCGGGCGCGCGGTGGGGTGAAACCCCACCCCAAGGCCTGCGCCCAAGGCCCGCCGTCACAACCCCAGGCACAGCCGATAGGCATCCAGGATCGAGGCGTGCAGGTCGCGGCTGGCAACGGCATCGCCGATCCGGTGCAGCGCGAAACCTTCGCCTGACTCGTGCAACTCGGTGAACAGATCGTCCAGCGGCAGGGTGCCGTGTTCGACGACCACCTGCGCGGCGTCCAGGCTGCGTTTCGCCCCCGTCATCTCGTTGCGCAAGGTGGCGCGCAGCCGGTTTCCCCGGCGCTCGACCCGGATCAGCGCGAGATCGGTCAGGGTGGCGAGGCCCGCCTGATAGAAGCGTTTGCGGAAGCTGGTGGCGTCCTGATAGGGCATCTCGGTCGCCGGGACCGCGTCGGGAGTGGCAAGGGTGACGGTCCGCCCGGCATCGGCCAGCTTCAGCGCGCAGGACGGCGCTGCCTGCCGCCCGGTGCCGTCATAGACCAGCACCTCGCCCTGGGCCGCGACCGCGCCGGTCAGCAGATCCCAGGTGCTGTGGCAATGCTCGGCCCCCTCCAGCCAGTCCAGGTCGGGAATGCCGCCGGTCGCCACGACGACGATGTCCGGCGCCTCGGCCAGGATGTCGGCCGCCTCGGCCCAGGTGTTCAGGCGGACATCCACCCCCAGCCGGCCCAGTTCGCTGCGCCGCCAGTCGATGATGCCCAGCAGGTCGCGGCGCCCCGGTGCCTTGGCCGCCACCAGGATCTGCCCGCCAAGGCGCGCCGCTGCCTCGATCAGGGTGACGCGGTGGCCGCGTTCGGCCAGCACGCGCGCGGCCTCCATCCCCGCCGGGCCGCCGCCCACGACAATGGCGCGGCGCGGCGCAGGGGACCGGGGGATCGCGTGGCCCAGGGTGGTTTCGCGCGTGGTCGCGGGGTTATGGACGCAATGCGCCTTGCGATACAGGCAATAAGAGGCGCCGACGCAGGGGCGGATGCGATCCTCGACCCCGGCCGCGATCTTGGCGACCAGATGCGGGTCGGCGATATGGGCGCGCGTCATGCCGACCAGATCCGCGATCCCGTCGCGCAGCACATGGCGCGCGGTGGCCACGTCGCGGATGCCGCCCGCGTGCAGGACCGGCAGCGACACCGCCTGCCGGAAGGCGCGGATATGCGCCAGATAGGGGGCTTGGGGCTGGAACATGCCGGGCATGTTGTCCTCGGTCAGCAGCAGGTCGCTGTCCATGCGGCCATAGATGCAGTCGAACAGATCCACATGCCCCTCGGCCTGGATCATCCGGGCGATCTCAAGGGCTTCGTCGGCGGTCAGCCCGTCCGTGCCGCCTTCGTCGACGACATAGCGGATGCCCACCACGAAATCGTCGCCCACGGCACGGCGGACCGCCTCGTGCACCATCAGCGCGAAGCGGGCGCGGTTGGCAGCCGATCCGCCGAAGCCGTCGGTGCGACGGTTGGTGCGCGGCGACAGGAACTGGCCGATCAGGTGCCCGCCGGTCAGCGTCTCGACCCCGTCCAGCCCCGCCTCCTGGCAGCGCCGCGCGGCGGCGGCGAAATCCGCGATCACCCGGTCGATATCGGCGCGGTCCATCTCTTTCGGAAAGCTGCGGGTCCGGGTCTCGCGCACCCGGGACGGCGCAATGGCCGGCAGCCAGGCGCCGCCAAGCGCCGTGGCCCGCCGCCCCAGATGCGAGATCTGGCACATGATCGCCGCCCCCTGGCCATGGATCCGGTCCGCCATCGCCGCCAGATGCGGGATGACCGCGTCATCCGCCAGGTTCAGCTGCCCCCCGCCCCAGCTGGAATCGCGCGAAATCATGGCCGAGCCGCCGATCATCGTCATGCCGATGCCGCCCCTGGCCTTCTCCTCGTGATAGGCCATGTAACGCTCCCCCGGCATTCCGCCATCGTCCAGCATCGAGGCATGGCTGGTGCTGACGATGCGGTTGCGCAGGTCCAGCCCCCGTAGGCTGAAGGGGCGAAGAAGCGGGTCGGCTGATCGGGCGTCGGGGGCGAACATTTGCATGCTGTGATCCTGTCTGCAGCGGCACGTTGGGGCGCAAGCCGCCCCCTCAACCTGCCTAGATGCCGTAATGGGCCAGCGTTCCTCTGGTGGCCATGAAGGTGGCTGTCCCTCGGGGTGATGATGTCGGAAACGGGGTCCGTTGGTTTCGGCCCCAGGCATCAGACGGGGAACAGCCATGGACTTATTATGCAGGAATCGACGTGTCGCTGGAACAGAGCAGTGTTTGCGTGGTGGATGCGTCTGGTAAGATCATGCGCGAAACGAAAGTGGCGAGCGAACCGGGGCATTCTCGCGGCACTTCGCCGAACTTGGATTTCCAGTCGCCAGGATCGGTCTCGAGGCAGGCCCTCTGTCGCAATGGTTGCGTGAGGGTCTGGTCGTCAAAGGTTTTGACGTGGTGTTGCTGGAAACGCGGCATGCGAAGGCTGCGCTGTCGGCGATGACGGTGAAGGCGGACCGCAGGGACGCGCGTGGAATCGCGCAATTGCTGCGCATGGACTGGTGCCGCCCTGTGCATGCGAAGTCGGCAGATGCCCAGGCGACGCGGGCGTTGCTGGTCGGCCGCGAGCTGTTGCAGGCCAAGCTGCGCGATGTCGAACCCAGCATCCGCGGCATGCCTCACGTGGCTACGGGCTCAAGGTCGGCGAGGTAAGCCACGGGTGTTTCGAGGCCCGTATTCGCGAGCTCATCGAAGGGCATGACATGCTGGCGACGGTCATCGGTCCGATGCTGAAGGCGCGCGCCGCCTTGTGGGAGGAATTAACCCGGCTGCACCCTGCGATGTTGAAGATCGCCCGTGTCGATCCTGTCTGCCATCGGCTGATGAGTCTGCCTGGTGTCGGAGCCTTGGTTGCGCTGACCTATCGCTCTGCGGTTGACGATCCAGGGCGGTTTTCCAGGTTCCAAGCCGTTGGTGCCTACCTCCGATTGCTGCCCGGAAAATATCGGTCGGGCGAGACCGACAGAGATGGCGGTATCACCAGGGTCGGTGACGGCATGGTGCGTAACGCGCCTTATGAAGCCGCGCATATCATGCTGACGCGCGCCTCAAGGTTCGCTTCATCTCCGAGATCCGCCGCATCGTCGGTGCGCATCTGCTGCGGGTCGCGCCAGATTACCTCGACACCCGCCACGCCACCGATCTGCTGATGCTGGACGGCCGGGACATGCGCATAGCCGCCAGGGTGCAGCGCCATGGCTATGCCGGCAGCTATCCCTGCGACCTCACTATCCGCTCGCGCCGGCCCTCGGGCAATCCGACCGGACTGGCCAAGATTGTGAACGGCGAGGGCGACTGGCTGTTTTATGGCCACGCCAATGCCTCCGGGACGGGGTTCGACCTGTGGTGGCTGCTGGACCTGCGGGCCTTCCGGGCCGGGCTGATCCGCCACGCCTCGAACGGCTATCCGACCGAGCCTGCGCAGATCGACGGCATTCGGAAAAGCTCAGCCAGAACCGATTGGCCTTCTCGGCCATCCTTATCGCCACTTGATGGACACCGCATCGGAATAGCCCCCGTCACGGCTGGCCTAACCGCTCCGGGTTTGAAATGATGCCTGCCGCTTCGGCCTCTGGAACGGGCGCGAAGGCTCCTAGTTGTGCCCCGAAGCTGACACCTCGATCCGGCTCGCTTCCGGGCTACACGGGTCGCTGAACGTCCAGCGAAATCCAGCGGCATCTTTTTTCGGGTGTGGGGGCGAGCGTGGGGTGGCACGCGGCGGCATTCGTCTAACCGGCTGATATTACATCGAAATGTGCGAGAGAATTGGTGGAGCCAAGGGGAGTCGAACCCCTGACCTCTTGAATGCCATTCAAGCGCTCTACCAACTGAGCTATGGCCCCACCGGAGGTCTCGGGCGGCGTCTCCGGCGCCCGTGTGAGGCGTCGTATAGGAGGGGGCGCCGGCGGGTGCAAGCGGAAAAATACGGCATCGGGGAAAAATTCTCGCGCTGTCCGCCAAGCCCAATAATCATGGCGGTTTTCCTGGAAAACCCGCGGTTCAAAACCCTGCGTGGGCAGGCGCGCGGCTGCCCCGAGATCGTGCCGCGAACCCCGCCAGGACGGTTTGCCCCTTGCGGTTCCGGGCCGCAATCGGGGCAGTGCCGGGGCCGGCCCCGGTCCGGCGCCGATGCCTGTCCTGCCGCGGGCGACCTGTTCAGAAGACGGGGGCGACTGCGCCGTCCCCCATGGTCAAGGTGGCGATGCCCATCGCTGGCCGGGCGGCTGGCGCGGATGGCGGATTCGCGCGGCAATCACGCCGCCTGATAAGGATCCGCCGCGGCGGCCGGGCGCCTGGCAAGGCTGCCCCTCAGCCCCGGCCGTGCGGCTCCTGCCAGTCGATCAGCGGGTTGATCGGGATGATGCGATGCGGGTTTATCGTGTCGTGGCTATAGTGGTAATGGCGCACGATATGGTCGAAATGCACCGTCTCGGCCACGCCGGGCCATTGGTAAAGCTCGCGCGTCCAGCCCCAGAGGTTCGGATATTCCCGCAGCCAGCGCCGGTTGCATTTGAAATGCGTGTGATAGACCGGGTCGAAGCGCAGCGCGGTGGTGAAAAGCCGCCAATCCGCCTCGGTGATCCGCGCGCCGCAGAGATAGCGGTTGGCGGACAGATGACCCTCGAGCCAGTCCAGCGTCTCGAAAAGCGGGCCGACCGCCTCGTCATAGGCCGCCTGCGATGTGGCGAATCCGGCCTTGTAGACGCCGTTGTTTACCCGGTCGTAGATGCGTTCGTTCATCGCGTCGATCCGGTCCAGCAGCTCGGCCGGGCAGTAATCGTCCTCATTCCCGGTCAGCCTGTCGAAGGCCGAATTGAACATGCGGATGATCTCGGCGCTTTCGTTGCTGACGATGGTCTGCTGCGCCTTGTCCCACAGCACCGGCACCGTCACCCGGCCCGAGGCTTTCGGATCCGCCCTGAGGTAGAGGTCGCGCAGATAGGGCAGGCCGTAAAGGCGATCCCCGGTCGCGCCGGGGAAATCGGTGGCGAAGGTCCAGCCCTCGGACAGCATGTCGGGATGCACGGCCGAGACGCCGATATGCGGCTCCAGCCCCTTGAGCGCGCGAAAGATCAGCGTGCGATGCGCCCAGGGACAGGCATAGGAGACATAGAGGTGATAGCGCCCGCTTTCGGGGCCGAAGCCGCCCTTGCCGCTGAGGCCGGGGCGGCCGTCCGGGGTGATCCAGTTGCGCCAGGCGGTCACGCTGCGCTGGAAGCGCCCGCCGCTGCTTTCGGTGTCATACCATTCGTCATGCCAGACGCCGTCGATCAACTGGCCCATGCCGCCCCCCCGCGTTTCCGTCCGGCCCAGCATAGCCGAGCGGGCAGGGCGGGCAACCGCCCGGTTCAGTTGCCCAGTTGCGCCTGCGCCCAGCCGGCGATCGAGGCGGCGTTCATGGCGCCCGATTGCCGCGCGATCTCGCGCCCGCCGCGATAGAGGATCAGCGTCGGGATGCCGCGGATACCCAGGGCGGCGGCGACCTGCGGCTCGGTCTCGGAGTTCAGCTTGATGAGCCGCATCTCGGGCTCCAGCATGCCGGCGGCGCGGGCGAATTCGGGCGCCATCATCCGGCAGGGGCCGCACCAGGGCGCCCAGACATCGACCAGCACCGGGATCGAGTTGCGGCCGACCTGGCGCTGGAACATCGCCCCTTCCACATCGGCGGGATGGCCGGAAAACAGCGCGTCGCGGCATTTGCCGCAGCGTGCCGCGCGCGCGTCACGCTCGGGCGGCAGGCGGTTCGTGGCGCCGCAGGCGGTGCAGACGATCTGGCGGTCGGTGCCGGACATGGTCAACCTCGGGGTTCCGGGCAGGGCTGCCCCGATATATTCGCAGGCGCGTAGGTAAACAAGGCCCGCCCTGCCGGAGCCCTATCCGCCCCGCAAAAGCCGCGCCGCGTCGCCGTAACAGGCCAGCCCCGTTTCCTGCGCCGGGCCGGCATCCGGCCCCAGGTCGCGGCGCAGCTGGCAGATGGCCTCGTGCTGGCTCAGGAACACCTGGCCGGACAGGTGGCGCATGAAATCGCTGCGCCGCAGCCGGTCCATCACCGGCCCCTTGACCTCCGAGAGGTGCAGCTTGATCCCGCCCTCGGCCAGGCGGCGGTTGATCTCCTCGAGGCTTTCCAGGGCGCTTGCGTCTATGTCGTTGACCGCGGGGCACATCAGCACGACGTGGCGCAGGCGCGGCCGGTCGGCAACCAGCGCGGCGATGCGGTCCTCGAGAAAGCGGGAATTGGCGAAATACAGGCTTTCATCGACGCGCAGCGACAGGATCTCGGGCCAGATCAGCACCCGGTGACGGTCGACATTGCGGAAATGCTCGGTTCCCGGCACCTGGCCCACCACGGCGGAATGCGGCCGCGAGCTGCGGTAAAGCTGCATGACCAGCGACAGCAGCACCCCGGCGCTGATCCCAGGCTCGACCCCGACCAGCAGCGTGACCAGGATGGTCGCCGCCATGGCCAGGAAATCGCGCGGCGAATAGTCCAGCACCCGGCGGATGGCGGGGAAATCGACCAGCGACAGCACCGCCAGGATGATCGTCGCTGCCAGCACCGCCTGCGGCAGGTCGGCCAGCAGCGGCGTCAGGAACAGCGCCGCCAGCGCGATGCCGATGGCGGTGAACACTCCCGCCGCCGGGGTCTGCGCCCCCGCGTCGTAATTCACCACCGAGCGCGCGAAGCCGCCCGTGACCGGATAGCCCGCGCTGAGCCCCGCGGCGATATTGGCGGCGCCCAGCCCGATCAGCTCCTGGTCCGGGGCGATCCGCTCGCGCCGCCGCGCCGCCAGGGTCTGCCCGACCGAGACCGATTCGACGAAGCCCACGACCGAGATCAGCAGCGCCGCCGGCGCCAGCGCCGCCAGCAAATCAAGCGACGGGATGGGCAGCGACAGCCCCGGCAGGCCCTGCGGGATGGCACCGACCAGCGCCACGCCGCGCCCGCCCAGGTCCAGCGCCTTGGCCAGCGCGATGGAAACGGCGATGGCCAGGATCGGTGCCGTGCGCGCCAGCATGTCGGCCAGCCAGCCGGGCAGCCCGGCCCGCACCAGCCCGCGCCTGCCCCAGCGCCGCGCCGCGTAAAGAAAGGCCAGCGACCCGGCGCCGATGGCCAGCGTCCAGGGATTGGTCCGGGGCAGGCCGGCGAAAAGCGCGGGCAGGATCTCGGGCAGGGTCGAGCCGCCGCCGCCCAGGCCCAGCAGGTGCCGGATCTGCCCGGCCGCGATCAGGATGCCCGAGGCGGTGATGAAGCCCGACATCACCGGATGGCTCAGGAAATTCGCCAAAAACCCCAGGCGGAAGATGCCCGCCGCCACCAGCATCGCGCCCGAAAGCAGCGCCAGCGCCACGGCGGCGCTCAGCGCATCGGCCAGCCCCGCCTGCACCACCGGCCCGATGGCCGAGGCCGTCATCAGCGAGACCACCGCCACCGGCCCGACCGCCAGCACCCGCGAGGTGCCGAAGACCGCATAGGCGACCAGTGGCAGGATCGAGGCGTAAAGCCCGACCTCGGGCGGCAGGTTGGCCAGCATGGCATAGGCCAGGCTCTGCGGGATCAGCATGATGGTGACGATCACCGCGGCCAGCAGGTCGGCGCTCAGCAGCGCCCCGCCATAGCCGCGCGCCCATTGCAGCATGGGCAGGCGGTGGATCAGGTGCATCTGCGGCGGACCCTTTGCCCTGTTTTGACGATTGCGATTCCAGCGGCCATTGTTGCGGAGAAGAGGACGGGTTCTGGGTGGATGAGGCCGATGGCGGGGATGGCGCCGCCGGGGCAGAATCCCGAGAGCCCCCAGCCCAGGCCGAACAGCGCCGATCCGCCGACCAGGGCCGGGTCGATGTCGCGCCGCTCGGGCAGGTGGAAGCGCAGCGCCAGCACCGGCGCCGGCCGGCGCAGCACCAGCCGGTAGCCCGGCAGGGCCACCGCCAGCGCGCCGCCCATCACGAAGGCCAGGGACGGATCCCAGGCCCCGGCAATGTCGAAGAAATTCAGAACCTTCGCAGGGTTGGCCATGCCCGAGACCGCAATCCCCGCGCCAAAGACCAGCCCAATCAGCAAGGCCGACAGCAAGACCATCTCAGAACCCTCCCGCAAGATGGCGCGTGGCATAGACCGTCGCCCCGGTCGCCAGCATGAAGCTCAGCGTCGCCACCAGCGAGCGCGCCGACAGCCGCGCCAGCCCGCAGACCCCGTGGCCCGAGGTGCAGCCGCCGCCATAGCTGACCCCGATCCCGACCATGAGCCCGCTGAGCGCCGTCCAGCCCAGCGGCACCGGGCTGGAGAAATCCACCGCGACCCCGCCCAGCCGCACCAGCAGCAAGGGCGCCGCCACCGCGCCGGCCAGGAAGGCCAGCCGCCAGCCGCCGCCCGGCGCGAAGGCCCCGGCCAGGATCCCGGTCATGCCGGCGATGCGGCCGTGCAGCGCCATCAGCAGCACCGCCGCCAGCCCGACCAGCCCGCCGCCCAGCAGCGATTGCACAGGGGTGAACTCGGTGGTGAACGCGGTCATGCCCCGCCTCCGTCTTGATGATCCCCGTTCCCGCGGTCGCCAGCTTCGCGCCCCCCGCCTTCCAGGCCGCGGGTGATGCCCGGCAGCGCCCAGACCGGGCAGAAGCGCAGCGCCGCGGTCGCCAGCAGCACCAGCCCGGCCAGCGCCGCCGCCCCGCTCCATGCCGGCGACAGCCCGGCCAGCAAGGCCAAGAGCACCAGCCCGATGCCCAGCACCAGCCGCAGCGCCCGCTCGGCGGTTCCGATATTGATCCGCATCCTTCCTCCTCCGCCTCAGTCCCAGGGCGCCTGCAGCAGGTCCAGCGGGATCTTCAGGTAGCGCCGGCCGTTCGCCTCCGGCGCGGGCAGCCGGCCGGCATTGGTGTTGACCTGCAGCGCATGCAGGATCAGCTTGGGCATCGGCAGGGTGCGGTCGCGCGCCTGCCGCGCCGCCACGAACGCGGCCTCGGTGCGGTATCGCGCCATGTGGCTGTTCCTGGCCTTCTGCTCGGCCACGGTCGATTCCCAGGCCGGCGCCCGCCCGCCCTGGCAATAGTCGTGGCCGGTGAAGACCCGCGTCGCGTCCGGCAAGGCCAGGATCGCCTGGATCGAGCGCCACAGCGCATGCGCGTCGCCGCCGGGGAAATCCGCCCGCGCCGTGCCGCTGTCGGGCATGAACAGCGTGTCATGCACGAAGGCCGCGTCGCCGATCACATAGGAGATCGAGGCCAGGGTATGGCCGGGCGAGAACAGCACCCGCGCCGGGATCGAGCCGAGGCGGAAGGTCTCGCCCTCGGCGAAAAGCTTGTCCCATTGCGAGCCGTCGGCGGGAAAGTCCGGCCAGTTGTAGAATTCCTTCCACAGTTTCTGCACCTCGACCACCTTCTCGCCGATGGCGGTGGGGGCGCCGGTCCTGCGCCTGAGATAATCGGCGGCCGAGAAATGGTCGGCATGGGGATGGGTGTCGAGGATCCATTCCAGCGCGTAGCCCTTCTCGGCGATGAAGGCGAGGATGCGGTCGGCCTCGATGGTGGCGGTGGCGCCGGATTTCTCGTCATAGTCCAGCACCGGGTCGATGACCGCGCATTGGCCGGTCGCCGGATCGGCCACCACATATTGCACCGAGCCGGTGCGCGCCTCGTAGAAGCCGGTCACTTCGGGCGCGGGTGCCAGGGCCGCCGGGCCCGCATCGGAACCGGGTTCGGCCTGCGGTTCGGCCTGCGGTTCGGAACGGGTGGCGGGCCGGGTGTCGGAACCGGGATCGAGATCGAGATCGAGATCGGGTGTCGAGACCGGGCCGGCGGCCGAGGTCGGGGCATGGCGCATCGAATACTCCTCCTGCACGCAGATCGCGCGTCGCAATAAAGCATATTCAAGTATGCGAATATATGCAAGGCCGCCGGAGGAGGGAAAGCTTGCGCCCTTGCGCTTGACGGCGGCAGGATCTTCGATTCTTCTGAAGAACCGGGGCGTCATCGTGCGGCGGCGCGCCTTCGCAGGGCTTGATTTCGCAGCATCTTGCGGAAAGGCAATGCCAGACTGGCGCCAGGAGTTCCAAAGCCAACGGGAGGAGAAGGGAATGAGGATCGGCTGCCCCAAGGAGATCAAGCCGCAGGAATTTCGCGTCGGCCTGGCACCCGCCGCCGCCGCCGAGGCGGTCATGCGCGGCCACCAGGTTCTGGTCGAGACCGGCGCCGGCCTGGGCTCGGGCTTCGCCGACGAGGATTACCTGGCCGCGGGGGCGCAGATCGCACCGGATGCGGCCGCGGTCTTTGCCGAGGCCGAGCTGATCGTCAAGGTCAAGGAGCCGCAGGCGCCCGAACGCGCCATGCTGCGGCAGGGGCAGGTGCTGTTCACCTATCTGCACCTGGCGCCCGATCCGGCACAGACGCGCGAGCTGCTGGCCTCGGGCGTGACCGCGATCGCCTATGAGACGGTGACGGATGCGCGCGGCGGGCTGCCGCTCTTGGCGCCGATGTCCGAGGTGGCGGGGCGGCTTGCACCGCAGGTCGGCGCCTGGGCGCTGCAAAAGGCCAATGGCGGGCGCGGCGTACTGCTGGGGGGCGTGCCGGGGGTCAGGCCGGCCAATGTGCTGATCATCGGCGGCGGCGTGGTCGGTGCCGCGGCGGCGCGGGTCGCGGTCGGCATGGGTGCCAACGTGACGGTGATGGACCGGTCGCTGCCGCGGCTGTCCTGGCTCGACGATCTCTTCATGGGCAAGCTGACTACCCAGCATGCCAGCGCAGCCGCGACCGCCGAGCTGATCCAGCGCGCCGACATGGTGATTGGTGCCGTGCTGGTGCCGGGGGCTGCGGCGCCGAAGCTGGTGTCGCGGGCGCAGCTTGAAACCATGCCGCGCGGCGCGGTGCTGGTCGATGTCGCCATCGACCAGGGCGGCTGTTTCGAGACCTCGCGCCCCACCACGCACCAGGATCCGATCTACGAGGTCGACGGCGTGATCCATTACTGCGTGGCCAACATGCCCGGCGCGGTGGCGCGCACCTCGACCCAGGCGCTCGGCAATGCCACGCTGCCCTTCCTGCTGGCCCTGGCCGACAAGGGCTGGCGCCGCGCGCTGGCCGATGACGCGCATCTGCGCGCCGGCCTGGCCACGCATGAGGGGCAGCTGACCTCGCCGCCGGTGGGCGAGGCGCTGGGGCTGGCGGCGATCACCCCCGACCAGCTGCTGGCCGGCTAGGGCTTCGCTGCGGCCCTAGCGCCAGAATCGCTTGGCATCGACGAAGGCCTCATGGGCTTCGGCGGCGGCCTCGATCAGGTTGCGCTTGTCGCGATCCGTGCCCAGGATCGCGGCCGCGGCGGGATCGCCGGCCAAGCCCAGCCGCTCGACCAGCGCCGGGGCGGCCGCCAGGTCGTTCAGCGCCCCCATGCGATCCTGCAACGCCTCGAGCGCGGCCAAGAAGCGCGCGGCCCGCCGCCTGCGGCGCTTTTCCGCATAAAGCGGCGCAAAGAACTCGGCGGCATAGCGCAGCTTCTTGGCGTCCTTGCGCAATTCGTGCCGGGTCTCGTCATCCACATCGGCAAGGCCGATGCCGTCCTTCTTGACCTTGCGGCGCAGGCGGTCGAGCGCGGCCGAGGCGTATTCGCGCAGGGGCAGGCCGCGGATCTCGGCGCCCGAGGGCTGCATGGTCCAGGGTCCGATGGCAAGGTATTCCGCCAGGTCAAGCATCAGCAGCCGCGCCCGGCGCGATTCCAGCATCCCGCGGGCCTGGTCATAGGCCGCCATCCGCGCCGGTTCCAGCCGGGCGCGCAACGCTTCCGGCCGGCAGCGCATGCGCAGCACGTCCAGGTCGCGCGCCTCGCCCAGCACCCCGGCAAGCCAGCGGGTTTCCCGGTTCAGCCGAGGGCCGGTCTCGTCCTGAAGCATCGGCCTGAAGATGGCAAAGGCCGAGCGCAGCCGGCGCAGCGCCACCCGTGCCTGATGCACGGCCTCGGGGTTTGCGGGGTCGACCAGCGGCTCGTTGAGCCGGAACTGCCGCAGGCAGGCGGCGCCGATCGCGCGAAACCCCTCTGCCGCCACCATGTCGCGATGCAGGGCGACCGGCGCCGCCTTGTGCATGTGCAGCACCGGCCCCAACAGGCGAAAGCCGTGATCCGCCTCGGTCAGGACGCCAAGGCGCAGCGGCGCGATCTCGTCCAGCCGGCGGGCCAGCGCGTAAAGGGCGGCGGGCGCGCCGTCGCGCAGCGCCAGCCGCAGCTCGCAGCGCGCCGAGCGGCGGTCGGCGGCCGTCACCTCGCCGCGGTCCAGCGCCAGCTCGATATCGGCGCCCTGCCAGGACAGGGTCCAGAGCTGCCGCCGGAGGCACAGGCCGAACAGCGGGCCGATCTCGGCGATCTTCGCCGGCGGAAGCGTGCAAAGCGGCGTGCGCTCGTCCAGCACCGGCCTGTCGGCCGCGACGGGCTGGCGCCATTCCGGCAGCACGAACAGATCGGCGGTGCTGCCTGTGGCCCTGACGGTCTGGACGCGCGCGGTTTCGCCCTCACTTTCGCCTTCGGTCAGGCTCAGCGTGAAGCCGGCGGTGGCCAGATCCCGGTCGGGCGTGTCGAAATAGGTGGCACGGACCGGCAGGACGGCCGGCTCGCCCGGCAGCAGGTCCGAGGCGCGCAGGGCCTCGGCCGCATCGGGTGCGATCTCGAGCATCAGTTCCGGCACGGAGACCATGGTTTTCTGTTGCGGCATTTCGACCTTCCATCGGGCGCTTCCAGACATCGTGCCGGCCCGTCCCGGAACGGGTGGCGGCAGATGCAGGATAACCGATGCCTGAAACACCTCCATGTCGGTTTTCGCCGAAACGCCGATAGCGCCGGGATCATCGGCAGGGATCGGGCGGGCTGACCAGGCCGTGACCGAAGACCTCGTCATGGCCGGCCTTGCCCAGGTCGCGCGCACTGGATCGCAGCCGGGCCCGCACCTCGGCCGGGGTCAGGTCCGGCTCCTTCTGCATCAGCAGCGCGGCGGCGGCGGTGACGAAGGGCGTCGCGAAGGAGGTGCCGGTCTTGGTGCGCGCCCCGCGGATCGAGGCGGCGGTCCAGACATCCACCCCCGGCGCCGCCAGGTCGATATGCCCGCCCCGGTTCGCCCGGCGATAGACCTGGGCGCGGCGGTCGACGGCGGTGACGGCGATCACCTGCGGATAGGCGGCCGGATAGGCCGGCTTCGCCGCCGGCCCGCCATTGCCCGCCGCCGCCACCAGCACGATCCCGGCCCGGTCCATGCGGCGGATCTGTTCGGCCAAGGCGTCGTTGGCCGGCCCGGCCAGGGACAGGTTCACGATCCGCACCCGCTGCGCGGCCAGGTAGTCCAGCGCCTCGACCAGCGCGAAGGCATCGGCGCGCTCGTCCTGGCGCTGCTTGTGAAAGGCATCGACGGCGATCAGCGGCGCCTGCGGCACCAGGCCCGGCGTGCGGCTGTCGGCACGCCCGACCAGCAGCGCCGCCACCGCGGTGCCATGCAGCCTGTCGGAATCCGCCGCCCCGTCGCCCGAGGCGATGCGGTGCAGGCTGATCTGTGCTGTCTCCAGCGCCTCGTGCCCGATGTTGAGCCCGGTATCCACCATGCCGATCCGGGGCGGCGTGCCGCAGCCCGTGCCATGCGCCGGCCATGCGATCATCTGCCGGGCCGGGCAGTCGGCACCCCGGCAGCCCGGCGCATTGCCCGGCCGGTAGTAATGGTTGAAATCGGCTGCCGTGGCCGAGCCCATGCCGCGCACCACCTCGCGCGCCTGCTCAAGGGGCATGGCGGCGGGCTTGCGCAGACGGTGCATCGGCTCGCCCGCGCTCAGCCGGGTCTCGTGCAGCACCTCGAAGCCCATGCCCTGCAACTGCGCCAGGTCGGCGGGCGCCAGGCCGCGCGCGATCACCTCGTCCGGCGCGCGCTGGGGCAGGGGTGCGGCCTGCACCCGCGGCTGGGCCGGCGGCGCCCTGCGGCGGCGCGGGGCGTCATCGTCGTCGTCATCATCATCATCATCATCGTCGTCGTCGTCGTCGTCGTCGGCCCAGGCGGCAGCGGGCGCTGTCCAGTCGGCGCCGGGGCGCAGGTCGGCCAGCAGCATGGCGGCCAGCACGGTCACGAACAGCAGCAGGCGCGGCATTTCCCTTCCTCCATGAAGCCGGTTTCTGGACATTCTACGCCCGACACATTCTATTATTCCCCGCCCAGGTCAACTTTCCCCCTCCGGAGGTCTTCATGGATGCGGCTTTCGGCGAAGCCCTGATCGCCCTTTTGCCGAACCTGCGGCGGTTTGCGCTGTCGCTGTCGCGCCGCGCCGATCTGGCCGACGACCTGGTGCAGATCACCGTCGAGCGCGCCATCACCCATGCCGCCGGCTTCGACCGCCGCGCGCGGCTGGAGCCGTGGCTGTTCCGCATCATGCGCAACGCCTGGATCGACCAGACCCGGCGGCAAAGGACCGCGGGCGCCCAGCTCGACATCTTTGAAATGCCCGAGGCGCTGCCGGTGGACCCGGCCCCGGCGCTCGAGGCGCATCTGATGCTGCAATCGGTCGAGGCGGCGATGGCCACCCTGCCGCCCGAGCAGCGCGAGGTGCTGCATCTCGTCTGCGTCGAGGAGATGAGCTATGCCGAGACCGCCGAGGTGCTGTCGATCCCGGTCGGCACGGTGATGAGCCGGCTGTCGCGGGCCCGGCTCGCGCTGGCCGGGAAATTGGGAATAGAATGACGGGTGGCGCGTATACGGCGGGCAACCCGGCGGGAGAACAGGCCCATGCAGATCGACGATGAGACCCTGATGGCGCTGGCCGATGGCGAGCTGGAGCCCGGCCGGGCCGAGGCGGTGCGCCGGGCCGTCGCGGCCGATCCCGAATTGCAGCGCCGCCTGCACCGCTTTGCCGAGACGCGGCGGCTGCTTGGCACCCTCAGGACCGGCGCCGCAGGCGAAGACCCGCTGGCCGGCATGATCCGTGCCGCTGCCTCTGCCGCGCCGGAGCCTGCGCCGCAGGCGGCACCGTGCCCGCCCGCACCCGCGCCAAGGGCTCCGGCCGCGAACCTGAATCGCAGCCCATGGCTGGCGCTGGCCGCTTCGGCCGCGCTGGCCGTCCTTGGCCTTGGCTGGTGGGAGTGGTCGGGACGGGGCGGCGAAGGGCTGCCGGGGGCCGAACTGGCGGCGCTGGACGAATTGCCCTCGGGCGAGGTGCGGGTGCTGGCGGACGGCACCGAGATCAGCATGATCGCCTCGTTCCAGCTGCCCGAGGGGCAGCTTTGCCGCGAATACGAAACCGCCCGCGAGCGGATGCTGCGCATCGTGCTGGCCTGCCGCGACGCGGAGGGCTGGCAGGCGCGCTTCGCCGCCCGGTCCGAGGCGGATGGCGCGGACTACCGCCCGGCCTCGGGTCCGGAAAGCATCGAGGCGACGCTTGCCGCCCTGGATGCGGGCGAGCCGCTGACCCCGAGGACGAGGCGCTGGCCCTGCGCGCCCTGGCCGGGGAATAGATCGGCGGCGGCGGCGTAATCCTGCGGTGAGACCGCAAAGGAGAATGCCATGACCGCCCGCACCCTTGCCCCGACCCTGTCGCTTGCCGAACCGCGCCGGCTTGTGGTCGCGCTGCTGGCCACGGCCATCCTGGGCGCCGCCTGGGGCCTGCCCGCGACGCTGGAGGCAGGGGGGCGGATCACGCTGGCCGTCTCGGCGCTGGCAGTGCTGGGCTGGGTCGGCACCCGCCTGCCGGAATCGCTGGTGGCGCTGGCTGCCGTGCTGGCGCTGGTGCTGGGCGGCGTGCTGAGCGAGGTACAGCTTTTCGCCGCGCTCGGCAGCGAACTGATCTGGCTGCTGCTCTCGGCCTTCGTCATCGCCGCCGTCGCCAGGGATGCCGGGCTGACCCAGCGGCTGGTCGCGCCGCTGATGCGCCGGGGCCTGCGTTTCCTGCCCTTCGCCCTGCTGCTGACGCTGCTGGTGGCGGCGACGGCTTTCGTGCTGCCCTCGACCTCGGGCCGGGCGGCGCTGCTGCTGCCGGTCTTTGCCGCGATCGCCGGCGGCCTGCCCGATCCGGCGCTGCGAAAGCCGCTGGCGCTGCTGTTTCCGACGGCGATCCTGCTTTCCGCCGGAGCCTCGCTGATCGGGGCTGGCGCGCATCTGCTGGCCGCCGCCAGCATCCGCAGCGCCACCGGCTTGCAGCTGGGCTATCTGGACTGGGCCATGCTGGGCCTGCCGTTCTCGCTGGCCGCCAGCCTGGCCGGAACCGCGCTGATCCTGCTGCTGTTCGTGCCGCGCGCCCTGCTGATGGCGCCGCTGCCCCGGATCGAGACGCCGCAGCCGGACCCGGCGACCCGCCGCCGCCAGGCCCGCATTGCCCTGGTGCTGGCGGCGGTGGTCGGGCTGTGGCTGACCGCGCCGCTGCACGGCATCGGCATGGCGCTGGCGGCGCTGGTCGGGGCGTTGGTGCTGCTGACCCCGCCCTTCGCCACCCGCAAGCCCAAGGAGATCTTCCGCGCCGTCGATGTCGAGTTGCTGCTTTACATGGCTGCGACCGTGCTGATCGCCCAGGCGATGACCGCGACCGGGACGGATCGCTGGCTGGCCGGCCATGCGCTGGCCGCGCTGCCACCGGCGCTGACGGGGAGCCGCGCTGCGGTGGTGGCGCTGCTGGCCGCCGCATCGGTGGCGGCGCATCTGGCGATCACCTCGCGCTCGGCCCGCGCGGCGGTGCTGATCCCGGCGCTGGCGCTGCCGATGGCGGGCTGGGGCCATGATCCGGCGCTGATGATCCTGGTCGCAGTCATGGGCACCGGCTTTTGCCAAAGCATGATGGCCTCGGCCAAGCCGGTGGCGATCTTCGGCCATGCCGAGGGCGCGGGTTTCGCGCAGCGCGACCTGATGCAGCTGGCGCTGCCGCTGGCGCCGGTCGTGGCCGTGCTGCTGGTCGGCTTCGCCCTGCTGGTCTGGCCCGCGCAGTTGGAGCGGATGCGCGGCGGGGCGCGGGAAGCCCCCGTGGCGGCCTTGGCGGCGGCGGTCCCGGGCCCGGCGATTGCCGCCACCCGGCCCGCGCCCCGTCCCGAGCCCCGTCCCGTAGCCCAGCCCGAGCGCCCCCCGGCCGGGCCGCGCGATGTCCGCGCCATGGGCGAGTTGCAGCGGCTGCAGCACGAGGTGAACCGCGCCCTGCGCCCGGTGGGCCTGCGCATCACCATCCGATAAGACCCTTTCGGATCAAGGGGAAAGGGCGGCTCCGGCCGCTCTTTTCGCTTCCTGCCACGTATTTTTCGCATTGCGCCGGAATAATCCGCGGGCTTGGGCCGTAATCCCGCCAGACAACAGGAAAAAGGAGGCAGGATATGTCGCTGACCGTTCTGATCGCGCCCTCGGGGTTCAAGGAATCGCTTTCCGTCAACCAGGTGGCCGAGGCCATCGCCCGCGGCATCCGCCGCGCCGCCCCGCATGCCACCGTTTTGACGGCACCCATGGTCGATGGCGGCGAAGGCACGACCGAGGCGCTGATCGCTGCCACCGGCGGCCGCATGGTCGCCACCACCGTCACCGGCCCCCTGGGCCAGCCCGTGCCCAGTTTCTGGGGCATGATGGGCGGCGACGGCCCGCGCAGCGCGGTGATCGAGATGGCCGCGGCTGCCGGCCTGTCGCTGGTGCCGCGCGACCGGCGCGACCCGACGCTGACCACCAGCCGCGGCGTGGGCGAGCTGATCCTCGAGGCGCTGGACCATGGTGCGACGCGCATCCTGGTCGGCTGCGGCGACAGCGGCATCAACGACGGCGGCGCCGGCATGGCGCGGGCGCTTGGCGCGCGCTTTCTGGACGCCGAGGGGCGCGAACTGCCCGAGGGCGGCGGCGCGCTGGAGCGGCTGGAGCGCATCGATCTTGCCGGTCTCGATCCCCGGCTGGCGGGGGTGCGGATCGACGCGGCGGTCAACTGGCACAACATGCTGCTGGGCCCGCGCGGCGTGGCCCGCGTCTTCGGTCCGCAAAAGGGCGCCACGCCCGAGCAGGTCGAGGCGCTGGAACGCGGCATGACCCGCCATGCCGCCGCGATCCTCGCGGCCGCCAGGCGCGACGTGGCCGGGATGGCGGGGGCGGGCGCCTCGGGCGGGCTGGGGGCGGGGCTTGCCGGCCTTGCCGGCGCGACGCTGCATCCGCGCTTCGACATCATGCTGGACTATCTGGATTTCGACCGGCTGCTGGCCCGCGCCGACCTGGTCATCACCGCCGAGGGCGCGCTGGACGGGCAAAGCCCTTATGGCAAGGTGCCCTGTGAGGTCGCGCGCCGTGCCGAGGCGCTTGGCGTGCCGACCGTGGCGCTGGCCGGCACCATCGGCAAGGGCGCGCGCCAGACCTATGAACACGGGATCGCCGCCTATGCCTCGATCATGCGGCGCCCCTGTTCGCTGGGCAAGGCCATCGACGAGGGCGGCAAGCTGCTGCGCGCGGCGGCCGAAAACACCATGCGCATGCTGCTGGTGGGCCAGCGCCTGGCCTGGCGCGCCCGCGGCGCCTGAACATTGCGACTTGCGCTCCCGGCCGAACCGGCAGCCGGGATGCGCGGGGAACGGCCGCCCAAGGCCGCTCCGATCCTGCCGGTCCAACGCAAGTGACGGAGAAAGACCATGGCCAGCATTCGTGGCAATGACGACGACAACCGCCTGTTCGGCACCGGCCTTGCCGATCAGATATGGGGCATGTCCGGCGACGACACCATCTTCGGCTACCAGGGCAATGACAGCATCTATGGCGGCGGGGGCAACGACCGCCTGGATGCCGGCCAGGGTCATAACCGGGTCTGGGGCGGCGAGGGCAATGACGTGATCCTGGCCGGCGCCGGCAACGACACCATCGACGCGGGCAGCGGCAATGACGTGGTGCGCGCCGGCAACGGCAACAACCGCATCACCCTGGGCGAGGGCAACGACCAGGCCACCACCGGCAACGGCCGCGATCACATCGCTGCCGGCGACGGCAATGATGTCGTCCGCGCCGGCGCCGGCGCCGACACGCTGATGGGCGGCGAGGGCGATGACCGCCTGTTCGGCGAGGCCGGCAACGACCGGCTGTTCGGGCACGAGGGCAATGACACGCTGAACGGCGGCGGTGGCAATGATACCATGACCGGCGGCGAAGGGGCGGATGTCTTCGTCTGGAACGGCGGCCGCGACAGGATTACCGATTTCGACAGCGACGACGATCGCATCAACCTGTCGCATTACGCCCGGTTCGACGGTTTCGGCGACATCCGCGCCGCTGCCAGCCAGGTCGGCAACGATGTCGTCATCCGTGCCGGCAACGACCAACTGGTGATCGAGGACATCCGGCTGGGCCAGCTGGGCGGGGACGATTTCATCTGGTAGGCCGCCCGTTCCGGGCAGGCGCAGGCGGCGGCGCGGACGGATCTGCGCCGCCGTGGCGTCGCAGGCCGGCAGTCCCGGCCGGCTCAGGGCCCCGCATCATCGGCATGGCGTCCCGGCCCAAGACCCATGCCGCCGCCCATGCCGCCGCCCATGCCAGCGCCCGCCCCGCCGGTCCCGCCGCCGCCCTTGCCGCCTTCGCCACGCCCGCCCTTGGACGAGCTGCCGGCCTGGCGCGCCGGGCCTTGCAGCGGAATGGCGACATCCCGCGGCACCGGCGCAAGATCCAGCGCCTTGCGGATGAAATCGCGCAGCGAGACGACCAGTTCGGCGGTATGGGTCGGCCGGCCGGCGGCCATCTCGGCGGCGGCCTGGCTGGCCAGGCGCACCTGCTCCTCGGTGCCCAGCAGGATGATGTCCGAAAGCGCCGCCTCGACCGCGTCGCGGATGCGCCGGGCGCGATCCGAACCGGGGCCCTCCTCGCCCCCCGCCTCCTGCATGCGCTGCCGCAAGTCGCGCAGATGGGTCGGATCGACCAGCAGCTCTCCGGTGAAGGAACCGCCCAGCACCTTGTAGGCGGCGATCAGCGTGCGCAGCCGTTCGTTGATCTGCCGGTTCATGCGCTGCTGGCGCTGCTGGATGGTCAGCAGCATCAGCACCCGGATGCCGACGCCGATCAGCGTGAACAGCGCAAGGCCCAGCAGGGTGGTCAGGATCCCCTGCCAGGTGCTGAAGTCGAAATAGCGCATCGGCAGTTCCTCCGGCTGGCCGCGACCTGCCCGGCGGGCGGTCCATGGTCCCGTTTATCCCATCGCCTCGCCGCGATGCGCCAGAGGCTTTTCCGGGCAATGCCGCAATGGTCCGGACCGGCGGGTCCGGCCGCCGCCGCGGCGTTGCGCCACCGACCCCGAAACCGGCGCAGAACTGCCGCGGGGCGAGATCGGCATGATCGAGCTGTGCGGCCCGAACGTCTTCAAGGGCTATTGGCGCATGCCGGAAAAGACCGCTGCCGAGCTGCCCGGCGTGGCCGGATCCGCCGTCATCGGCCTGCCGCATCGCGATTTCGGCGAGGGGGTGACGGCGGCGGTGGTCCCGACCGGCAGCCCCGCCCTGGCCGAGGCCGAGCTGCTGACCGTGCTGAAGGGGCTGCTGGCGAAGTTCAAGCAGCCCAAGCGGATGTTGTTTCTGGACGAGCTGCCGCGCAATACCATGGGCAAGGTGCAAAAGAACCTGCTGCGCGACCGCTTTGCCGGGCTTTACGACGGGGCGGCGGAGCGTTGAGGGCGCGGCAGATCGGCGGCCTCTGCGCGGTGCGGCCCATGGCCCGACGCTCCCCGCGCTTGGCCGGCGCTGGCTGCCGGGGGATGCGAGAAGGCCGCCCCTTTCGGGACGGCCCAATGCTTCGCCAAAGGCGGGTCGTCGGCTTACATCATGCCGCCCATGCCGCCCATGTCGGGCATGCCGCCGGCCGGGGCCTTGGGCTCGGGCTTCTCGGCGATCATCGCCTCGGTGGTGATCAAGAGGCCGGCCACCGACGCGGCGTCCTCCAGCGCGGTGCGCACCACCTTGGCCGGGTCGATCACCCCGAACTTGAACATGTCGCCATATTCCTCGGTCTGGGCGTTGAAGCCGAAGGCCTTGTCCGAGGATTCGCGCACCTTGCCGGCCACCACGGCGCCGTCGACGCCGGCATTCTCGGCGATCTGGCGCATCGGCGCCTCCAGCGCGCGGCGGATGATGGCGATGCCGGCTTCCTGGTCCGAGTTCGCGCCGGCCAGGCCTTCCAGCGCCTTGGCGCCCTGCACCAGCGCCACGCCGCCGCCGACCACGATGCCTTCCTGCACCGCGGCGCGGGTCGCGTTCAGCGCGTCGTCGACGCGGTCCTTGCGCTCCTTGACCTCGATCTCGGTCATGCCGCCGACGCGGATGACGGCGACGCCGCCGGCCAGCTTGGCCACACGCTCCTGCAGCTTCTCGCGGTCGTAATCCGAGGTGGTCTCCTCGATCTGCTGGCGGATCTGCGACACCCGCGCCTCGATCTCGGCCTTCTCGCCGGCACCGTCGACGATGGTGGTGTTGTCCTTGTTGATCGAGATCTTCTTGGCGCGGCCGAGCATGTCGATGGTGACATTCTCCAGCTTCATGCCCAGGTCTTCCGAGATCACCTGGCCGCCGGTCAGGATCGCGATGTCCTGCAGCATGGCCTTGCGGCGGTCGCCGAAGCCCGGCGCCTTGACGGCGGCGATCTTCAGCCCGCCGCGCAGCTTGTTGACGACCAGCGTGGCCAGGGCCTCGCCTTCCACGTCCTCGGCCACGATCAAGAGCGGCTTTTGCGACTGGATCACCGATTCCAGCAGCGGGACCATCGGCTGCAGCGACGACAGCTTCTTCTCGTGCAGCAGGATATAGGCATCCTCCAGCTCGGCGATCATCTTGTCGGCATTGGTGACGAAATAGGGCGAGAGATAGCCGCGGTCGAACTGCATGCCCTCGACGACCTCGACCTCGGTCTCCATGCCCTTGTTCTCTTCGACGGTGATCACGCCCTCGTTGCCGACGCGCTGCATCGCCTCGGCGATCTGCTGGCCGATGAAGGCCTCGCCATTGGCCGAGATGGTGCCGACCTGCGCCACTTCCGAGCTGTCGTTGACCGGGCGGGCGGCGGATTTGATCGCTTCCACGACCTTGGCGGTGGCCATGTCGATGCCGCGCTTGAGATCCATCGGGTTCATGCCGGCGGCGACCGCCTTCATGCCCTCGCGCACGATGGCCTGGGCCAGCACCGTGGCGGTGGTGGTGCCGTCGCCGGCCTCGTCATTGGTGCGCGAGGCGACTTCGCGCACCATCTGCGCGCCCATGTTCTCGAACTTGTCGGAAAGCTCGATCTCTTTCGCGACCGAGACCCCGTCCTTGGTGATCCGCGGCGCCCCGAAGGACTTGTCGATCACCACGTTGCGACCCTTCGGGCCAAGCGTCACCTTGACCGCATCGGCCAGGATGTTCACGCCCTTCAGCATCCGGTCGCGCGCGTCGCTGTTGAACTTAACTTCTTTCGCAGCCATGTGCTCTGCTCCTTGAATGGGTTATCGGAAGGGGACGATCAGGCGATGATGCCCAGGATGTCGCTTTCCTTCATGATCAGCAGTTCTTCGCCGTCGACCGTGACCTCGGTGCCCGACCACTTGCCGAACAGCACGCGGTCGCCGGCCTTGACCGCGGGCGCGATCAGTTCGCCCGAATCCTTGCGCGCGCCTTCGCCCACGGCGATGATCTCGCCCTCGGCGGGTTTTTCCTTGGCGCTGTCGGGGATGATCAGGCCGCCCTTGGTCTTTTCGTCCGACTGGACGCGACGGACCAGAACGCGGTCGTGCAGCGGTTTGAAAGCCATAGTAGAACACTCCGGTGTTTCAGGTTGCAGTGTTGCAGCTGTTGGCACTCGGCTCGGGTGAGTGCCAATGGCAAACCATCTAGGCGCCTGCCCGCGGCCTGTCAACGGCCTGCAATCGGGAAATCCGCCATGAAATCCGCTTGACGGGCTTTCCGCGGCGCGGCTAGGCCCAAGGGGAAGCAGCGGGGGCGGAGCTTATGGTGGAACGGCGTCTGAAGGCCCTTGTCATTGCCGAGGCGGCGAACCCGGAATGGGTCTCGGTGCCGCTGGTGGGCTGGTCGCTGGCCCATGCGCTGCGCGACGTGGCCGATGTCCATATCGTCACCCAGGTCCGCAACCGCGATGCCATCCTGCGCGCCGGCCTGGTCGAGGGGCGCGACTTTACCGCCATCGACAGCGAGCGGCTGGCCGCGCCGATGTGGCGGCTGGCGGAAAGGCTGAGCATGGGCAAGGGCGTCGGCTGGACCATGAAGACCGC
Source organism: Paracoccus pantotrophus (assembly GCF_008824185.1). Taxonomy (NCBI): domain Bacteria; kingdom Pseudomonadati; phylum Pseudomonadota; class Alphaproteobacteria; order Rhodobacterales; family Paracoccaceae; genus Paracoccus; species Paracoccus pantotrophus. Next base: position 285,406 of record NZ_CP044423.1, read on the forward strand.
GGTCTCGACGCTGGGCTACGGCTATTTCGAGCGGCTGGTCTGGCGTGCCTTCGGCCCGGCGATCCGCGCCGGGCAATACGATGTCGTGCATCGGGTGACGCCGCTGACGCCCACGGCGAACAGCCGCATCGCGCCGCTTTGCGCCCGCGCGGGCGTGCCCTTCGTGCTGGGGCCGCTGAACGGCGGCGTGCCCTGGCCCAGGGGTTTCGACAGCGAGCGGCGGCGGGAACGGGAATGGCTGTCCTATGTCCGCGGCGCCTACAAGGCGCTGCCGGGCCGCGGCGCGATGCTGCGCCATGCCTCGGCCATCCTCTGCGGCTCGCTGCACACGCTGGGCGAGATCCCGGCGGGCTTCCGGGCCAAGACCGTCTGGCTGCCGGAAAACGCCATCGAGCCCGCGCGCTTCAGCCTGACCGCGCCGCAGCCCGGCACCTTGCCGCTGCGCGGCTGCTTCATCGGCCGGCTGGTGCCCTACAAGGGCGCCGACATGGCGATCGAGGCGGCGCTGCCCCTGCTGCGCGATGGCCGCATGGTGCTGGACATCGTCGGCGACGGCCCGCAGGCCGGGGCGCTGCGCGACCTGGTCGCGCGCGAAGGCGTTGCCCAGGCGGTGCGGTTCCACGGCTGGTTGCCGCATGCCGAGGTGCAGGGCGTCGCGGCGCGGGCGCAGCTTCTGGTGTTTCCCTCGGTGCGCGAGTTCGGCGGCGGCGTGGTGCTGGAGGCGATGGCGCTTGGCGTGGTGCCGGTGGTCGCCGATTACGCCGGGCCGGGGGAACTGGTCGACGATGCGACAGGCTTTCGCATTCCGATGGGCCGCCGCGCCGCGCTGGTGGCGGGGCTGCGCGAGCGGCTGGAGGCCATCGCCGCCGATCCGGCGGTGCTGGGCGTCATGGCGGCGGCGGGGCAGGCCCGCGTCATGCGCGACTTCACCTGGGCCGCCAAGGCCGCGCAGGTCGAGCGCATCTGGCGAGCGGTGATCGCCGGGGCGCCTTTGCCGCAGGAATTGCCGCTGCCGCGCTAGGCTGGCGCGTTGCCCGCACCCGTGCCATGCTGCACGCCACGCTGATGCAGGAACCGACTCCATGCGCCTTACGCCGATCCTGACCGCCCTTTTTGCCGCCGTGACCCCGGCCTTGCCGGCCGCGGCGCAGGATTGCATGGGACAGAACCTGTTCGAGCGCATGCCGCCCGAGCGGCTGGCCGAACTGCACGCGGCGGCCGAGGGCGTGCCCTATCGCCATGGCCTGTTCTGGCAGGCCGAGAAGGGCGAGCAGCGGGTCACTCTGCTGGGCACCTATCATTTCGCGGATCCGCGCCACGATCTGACCATGGAGCATTTCGGCCCCGAGATCGACGAGGCCGCCCTGCTGATGGTCGAGGCCGGCCCCGAGGAGGAGGCGAAGCTGGCCGAAGCCATGGCCTCGGACCCGTCGCTGCTGGTCGATCCCGAGGGGCCGACCCTGCCCGAGCGTTTCAGCGACGTCGAGTGGAAGTCGCTTTCGGCCGCGCTCGAGGCGCGCGGCCTGCCGGCGGTGATCGCCAGCCGGCTGCGGCCCTGGTATGTGGCGGTCATGCTGGGGGTCTCGCCCTGCATGATGCGGGTGATCGAGGAAAAGGGCGATCCCGGAGGGCTGGATCACCTGCTGGTGGAGCGCGCCGAGGCCGCCGAGGTGCCGGTCCGCGCGCTGGAGCCCTGGGATACCGTATTCACCCTGTTTGCGGGCATGACCTCCAAGGAGGAGGAGGACATGATCCGCGCCGCCATGCCCGCCGCCGAATATGCCGACGATTACGCGGTGACGCTGGCGGACGCCTATTTCTCGGGCGACAGCTGGCTGATCTGGGAATTCGGCCGCTTCGACGCCTATGACAATTCCGGCCTGACCCGGGCCGAGGTCGATGAGCAGATGCGGCTGGCGCAGGAAAAGCTGATGGACCGGCGGAACGAAAGCTGGATCGAACCGATTGAACAGGCGGCGGCCGAGGCGGCCGGGCAGGGCAAGGGCCTGGTGATCGGCTTTGGCGCGCTGCACCTGCCGGGCGAGCATGGCGTGCTGCGGTTGCTGGAAAACAGGGGCTGGAACATCAGCCCGATCACGGTGGAGGGGATGGGCGATGGCGGATGAGCTTTGGCGCGAGGAACGCGAATTCTGGCTGGCGGGGGTGGCCGAGGCAGCGCGCAAGCTCGACGGCTCCTGCCTGATGGCCTTTCGGCCCACCGGCATCATGGACCGCGCCGCGGTGATCGCCGCGCTGCAATCCGCGCCGCGCTGGCAGGAAGTCACCATGGCCGAACGGGCCAGCATCGAGACCGACGAGGTCTGCGTGCTGGCCTATCGCGCCACCGCGCGCCGCGCCGGGGCCGAGACCTATCGCGCGCTTTGCACCACCACCTGGATCCGCCGCGCCGGCGACTGGCGCATCCTGCAGCACCAGCAGACCCCGGTCTGATCCCCGCCCGGCCGGACCCCGCGCGGCGGGCAAGGCGGCCCGGGCCGCGGTGCCGCCCGTCGATAGACATTGCCGGGCCGCGCCCCTATAACCCCGGCGAATTTTCCGCCCAAGCTTCAGGGGATCCCCATGATCAAGGTTTTCGGCCACAAGGCCCCCGACACCGATTCGACCGGCTCGCCCATCATCTGGGCCTGGTATCTGTCCGAAGTCCGCAAGACCCCGGCCAAACCGGTGTTGCAGGGCGAGCCGAACACCGAGGCCGCCTGGATGCTGGCGAAATGGGGCCTCGAGATGCCCGAGATCATCGCCGATGTGGCGCCGGGCGAGCAATGCGTGGTGGTGGACACCAACAACCCCGCCGAGCTGCCCGATTCGCTGGCCGAGGCCGATGTGATCGAGATCATCGACCATCACCTACTGGCCGGCGGTATCAAGACCCGCCTGCCGATCAACATCACCATCCGCCCGCTGGCCTGCACCGCGACGATCATGCACGACCTGATCGGCGACGAGGATCTGGCCCGCGCGCCCCGTGCCATCAAGGGCGCGATGCTGACCTGCATCCTGTCGGACACGCTGGAGTTCCGCAGCCCGACCACCACGCCCCACGACCGTTTCGTGGCCGAGAAGCTAGCCAGGGATCTGGGCGTCTCGATCCCCGAATACGCCGCCGAGATGTTCGCGGCCAAGTCGGACGTATCGGCCTTTACCGAGGAAGCCCTGCTGCGCATGGACAGCAAGGAATATGAGCTCGGCGGCAAGCAGCTGCGCGTCTCGGTGCTGGAGACGACCGCGCCGCAGGTGCTGCTGGACCGCAAGGCGGCGCTGATCGCCGCCATGCCGGCCGTCGCGGCCGCCGACGGCGCCGACGAGGTGCTGCTGTTCATCGTCGATATCCTGAACGAGGAGGCCACCCTGCTGGTGCCGAACGATTTCGTCCGGCAGGTGGCCGAGAAAAGCTTCAACGCGACGGTTTCGGGCGACAGCGTGGTCCTGCCCGGCATCATGTCCCGCAAGAAGCAGATCATCCCGGCCCTGGCCGTCTGAGTGAAGGACCGTTCCATGACGCAGATCATCCGCGCGCTCGACGAGATCGCCCCGAATTACGACGTCCTGTTCTGCGATCTCTGGGGCTGCCTGCATAATGGCGTCGCCGCCTTCCCGGCCGCGGTCGCCGCCTTGCAGGCCTTTCGCGCCCAGGGCGGGCGGGTGGTGCTGCTGACCAATGCGCCGCGGCCGCAGCAATACGTGGCCGCGCAGCTCGACCGCATGGGCGTGCCGCGCGATGCCTGGGACGCCATCGTCAGTTCGGGCGACGCCGCGCAGGACGCCATGTTCGCCGGCGCCGTCGGCCGCCGGGTCTGGGCCATCGCCCAGCCCAAGGACGAGGGCTTCTTCACCGACATCCCCGAGGAATGGCAGGACGCCCCGGCCATCGAGCGCGTGGCGCTGGACGAGGCCGAGGGCATCGTTTGCTGCGGGCTCTTCGACGACCTGGTCGAGGTGCCCGAGGATTACCGCGCCCGGCTGATGCTGGCGCGCGAACGCGGGCTGAAGCTGCTTTGCGCCAATCCCGACGTGGTCGTGGACATGGGCGAAAAGCGTCTCTATTGCGCCGGGGCGCTGGCCGAGCTTTACGAGGATCTGGGCGGCACCTCGCTGTATTTCGGCAAGCCGCATCCGCCGATCTACGACCTGGCGCGCCGCCGGCTGGGGCTGGGCGAGGATGCCCGCATCCTGGCCATCGGCGACGGCATCGCCACCGACATCGCCGGCGCGGCGGGCGAGGGGCTGGATGCGCTGTTCGTCACCGGCGGCCTCGGCTTCGACCAGTTCGGCCCGGATGTGGAAAACCCCGACCCGGCGCGGCTTGCCGAATGGCTGGCGCTGCGGTCGCAGAACCCGGCCTACGCCATCGGCCGGCTGCGCTGAACGGTTCGGTAACAATCCGTCCTTTTGGATGGTGCCAGTGTTATTTTGTTGCGCTCCCCCGGTTTTGCTGCTATGCAGCATAAATCCACTCATCGGGAGCATTGAATGATGCTGGACAACCTTCCGCGCGGCACGATCGTCATCGAGGATCTCGAGGTCGGGATGATGCGCTACCTGCAGAAGGTAGTGACCGACGAGGATATCGAGATGTTCGCTCAGGTCTCGACCGACCGCAATCCGGTGCATCTGGACGATGACTATGCGCAGGACACCATCTTCGAGGGGCGCATCGCCCATGGCATGCTGACCGCCGGGCTGATCTCGGCCGTGATCGGCGAGCAGCTGCCCGGCCATGGCACGGTCTACCTGGGCCAGACGCTGAAATTCATGGCCCCGGTCCGGCCCGGCGACATGGTCCGCGCCGAGGTCACGGTCGAGGCGATCGACCACGCAAAGCGCCGCGTGACCCTTGCAACCCGCTGCCTCGTCGGCGATACGGTCGTCCTGAAAGGCGAGGCCGTCGTTCTGGCGCCAAGCCGCAAATTCGACTGACAGGGCCGGCCGCCGGCCCACCGGGGGCCCGATTGCGCATCCATCACGACTGGAAAGCTCTGCCGCTCGATGCCCGCGGGGCCACCGTCGCCATGGGCAATTTCGACGGCGTCCACCTGGGCCACCGCTCGGTGATCGACGCGGCGCGCGCCGCCTGCGACGCGGCGCTTGGCGTCATCACCTTCGAGCCGCATCCGCGCGAGTTCTTTGTGCCCGACGCGCCCCCCTTCCGGCTGATGAACGTGGAATCGCGGGCCAACCGCCTGGCGCGGCTGGGGGTGGACCACCTTTACGAACTGCCCTTTGACGCGGTGCTGGCCGGGCTTGCGCCCGAGGCTTTCGCGCGCGAGGTGCTGGTCGAGGGGCTGGGCGTGCGCCATGTCACCGTGGGCGCGGATTTCTGCTTTGGCCGCAAGCGGTCGGGCGATGCGCAGACCCTGGCGCAACTGGGGCGCGAGATGGGCTTCGGCGTCACCGTGGCGCCGCTGATCGGCGACGGTGCGCTGCAATACAGCTCGACCGCGATCCGCGAGGCGCTGGCCGAGGGCCGCACCCGCGACGCCGAGCGCATGCTGGGCCATTGGCACCGCATCGACGGCGAGGTGCTGCATGGCGACAAGCGCGGTCGCGACCTGGGTTATCCGACCGCGAACATGGCGGTCGAGGGGCTGCACCTGCCGGCGCTTGGCATCTATGCCGTGCTGGTCGACGTGCTGACCGGGCCGGACCGCGGCAGCTACAAGGGCGTGGCCAGCCTGGGCGTGCGCCCGATGTTCGGCGAGAACCGGCCCAACCTGGAGGTGCATATCTTCGATTTCTCGGCCGACCTCTATGGCCAGCACCTGTCGGTGGCGCTGGTCGAATACCTGCGTCCCGAGGCGAAGTTCGACGGCCTGCCGGCGCTGGTCGCGCAGATGGATCGCGACAGTGCCCAGGCGCGCGAGATCCTGGCGACCCGCTGATGCGCGAGCGGTTCTGGGAACTGCCGCTTGCGCGCCTCGACAAGCAGGAATGGGAGGCGCTTTGCGACGGCTGCGGCAAGTGCTGCCTCAACAAGATCGAATATGAGGATACGGGCGAGCTGGCCTTTACCCGCGTTGCCTGCCGGCTGCTGGACGGCCAGACCTGCCAATGTTCCAGCTATCATAACCGCCACGATTTCGTGCCCGATTGCGTCGTCCTGACGCCCAGGAAGCTCAAGGAGATCGCCTGGTGGCTGCCCTCGACCTGCGCCTACAGGTTGCGCGCCGAGGGCAAGCCGCTTTACGACTGGCACTATCTGATCTCGGGGGATCGCGAATCGGTGCATCGCGCCGGCGCCTCGGTGCGCGGCTGGACCGTCAGCGAGCTTTCCGTGACCGAGGACGATTGGGACGAGCATATCATCGAGGATCTTTCATGAGTTTCGCCTCGGACAATGCGGGCGGCGTGCATCCGCGCATCATGGCTGCGCTTGCCGCCGCGAACCAGGGCCATGTGCCCGCCTATGGCGAGGACAGCATCACCCGCGCCGCCCAGGACCGCTTGCGCGAACTCTTCGACGCGCCCGAGGCGGCGGTGCATTTCGTGGCCTCGGGCACGGCCGCCAATGCGCTGTCGCTGTCGCTCTTGGCGCCGGGCTGGGGCAAGGTCTTCTGCCATGCCGACGCCCATGTGCAGACCAGCGAGACCGGGGCGCCCGAGTTCTTTTCCGGCGGCGCCAAGCTGATCCCGATCCCTGGCGCCGGCGGCAAGATCGCCCCCGAGGCGCTGGCCGAGGCGCTGGTGGTCCATGGCCGCGATTCGGTTCATGCCGGGCGGAACGCGGCGCTGAGCCTGACCAATGCGACGGAATGGGGCACCGTCTATCGGCCGGACGAGGTCGAGGCGCTGGCCGCCATCGCCCGTGACGCCGGGCTGGGCCTGCATATGGACGGAGCCCGCTTTGCCAATGCGCTGGCCGGGCTGGACGTGGCGCCGGCCGACCTGTCCTGGCGGGCGGGTGTGGACATCCTGTCGCTGGGCGGCACCAAGGACGGCTGCATGGGGGTCGAGGCGGTGCTGATCTTCGACCCCGCGAAATCCGAGGAGTTCCAGTTCCGCCGCAAGCGGGCCGGGGCGCTTGTGTCCAAGCACCGCTACCTGGCGGCGCAGGTGCTGGCCTGGCTCGAGGGCGACCTGTGGCTGCAACTGGCGCGCCACGCCAATGCCATGGCGCATGAACTGGCGCTGGGTCTGGCGCGCCTGCCCGGCGTGCGCATCGACCAGCGTGTCGAATCGAACGCGGTCTTCGCCACCATCCCGGCCGATCTGCATCGCCGCGCCTGTGCCGGCGGCCTCTGCTATCACCTCTGGCCGCATACCCAGCAGCCGGCCGAGGACGAGCCGGTCGGCATCCGCCTGGTCTGCGGCTGGGACACGCGGCTCGAGGATGTAACCGGCGCTTTGCAGGCCCTGGCCGAGCCGAAGCCCCTCCGAGCCGAGCCGCAGGCCCTGGGCTAGGCCAGCGCCGCCTTCAGCAGCGCCAGCGCATGCTCCACGGTGGCGGCGCGCACCGCGGCCCGGCCGAGCGGGCCGAAATCCACCGTCTCGGTCCTGACGCCAAGGGCATCGGCAATGCCGAAGCAGACCCGGCCCTCGGGCTTATGCTCGGACCCGCCCGGCCCGGCAATGCCGGTCACGGCGACCGCCACGCCCGCTTGCGAGCGGGCCAGCGCGCCTTGGGCCATTTCGGCCGCGATCTCCTCGCTGACCGCGCCGTGGGCCTCCAGAGTCTCGGGGCGGATGCCCAGCATCTCGATCTTGGCGGCGTTGGAATAGGTGACGAAGCCGCGGTCCACCGCATCGGATGACCCGGGCACGTCCGTCAGTCGCCCGGCGATCAGCCCGCCGGTGCAGCTTTCGGCGGTGGCGATCAACACCCCGCGCCGGCGTGCCAGATCCAGGACTTCGGCGGGGTCGGTCACAGCATCGGCTCCAGCACGGCGTGGTAGAGCCCGGCCAGGATGACCGAGACCACGCCGGCGAACAGGCCCGCCCACAGGTCGTCCGCCATCACCCCCAGCGTGCCGCCGCGCCGGTCCGCGCGCCCGACCAGCCAGGGCTTCCAGATGTCGAACAGCCGAAACAGCAGGAAGGGCGCGACGAATCCCGGCCAGGCCGCCAGGATCGAGACGCCCTTCTGCGCCAGCGGGATGACGGTGAAGCTCATCGCGAGCCATTGCCCGGCCACCTCGTCGATGACCACCCAGGACGGATCGCCCTCGGCGCTGTCCGCCAGCACCCGCGGCACCGCCCAGAAGCCCAGCAGCGTCGCCAGCACGAAACCCGCCGGCACCAGCATCGGGTGCAGCCATTCATAGGCGGCGACCCCCAGCACCACCGCGGCGGCCGAGCCCCAGGTGCCGGGCGCCGGCCGCAGGTGGCCGATGCCGAAGAAGGTTGCGATCGCCTTGTCCATGATTAACCCCCCAATTACCCCTTGACCAATGTGACGGTGGCCATGGCGGCGATGCCTTCCTCGCGCCCGGTAAAGCCCAGCCGTTCCGAGGTGGTGGCCTTGACGCTGACCCGGTCGGGCTCGACGCCGATGATCTCGGACAGGCGCAGCGCCATGGCGCCGGCATGGGGCCCGACCTTGGGCCGCTCGCAGATCAGCGTCACGTCGGCATTGGAGATCTCATAGCCCATCTGCCGCGCCAGCATCGCGGCATGGCGCAGGAAGATATGGCTTTCCGCCCCCTTCCATTGCGGGTCCGAGGGCGGGAAATGCCGGCCGATGTCGCCCTGCGCCAGCGCACCATAGATCGCGTCGGTCAGCGCGTGCATCCCCACATCGGCGTCGGAATGGCCCAAGAGCGCCTTGTCATGCGGAATCTTCACCCCGCACAGCCAGACATGATCGCCCGCGGTAAAGGCATGCACGTCGAAACCATTGCCAAGCCGGATGTCCATCGCGTCCCCCAGGATACGCTCGGCCCGTGCGAAATCCTCGGGCCAGGTCAGTTTCAGATTGTCCTCGTCGCCCGGTGTCACGGTGACGGGCAGGCCGGCGCGGATCGCCAGTTCCACGTCATCCGCCGCGCCCTCGGGATGGGCGCGATGCGCGGCCAGGATGGCGTCCAGCGCGAAACCCTGCGGGGTCTGGGCGCGAAACAGCCCCTCGCGGCTGGCGGTGGCGGTGACGCGCCCGTCCGCGGCCCGCCACAGCGCGTCGGTGACGGGCAGGGCGGGCGCGGCGGCGGGGGCGCCGGCGGCAAGCGCCGCGACCACGCCGTCGATCACGCGGGGCGAGACCAGCGGCCGGGCGCCGTCATGGATCAGCACATGGGTCACGCCGGCGCCCTCCAGGCTTTCCAGCGCGGCGCGCACGCTGCCCGAGCGCGTGGCGCCGCCCGCGACCAGCGTGACGGGGCCCGAAAGCTCCGCGACGCCGTGCGCCATGTCTTCGGGCGCCAGCGTCACCACGATGCGCGGGAAGCCGGCAAAGGCGGCGATGCTGCGCCCGAGCACGGTTTGCCCGGCCAGGCTGCGCCATTGCTTCGGCAGGCCCGCGCCGGCGCGGGTGCCGCGGCCGGCGGCGGTGATGATGGCGGCATATGTGGCGGGTATGGTCATGGCCGCCAGATGTAGGTCAGCCGCCGCCCCGAGGCAATCGCCGCCGGTCAGGCGTTTCGTCGCGGCCAAAAGACGCAGCCGGTGGTGGCCCAAGGCGCGGCTTGTGCTTATAAGGACGGCCATGTGCCGCCTGCCATTCAGCCAAGGATTCCCGCCATGACCGATCCCGCCATCACCGATCTTTCCAAGGATGCCGCCGCCCGCGCCGCGGTGGCGCTGGTCGAGCCGGGGATGCGGCTGGGGCTGGGGACCGGCTCGACCGCGGCGATCTTCGTGCGCCGCCTGGCGCAGCGGGTCAGGGAAGAAGGCTTCGCGCTGCGCTGTGCCGCGACATCGAAGGCGACGGCGGAGCTGGCCGTCTCGCTGGGGCTGGCGATCGAGGAACTGGACGCTATCGGCTGGCTGGACCTGACCATCGACGGTGCCGACGAGGTGGACCCGGACCTGAACCTGATCAAGGGCGGCGGCGCCGCGCATCTGCGCGAAAAGATCGTCGCCACCGCCTCGGACCGCATGGTGGTGATCGCCGACCAGGGCAAGGTGGTGGACCGGCTCGGCGCCTTCCACCTGCCGGTCGAGGTGATTCCCTTTGGCTGGCAGGCGACCAGGACGCTGATCCAGCGCGCGCTGGACCGGCTGGAACTGACCCAGCGGCCGATCCTGCTGCGCAAGCGCGGCGACCAGCCGCTGCTGACCGACGAGGGCAACCTGGTGTTGGACCTGGCGCTGGAATCGATCCCCGATGCCGAGGCGCTGGCGGCGGAACTGTCCTCGATTGCCGGGATGGTTGAACACGGGCTGTTCCTGAATATCTGCGACCTGGCGATCATCGGCTGCCCGGACGGCTCGGTGGTGGAATTGCGGCGCGAGGACATGGCATGAAATTCGACTACGACCTTTTTGTCATCGGCGGCGGTTCGGGCGGGGTGCGCGCGGCGCGGATCGCGGCCAGCGAATACGGCGCCCGCGTCGGCCTGGCCGAGGAAAGCCGCATGGGCGGCACCTGTGTCATCCGCGGCTGCGTGCCCAAGAAGCTGATGATCTTCGCCTCGCAGGCCGGGGCGGCGGCGGCCGAATCGCGCGGCTATGGCTGGCAGGGCGCGGATCAGGGCCGCTTCGACTGGGCCGAGTTCCACGGCAAGCTGCTGCGCGAACTCGACCGGCTGGAGGGCGCCTATACCTCGGGGCTGGCGAATGCCGGGGTCGAGATCCACATGCAGCGCGCCCGGCTGCACGACGCGCATACGGTCGAACTGGCCGACGGCCAGCGCCTGAGCGCCAAGCATATCCTGATCGCGGTCGGCGGCCGGCCGCAGCGCCCCGACATTCCCGGCAAGGAACTGGGGCTGATCTCGGACGACCTGTTCACGCTCGACAGGCTGCCGGGCCGGGTGCTGGTGGTGGGCGGCGGCTTCATCGCCTGCGAATTCGCCACCATCCTGCAAGGGCTGGGCAGCGCCACCGTGCTGGCCTATCGCGGCGATGCGGTGCTGCGCGGCTTCGACGGCGAGATGCGCCGCCACGCCACCGAGCAGCTGCGCGCCATCGGCGTCGATGTGCGGCTGAACACCAACCCGGCGCGGCTGGACCGCGAGGGGGCGGGCGTCCGCGCAAGCTTCGAGGACGGCGAGAGCGAGATCTTCGACGCGGTGATGTTCGCCACCGGCCGCGCGCCCTATACCAAGGGCCTGGGGCTGGAAGACGCCGGCGTCAGGCTGGGCCGCAGGGGCGAGATCGCGGTGGACGAGTGGTCGCAAAGCTCGGTGCCCTCGGTCTTTGCCGTGGGCGACGTGACCGACCGGGTGAACCTGACCCCGGTCGCGATCCGCGAAGGCCACAGCTTTGCCGACACCATCTTCGGCGCCCGGCCGCGCAAGGTCGACCACCGGCTGGTGGCCAGCGCCGTCTATACCCGCCCGCATGAGGTGGCGACCATCGGCCTGACCGAGGAAGAGGCCGAGGCCTGCGGTCCCGCCGACATCTATGTCGCCAGCTTCCGGCCCATGCGCTCGCTTTTCGCGGGCTCGGATGCGCGGGCGGTGATGAAGCTGGTGGTGGACGGCGAGACCGACAAGGTGCTGGGCTGCCACATCTTCGGCCCCGAGGCCGGCGAGATGATCCAGATGGTCGCGGTGTCGATGGGCATGGGCGCGACCAAGGCCGATTTCGACGCCGCCATCGCCGTGCATCCGACCCTGGCCGAGGAGCTTGTGACCATGCGCAAGCCCTCGCGCCGCGTGGGCGCGGCAAAAATGGACAAACCCGCGGCATCGGCTTGATTTTCCGGCCGAAGGCACCAGTTTCAACCAGACAGACATCAAGCGAGGCACGAGAGGTATGGCAGGACAAGGCCCCTGGGGCGGCGGCGGAGATGACGGCAAGGGCGGCAGGCAGCCGCCGCAAGGGGGCGGCCAGCCCCCGTGGGGCAGTCCGGGCGGCGGCAGGGACGACCGGCCGCAGGGTCCGCGCCGCGGCGACCAGATCCCCGAGATCGAGGAACTGGTGCGCAAGGGCCAGGACCGGCTGCGCGTGCTGATGGGCGGCAAGGGCGGTGGCGGTGGCAACCGCGGCGGCGGCCCGCGCCGGCCGCAGGGCCCGCAATTCCAGATGAGCCGCGGCACCTGGGGCATCGCCGCCTTGGCCGTGCTGGCGGTCTGGGCCTTTTCCAGCTTCTACACCGTCAAGCCCGAGGAACGCGCGGTCGAGCTGCTGTTCGGCAAGCCCGTGGGCACCGGCGAGCCGGGCCTGAACTTCGCGCCCTGGCCCGTCGTCACCGCCGAGGTGGTGCAGGTCTCGGGCGAGCGGACCACGGAAATCGGCACCGGCCGCGCCGGGCCGATGGATTCGGGGCTGATGCTGACCCGCGACCAGAACATCGTGGACATGGCCTATCAGGTGGTCTGGAACATCTCGGACCCCGAGAAATTCCTGTTCAACCTGGCCGATCCCGACGACACCATCCGCGCCGTCTCGGAATCCGCCATGCGCGACATCGTGGCGCGTTCGGAACTGGCGCCGATCCTGAACCGCGACCGCGGCGCCATCGCCGACGACCTGAAGCTGGCGGTGCAGAACACGCTGAACGACTACGAGGCCGGGATCAACGTGCTGCGCGTCAACCTGGACCGCGCCGACCCGCCGCGCGAGGTGATCGACAGCTTCCGCGAGGTGCAGGCCGCCCAGCAGGAACGCGACCGGCTGGAGAAAGAGGCCGACGCCTATGCCAACCGCGTGCTGGCCAGCGCCCGAGGCGAGGCCGCCGCCGTGATCGAACGCGCCGAGGCCTATCGCGCCGAGGCGGTGAACAACGCCGAGGGCGAGGCGGCGCGCTTCAATTCGGTCTATGACGAATATGTCAAGGCGCCGGAGGTCACGCGCCGCCGGATGTATCTGGAAACCATGGAAAAGGTTCTGGGCGGGGTGAACAAGGTCATCCTGGACGGCGAGGCCGGGCAGGGCGTGGTGCCCTATCTGCCGCTGGATCAGCTGCGCAGCGGGGCCTCGGGCTCCGGCAACACCAATACCGGCGGGGGGAACCAGTGATGAACCGTGCAATCTCGCTTCTGGCGCTGCCCTTCCTGGTCGTGGTCGCGGTCCTGGTGATCTCGGCGCTCTATATCGTCGACGTGCGCGAAAAGGCCCTTGTCCTGCGCTTCGGCGAGGTGGTCGAGGTGCGCGAGGAACCGGGCCTGGGCATCAAGGTGCCCTTCCTGGACAACGTGGTGAAATACGATGCCCGCATCCTCGGTCTGCCGACCCCGCCGATGGAGGTCACGCCGCTGGACGACCGCCGCCTGGTGGTCGATGCCTTCGCGCGCTGGCAGATCACCGACGTGGTGCAGTTCCGCCGCGCCGTGGGCGCCGGCGGCATCGAATTCGCGCAGCGCCGGCTGGAGCCGATCGTGACCAACGCGATCCGGCAGGTGCTGGGCTCGGTACCCTCGACCACGGTGCTGTCGGACGACCGCACGCCGCTGATGAACCGCATCCGCGACCTGGCGCGTGACGACGCCCGCGACCTGGGCATCCGGGTCATCGACGTGCGCCTGACCCGGACCGACCTGCCCGAGCAGAACCTGACCGCGACCTATGCCCGGATGCGGGCCGAACGCGAGCGCGAGGCCGCCGACGAGATCGCCCGCGGTGGCGAGGCCGCGCAGCGCGTCCGCGCCGCTGCCGACCGCACCGTGGTCGAGCTGACCTCCGAGGCGCGCAAGCGTGCCGAGGTGGTGCGCGGCGAGGCCGATGCCCGCCGCAACGCCATCTATGCCGAGGCTTTCGGCCGCGATCCCGAGTTCTTTGCCTTCACCCGCTCGATGACCTCCTATGAGCGGGCGCTGAAGGGCGAGAACAGCTCGCTGGTGATCCAGCCGCAGGGCGAGTTCTTCGACTACCTGCGCAATGACGGCGCGGACCGGGCCAATCCGGTGCCGGTGCCCCGGCCGGCCTCCACCCCTGCCGCATCGGACGAGACCGAGACCCAGGGCGCGCTGGCACCGGGCGAGGCGGTCGCCCCGACCGAGACCAATCGCGAGGGCGAACCGCTGGGCGCCGGCGCCGGCGTGACGCTGACGCCGCTGCCGGAATCGCTGGCCAGCCCGCCGCAGGAAGAGCCGGTGGTGCCGCCGGCCTCGGCCGACTGATCCGCGTAACGAACGGCACAAAAGGAAAGGCGGGACGCATCCACGTCCCGCCTTTTTCATGTCCCGCCTTTCATTCAGGCGCCGGTCACTCCAGCCCGATGAGCTTGCTGTCCTGGCGCTGTTCCTCTTCGGAAAGTTCGCGCTGCCATTCCCGCCAGATCGAGACCAGCAGCGCCATCAGCACCGGGCCGACGAACAGCCCGACGATGCCCATGGTCTTGACCCCGCCGATCAGGCCGAAAAACGTGGGCAGGAACGGCAGCTTGACCGGGCCGCCGACCAGGACCGGGCGGATGGTCTTGTCCACCACGAACAGCTCGCAGGTGCCCCAGATGAACAGCGCCGCCCCCTCGACGGGCGAGCCGCTGGCCACCAGATAGGCCGAGACCAGGGTGAAGGACAGCGGCGCCCCGCCGGGGATCAGCGCCATGAAGCCGGTGATGACCCCGAAGGTCACCGGCGAGGGCACGCCGGCCAGCCAATAGGCGACGCCCAGGATCACCCCCTCGCCGATGGCGATCAGCGTCATGCCGGTCACGGTCGAGCTGATGGTGGCCGGCACGACGCGGGACAGCCGGCTCCAGCGGTCGGGCAGGATGCGGCGGCCGACCTGGTCGATCTGCGCCACGATCTTGTCGCCGTCGCGATACAGCACGAACAGCGTGATCAGCATGAACAGCAGGGTCAGCGCCAGGTGAAAGGCCAGCGTTCCCGCCGTCACCGCGCCGCGATAGATCGCGCCGATATTCGAGCCGCTGACCAGCTGCACGATCTCGCTGATGCCGCCGGGTCGGCCGATATAGGTCTGCCAGTTCTCGTCCAGCCAGTCGCCGACCTGCGGCAGTTCGACCATCCAGCCCGGCGTCGGCGCGCCCGAGCTGTTGATCAGGATGGCCCAGTTGATCCAGTCGCGCAGTTCGCGGAAGGCATAGATCAGTGCCATGGCGATGGGGATCAGCAGGAAGCAGACCAACACCAGCACCAGCAGCGTCGCCGCGCCGGTGCGGCCCAGGTTCAGCTGATGGGCCGCGCGTTCGCGCAGGGGCCAGCTGGCCAGCGCGATCACCATGGCCGCCAGCACCGGCACCAGGAAGCCGTGGAAGAAATAGATCGAGGCCGCCACGATGGCCAGCAGCAGCCAGCGCGCGGCCGAGATATTGGTCAGCAGGGGAGGCCGGTGCAGCCGCAGCCCGACCTGTTTCGGGCTCTGCCGCGGTGCGGCGGGATCGTTCAGCTCTGTCGCGGTCGTGGGTTTCGGCATTTCGCCTGTCGTCATGGTCCCGATCCTGGCAGGGGACGGGGTAGTGCCCGCCCTGCCGTAACGAGATAACATCTGGCCCCCGGCTGCAAGCTGGAATGCCGCCTCGGGCCCGGCCAGCCACGCATTTCGCGGCTCACGATTCTGTGGGCGGAACGATGCCCGCCGCGCCCTGCGGGAGGTGACAGCCGCCGCCCTCCGCGCTAGTCTGGCGCCACCAAGGGGAGCCCCGGCAAGGGGCTGAGAAACCGCTGGCCTTACGCAACCTGGCGACGGGCGGCGCGGTGACCCTTCGAACCTGACCCGGATCATGCCGGCGGAGGAATGGGAATGATCGACCTGCCTTTTGCCGGCCTTAACCGCAAGGCCGCCCGCAGCGACGGCCTTGCCCCAGCCATGAGGGCATGATGACCGAAAGCTTCTTCGAAACCCTGCGCCGGGAATGTGCGACGGAATGGTCCGCCGCCGTCGGCCACCGCTTCGTGCGCGAACTGTGCGACGGCAGCATCGCGGATGCGGTGATGGCGCGCTACCTGGTGCAGGACCACCGTTTCCTCGACGCCTTCCTGACGCTTCTGGGCGCGGCCATCGCCTCGGCCGACCGCTTCGAATCGCGGCTGCGCTTCGGGCGCTTCGCCGGCATGGTCTCGGGCGAGGAGAACGACTATTTCCTGCGCGCCTTCGCCGCGCTCGGCGTGGGCGAGGCGGACCGTGCCGCCATTCCCGACAGCGCGCCCATGGCGGGATTCCAGGCGCTGATGCGCGAGGCGGCGGCGACGCGTGCCTATCCCGCCGTGCTGGCGGTGCTGAACGTGGCCGAGGGGCTTTATCTCGACTGGGCCATGCGCGCGCCCAAGCCGCTGCCCGAGAATTTCGTCCACGCCGATTGGATCACGCTGCATGACAACCCGTTCTTTCGCGATTTCGTGGGCTTCCTGCGGGATGAGTTCGACCGCGCCGGACCCGAGGCCGCAGAGCAGGCGCGGGATTTCTTCCGCCGCGCGGTCACGCTGGAACTGGCATTTTTCGACGATGCCTATGCAGTTTAGCCGTCAGTCCTCGATGATTTCGATGTCGGGCGGGCTGCCGGGCGGCCCGCTTGCGCGATAGTCCAGCACGATGCGCGCAAGTCCGGCCGGGGCCAGCCGCTCGGATGTGTGGCGCATCTCGTCAAGGCTCCACCAGCGAAATTCGCGGATGGTGCCGGCCTCGGGGGCGTCCTGGACCGCCGGGGTGAAAGCGGCGGTCTCGATCAGGAAATAATCCTCGGCTTGCCGCCAGCGCCGCTGGTGCAGCGTCATCGCCACGCGGCGGCGCCAGACCAGCGGGCCCAGGGCGGGCAGGGCGAACCCCAGTTCCTCGGCCAGTTCGCGGCGCAGGGTCTGTTCCGGCGTCTCGCCCGGTTCCGCGCCGCCGCCGGGGGTGATCCACCAGTCGCCGCCACCGTAATCGACCCGCATCAGCAACACCCGGTCCTGCGGGGTCAGCAGGATGGCGCGCATGGCCTGTCTGTCGATGGTCCGCATCGTCCTTGCCATGAAAAAAAGGCCCCGGCGGCGCGGTCGCGCTCCGGGGCCTGGGTTGGTCAGGAAAGGGGGTTATTCGTCGTCATTGTCCGGCACGTCGGCGATGTCGTCCAGCGACATGTCGCCGTCATCGTCATCGTCCAGCAGATCGTCGTCCAGATCGCCGGTATCGGCGTCATCGTCCAGATCCTCGTCATCGGCCAGATCTGTCTGGTCCGTGTCACGCGAAGCGGTCTTTTCCGAGATCAGCGAGCGCGAGCGGCCGTTGGTCAGGCTTTCCACGGTAAATTCCGCGCCGCAGGCCGGGCAGGTCATCGGATCGTTCATCAGGTCGTAAAAGCGCGTCGCGCAATGGGGGCAAAGGCGTTTCGTGCCCCATTCCTCTTTGGGCATGGTGTTCTCTTTCTGCCGCGTTCAGCTAAATCCGCTGTCCCCTGCCACAGCCGGGGCAGGCTGTCAAAGCCTTTTCCCCCTTGCGGGCGGCCGGTGGTGCGGGGGAAAGATGGGCAGAGGCACGGCCCTTCGCAAGATGGGGGAACGGATGGACAGGATTCTGGTCGGTGGCGACATCCCGGTGACGCTGCGGCGCTCGGCCAGGGCGCGGCGCATGACCCTGCGCGTGGTGCGCGCGGGGGGCGAGGTGGTGCTGACCCTGCCCAGCCGCGCCAGCCTGTCGGACGGCCGCGCCTTTGCCGAATCGCGGACCGAATGGCTGCGCCAGACCCGCGCCGGGATGCGGCCGCTTTGCGCCGTGGAACATGGCGCCCTGCTGCCGGTCGAGGGGCGCCCGCGCCGGATCGTGCCCCATGACGGGCGCCGGGTCGAGCTGTCGGACGCGCTGTTGCTCGTGCCGCAGCGTCGCCCCGCGGGCCTGCTGGTCGAGGTCTGGCTGAAGCAGCTGGCCCAGGCGCGGCTGATCGCGGCCTGCGACCGCCATGCCGCGGCCCTGGGGCGCGGCTTCCGGGCGCTGGCGCTGCGCGATACGCGCTCGCGCTGGGGCAGCTGTACCCATGACGGGCGGCTGATGTTTTCCTGGCGGCTGGCCATGGCGCCGCCCGAGGTGCTGGACTATGTCGCCGCGCATGAGGTGGCCCATCTGCTGCACATGGACCATTCGCCCGCCTTCTGGGCCGCGACCGGCCGGCTGATGCCCGATTATGCGCGCCATCGCGACTGGCTGCGCCGGCACGGGCATGAACTGCTGGCATGGCGCTTTCGTCCCTGATCGGGGCGGCTTGACGGCGCCCGGATTTGTGATCACAGATGGCGCATGACAGCTTCGCGAACCTCGGAAAGTTCGGCCCATGAGCGGCTTTATCGCAACCTGCGCCAGCGCATCATGCTGGGCGAATTGCCGCCCGGCCTGCCGCTGACCCTGCGCGGCATCGCCGCCGAGCATCGCGTCTCGATGACCCCGGCGCGCGAGGCGGTGCGGCGGCTGGTGGCCGAGGGGGCGCTGTCGCTGTCCTCCTCGGGGCGGATCGCGACGCCGGAACTGTCGGTTGAGCGGATCGAGGAGCTTGCCGCGCTGCGCGGGCTGATCGAGCCGGAGCTGGCCGCCCGCGCCCTGCCGCGCGCCCACCAGGCCCTGATCGAGCGCATGGCCGTCATCAACGCCGCCATCGGCGAGGCGGCCGAGCGTCACGATGCCGTGGGCTATATCCGCACCAACCTGGAGTTCCACCGCCTGCTTTACCTGCGCGCCCAGGCCCCGGCGATGCTGGCCATCGTCGAGACGGTCTGGCTGCAGCTCGGCCCGACCATGCGGGCGCTTTACGGCCGGATGAAGCGCAATGAGCCGCCGCGCCATCACCGCATGATCCTGGCCTCGCTGCGGGCCGGGGACGAGCCGGGGCTGCGGCTTGCCGTCCGTGCGGATGTGACGCACGGGTTGCGTCATCTGGGATCGACCTAGGCTCGGCGTGCTTGTCAGCAGGCGCCGCAAGGCGCCCGCTGGAAATGCCCTGCCTGATCTGGGGACAGCGGCGCGGCGGCGACCAGGACCGGCAGACCGTCCATGCCGGCCCTGGTGCCTTGCGGCGGATCGGGGTGCCCCGCGGCCTATTGCGCCGCTTACCCGGCCGGTTCCGGGGTGGGGCCGGAGCGCCCGGCGAGATACTGCCGCAGCAGCACCATGCCGAGGATCGCGGCGCCGATGGCGGTGGAAACGATTTCGGGTGCGATCATCATCAGTGCCGCGGCGGGCAGCAGCATCCGCTCGACCAGCAGCAAGGGCCCCAGCATCCAGTTGGTGATCGCGGCCGACAACGCGATGATGCCCAGCACGGCGCCCGAAAAGGCCAGCAGGAAATCGGGCAGGGTGAAGGATTGCGTGACCAGCAAGAGCGAGGGCGAGAAGACGAAGACGAAAGGCACCATCGCCTTGCCCATGGACAGCCGGAAGGCGGTGTTGCCGGCCTTGAAGCCGTTGGCCCCGGCGATCCCGGCCCCGGCATAGGCGGCCAGTGCCACCGGCGGGGTCACGTCGGCCAGCACGCCGAAATAGAACACGAAGAAATGCGCCACCAGCGGCTCGATATTCATCATGCCCAGCACCGGCGCGGCGACGGCGACCATGATGATGTAATTCGCCGTCGTCGGCACGCCGCAGCCCATCAGCACGCAGACCACCGCGGTCATCAGCAGCGTGAACAGCAGCGTCAGCGTCTGGATGCTGAGCAGCTCGAAGGGCAGCACCGCCAGCAGGCCATGGAAGGAGGTGGCCCAGTCCTGCGCCACGCTGGTGACCATGAAGGCGATCTTGAAGCCGACGCCGGTCAGGGTCACGACGCCGATCACCACCCCGACCAGCGCCGCGGCCGCGGTCACGGCCAGCGATTGCCGGGCGCCGGCGACGAAGCCCTCATAGATGCCGGCGGCGGTTTCCTTGACGCCCTCGATGGCGCCCGACGCCATCACCCGCTGGATCAGATAAACCGCCATGCAGGCGGTGATGGCCCAGAAGGCCGACAGGAAGGGCGTGCGGCCCGACATCAGCATCCAGACCAGCAGGACCAGCGGAAAGACCGACAGCCAGCCCTCGCGCAGCACCTTGCCGGCCTTGGGCAGCTCCTCGGCGCGCAGGCCGCGGATGCCCAGCCGCTTGGCTTCCAGGTGGACCTGGACCAGCACGCCGAAGAAATGCATGAAGGCGGGCACCACGGCGGCGATCAGGATGGTGCGCAGGGGGATGCCCAGGTATTCGACCATCAGGAAGGCGACGGCGCCCATCACCGGCGGCGTGATCTGCCCGCCGGTCGAGGAGGCGGCCTCGACCGCGGCGGCGAAATGGCGCTTGAAGCCGATCTTGATCATCGCCGGGATGGTCAGCGCCCCGGTGGTCACGGTATTGGCGATCGACGAGCCCGAGATCGTGCCCAGCATGGCCGAGGACACCACCGAGACCTTGGCCGGCCCGCCGGCGAAGCGGCCGGTCAGCGCGGTGGCCAGGTCGATGAACAGCTGCCCCAGGCCGATCTTCTGCGCCATCACCCCGAACAGCACGAAATGGAACACATAGGTGGCGATCACCCCCAGCGCGGTGCCGTAGATGCCCTGCGAGGTCAGGTAGAGATGGTTGACGATATTGGCCCAGTCCGCTCCGGGATGCACCAGGATGCCCGGCATCGACTTGCCGAAATAGGCATAGGCGATGAACAGCGCCGCGATGACCGGCAGCGGCCAGCCCATTGAGCGGCGCACCGCCTCCATCAGCACGACCAGCAGCACCGTGCCCATGGCGATGTCGATCGCCAGCGGGTTGCCGACGCGGAATTGCAGCTGGGCATAGATCCACGGCACGTAGAAGGCGCTGACCGCGCCGCCGATGGCCAAGAGCCAGTCCGTCACCGGCACGCCGAGGATGGCGAAGCCGTCGGTCCTGTGGCGGTTGCGCGCCAGGAACGAGAAGCTGAGATAGACGATGAACAGCGACACGCCCATGTGCAGCCCGCGATGCGTGGTCGCGCGCGGGATGCCGAAGCCGGCCGTATAATAGTGATAGGCCGCAAGCAGGAACAGGACGATCCCCGACAGCACGGCGATGGGGCGCGTCACGGTGCGGAAACGCGCCTCGGGATCGTATTCCTCTTCCAGGGCGCGAAGCTCGTCGTCGGTAAGCGGGCGGGTTGGCTCGGTCATGCGGTTTTCCTGCCGTTCGGTTCAGGGGCAAAGGACGCGGACCGGGGGGCCGGCCGCGTCCTTTCGTCAGCTTGCGGCCAGGCTCATTCGAGCTTGCCGGCCTCCTTGTAGAAACGCTCGGCGCCCGGATGGAAGGGGATGCCCGCGCCCTCGGTCGCATTGTCCAGCGTGATCAGCTTGCCCTTGGCATGGCCGGCGGCGAACAGCTTTTGCGTATTCTCGTTGTAAAGCGCCTGGGTGATGCCGTGGATCAGCTCCTCGGGCTGGTCGGCGCTGGTCACCAGCTGCGCCCCGACCGAGATCGTGGCGACATCGGCATCCTGGCCTTCGTAGGTGCCGGCCGGCACGGTATCGGCGGCGAAGAAGGTGTAGGTTTCGCGCAGCTTGTCGACCTCGGCGCCGGTGATCGGCACCAGCACCACGTCATGCTGGCTGGCCAGCTCGGCGATGGCGCCGGCCGGATAGCCGCCGACGAAGAAGAAGGCATCCATGGCGCCGTCGCGCATCCGGTCGGCCGCCTGGTCGGGCTTGAGATATTCGGGCCGGATGTCGGATTCCGACAGGCCGAAGGCCTCGAGGATGATCTTGGCATCGACCAGCGTGCCCGAGCCCGGCTCGTCCAGCGACACCCGCTTGCCCTTGAGGTCGGCGACCGAGGCGATGCCGGCATCGGCCCGCGCGACCAGGTGGATGCTTTCGGGATAGAGGTTGGCGATCAGCCGCAGTTTCTCGACCGCCGGCTGGCCTTCCCACAGCCCGGTGCCGGTCTGCGCCCAATAGGCGACGTCGGACTGGCTGAAGCCCGCCTCCATCGCGCCGCCGTTGATGGCGTTCACGTTGCCGACCGAGCCGTTCGAGGCCACTGCCGTCGCCACCAGCCCCGGCACCCCGCAGGAGCCGCCATCCTCGCAGGCGCGCGAGCCGGGCGGGTTCGAGATCGCATTCGCGATCAGCCCGCCGATCGGGTAATAGGTGCCCGCCGTGCCGCCGGTGCCGATGCGGAAGAACGACATCTCCTGCGCCGCCGCGGCCTGGCCGAAGGCGGCGATGGCGAAGGCTGCGACGATTGTCCTGAGTCTCATGGCATGTCTCCGTTTTCCTCGTGGTCCGGGCCGAGGCTAGGCAGAGCCGGCACGCAAGGCAACCGCTGGATGCGCGAAGATGCGCCGCTCCCGCGACGTCTCGGCCCCCGGCTCCCGGTTTTTTGGGGGGCGGTTTTCGCGGGCCTGGCTGGCGGCGGTGGCGGGCGGATCTGTTCTTCCGGTGCCGGCGCCGTCTTGATATGGGGCCGATTCCCGCCTAGCACCCGGCCGGAGCAGAAAGGCGGAACATGTCTGACAAGGATTTCGAGCCGCGGCACCTGGAGACGCTGGACCGCGATCTCGGCCGCTTCGCGCATATCGAGGCGGCCACGGCCTATATCGCCCGGCCGCTGGTGGCGCCGGGGATCGGCCTGGTCTTCGTCATCCTGGCCGGGCTGGCCGCGGCGGTGCTGCTGGGGCAGAGCGGCGAGACGCTGATCGTGGTCACGGCGGCGGTGTTCGGCGCCTATATGGCGCTCAATATCGGCGCCAATGACGTGGCCAACAATATGGGCCCGGCGGTGGGGGCCAATGCGCTCAGCATGGGCGGGGCCATCGTGATCGCGGCGGTCTTCGAAAGCGCCGGCGCGCTGATCGCCGGGGCCGACGTGGTCTCGACCGTGGCCAAGGGCATCGTCGCGCCCGAGGCGCTGGACACGTCCGCGACCTTCGTCTGGGCGATGATGGCGGCGCTGCTGGCCTCGGCGCTGTGGGTGAACCTGGCGACCTGGATCGGGGCGCCGGTCTCGACCACGCATGCCGTGGTGGGCGGGGTCATGGGCGCGGGCATGGCCGGGGCCGGCCTCGGCGCGGTCAGCTGGGAGCAGATGGCGGCGATCGCGGCCAGCTGGGTGGTCTCGCCGCTGCTGGGCGGCGTGGTGGCGGCGGGCTTTCTGTGGTTCATCAAGAGCCGCATCATCTATCGCGAGGACAAGATCGCGGCGGCCCGGATCTGGGTGCCGGTTCTGGTCGGCATCATGGCGGGCACCTTTGCCGCCTATCTGGTGATGAAGGGGCTCAGGCAGCTGGTCGATATCTCGATGGGGGCGGCGCTGCTTCTGGGCCTTCTGGTGGGGCTGGGCTGCTGGCTGGCGATGATCCCGGTGACGCGGCGGCAGTCCGCGGGGCTGGAGAACCGCAACAAGTCGCTGAAGGTGCTGTTCGGCATCCCGCTGGTCGCCTCGGCGGCGCTGCTGAGCTTTGCGCATGGCGCCAATGACGTGGCCAATGCGGTCGGCCCGCTGGCGGCCATCGTGCAGGCGGTGCAGACCGGCGATTTCAGCGGCGAGGTGACCATTCCGCTGTGGGTGATGCTGATCGGCGCCTTCGGGATCAGCTTCGGGCTGAGCCTGTTCGGGCCCAGGCTGATCCGCATGGTCGGCAGCGAGATCACCCGGCTCAACCCGATGCGGGCCTATTGCGTGGCGCTGTCGGCGGCGATCACGGTCATCCTGGCCAGCGCGCTGGGGCTGCCGGTCAGCTCGACCCATATCGCGGTGGGCGCGATCTTCGGCGTGGGCTTTTTCCGCGAATGGGATGCCGAGCGGCGGCTGAGGCAGGCCCGCATGGCCGTTCCCCGGCCCGCCGACCTGCCCGCCGCCGATCTGCCCCCCGCCGACCTGCCCCCCGACGAGCGCCGGCGCCGCAAGCTGGTGCGCCGGCTGCACGTGCTGACCATCGCCGCCGCCTGGGTCGTCACCGTCCCCGCCGCGGCAATGCTCTCGGCCATCCTCTTCCTCGTCCTGCGCCAGATCGCAGCCTGATACCCCCGACAACAAAGACCAATCAGCAGAAGAACAGAAAGGGGCAGCGCAGGGAAAGGCGGACCGGAATTGCTCAGGGGAAACGGAAAATCGCTTCTGGCTGCTGGGGGCTCCTTAACGCAACAGCCAATAGAGCAGCCCCATGCCGGAGGCATATGCCAATATCAGCAGCAGGATATTCCTGACGGCCTGCCTGCGGGAGGTCGTTATCCTGATCGGCTTTATTTCAAGGCTGTCGAGGTCGTTTCGGCCTGCGCCTTTTTTGCTCTTGATGCCTGGGTCTTTATTCTGGCTCATGTCCCGACCTGTAGGCTGCTTCATGCATGCGGCGCGGTGATGCGGTATTGCCCTTTGGCGCACAAATTTGCTCTATCCCGGCTTCCTGGCCTTTCGTGCCGGGGTTTGCATCGCTGGCAGGATGGCTTTGGGGCAAGGCTCTGCGATTTCCGCGCAAGAGAATTTTCAGCGAGCCGCTTTCACGCAGCAAGGCGACGGCAAACCGGACCTCGTCAATGGGCAGTCCCGTTCTGATGGATATGTCTTCGATGCCATAACCTTCTTTCAGCATTTGGCCGATCATTGGACGATTGCCCCCTTTCCCGGGTTCGAAATGCAATCGGCAGTCAGCAGCTCGCGGCCGAGGGGTGCCAAAGCCTCCGATGATCCGGGCTCCGTTGCCCTGTCGGGAAATTCATCACGGACATCGCAAGTCTTGCTGCGAGTATGTGCCTGCATCGCACATCTCCTGTCAGAAACGGGTTCAACCAGTCTCCGTAATCAGGGAGGAAGTCCCTGGGCGCACGCAGCACACGCCTTGCTGACAAGATAGCGATGCCGCCGGGTGGATCAAGGGGCAGGGGGCAAAACCAGGCCATAAGCCTTACCCGTGATCGCTCCGTGCGACGGATTCCCGTTTCGAGCGGACATCCCGCGGCGGCCGACCACATCTGGTTGCCGGTCAGCCCGCCCTGCACCACGGAATAGCCATGGGGATCAGGGTCTCGCGGATGATCGCGTGCTTGCGGTCGGCCAGCTCGACGGTGCCCGCGCCCGCCGCCCCCAGGCCGATCTGCTCGGCGGTCGAGAACTGGAACAGCGAGAACATCATGTTGCTGACCGTGTTCGAGCCGGCGACGAAGGCGCCCATGGCCCTGATCAGCGGCGCGAATATCGGCCAGGCATCGCCCACCACGGACGAGACACCCTGCGCCAGCACGATGGGCAGGCTGGCATGGCTGTCCGAGGCCGAGTTCAGGAACACCTGCACCATCGGCACGGCGAGCAGCAGCGGCCGATGCGCCCGCGATCATGGTCGTGCCCATGATCTCGTCCGGCCCGGCGCGCAGATCGGCATGGCGGTGACGGGATAGGCGACCTTCGCCAGCGCCACCGGCCGCGTGAAGACCGTGGCGATGGGCCGCTGGGCCAGGGACCGGCGGGTGCCGGAGGGCGCGTTCTGCCGGCAGGCGGCGCTACCTCCTGGAGGGATCAAGCCGCCGTCGCGGACAGGAGGAGGGCTCCCAGGTCACGGTGCCGACCGGCGTGTAAAATATTTACATTCCAGATATGCTCGTTGTCAAATTATTAACAAAATTCCCTTTATAAATAAATACTTAACACGAAAGCGGCGATCTGGTTAACATTGTGCTCGAGCTTTCCCGCGGCCGCCCAGGAGGGGGCATTTCGGCATGACGCTGCGGGCAAGGGGAAATGATGCGATCGCTGTGAGGGGGGAGCCATGAGCATTGAATCGATTAAGAAACATCCTGTTCCGGCTGGTTTTGAGGCTGCGCTGGTCACGCCTGGGGACTATGCGCGGCTCTATGCCGAATCGATCTCGGATCCGGCGGGGTTCTGGGGGCGCGAGGGGCGGCGTCTGGACTGGATCCAGCCCTATAGCCGGGTGAAGGACACCGATTTCACCCTGGGCCAGGTCTCGATCAAATGGTTCGAGGACGGGATCCTGAACGCCTCGGTCAATTGCATCGACCGCCACCTGCCCCGGCGCGCGACCCAGACCGCGATCATCTTCGAGCCGGATGATCCGAACCAGCCCGCCCGCCACATCACCTATGCGGAACTGTCGGACAAGGTGAACCGCTTTGCCAACGTGCTCCTGTCCCAGGGGGTGATGCGCGGCGACCGGGTGGTGATCTACCTGCCGATGATCCCCGAGGCCGCCTATGCCATGCTGGCCTGCGCGCGCATCGGCGCCATCCATTCCATCGTCTTCGCCGGCTTCTCGCCCGATGCGCTGGCCAACCGCATCAACGATTCGGGCGCCAAGCTGGTGATCACCGCCGACACCGCGCCGCGCGGCGGCCGCAAGACGGCGCTGAAGTCGAATACCGACGCGGCGCTTCTGCATTGCTCGGACCGGGTGCGCTGCCTGGTGGTCAAGCATACCGGCGACCAGACCAGCTGGATCGAGGGGCGCGACGTGGACGTGCTGAAGCTGATGGAGGAGGTCAGCCCCGACTGCCCGCCGCGGCCGATGGGGGCCGAGGATCCGCTGTTCATCCTCTATACCTCGGGCTCGACCGGCAAGCCCAAGGGCGTGGTCCATACCACCGGCGGCTACCTGCTTTATGCGGCGATGACGCATCAATACGTCTTCGACTACAAGGACGGCGACGTGTTCTGGTGCACGGCCGACGTGGGCTGGGTGACCGGGCACAGCTACATCGTCTACGGCCCGCTGGCCAACGGCGCCACGACGCTGATGTTCGAGGGGGTGCCGACCTGGCCCGATGCCGGCCGCTTCTGGGCGGTGTGCGAGAAGCACCGGGTCAACCAGTTCTACACCGCGCCGACCGCGATCCGGGCGCTGATGGGCCAGGGGCCGGAATGGGTCGAGAAGCACGACCTGTCGAGCCTGCGGGTTCTGGGCACGGTGGGCGAGCCGATCAACCCCGAGGCCTGGGTCTGGTATGACAAGCATGTCGGCAAGGGGCGCTGCCCGATCGTCGACACCTGGTGGCAGACCGAGACCGGCGGCCACATGATCACCTCGCTGCCGGGCGCGATCGAGACCAAGCCGGGCTCGGCGACGCTGCCCTTCTTCGGGGTCAAGCCGGTGGTGCTGGATCCGCAGAGCGGGGTGGCGCTGGACGGCGATGGGGTCGAGGGGGTGCTGTGCATCGCCGACAGCTGGCCGGGTCAGATGCGCACGGTCTGGGGCGACCACCAGCGGTTCATGGAGACCTATTTCCAGCAATATCCGGGCTATTACTTCACCGGCGACGGCTGCCGGCGCGACGAGGACGGCTATTACTGGATCACCGGGCGGGTGGATGACGTGATCAACGTCTCGGGGCACCGGATGGGCACGGCCGAGGTGGAATCGGCGCTGGTTGCGCATGAGAAGGTGGCCGAGGCGGCGGTGGTGGGCTATCCGCATCCGCTGAAGGGTCAGGGCATCTATGCCTATGTGACGCTGATGAACGGGGTCGAGCCCAGCGACGGGTTGCGCGCCGAGCTGGAGAAATGGGTGCGCACCGAGATCGGGCCGATCGCCAAGCCGGACCTGATCCAATGGGCGCCGGGCCTGCCGAAGACGCGTTCGGGCAAGATCATGCGCCGCATCCTGCGCAAGATCGCCGAGGACGATTTCGCCACCCTCGGAGACATCTCAACCCTCGCTGACCCAAGCGTCGTCGACGAACTCATCGAAAACAGGATGAACCGCGCCTGAAGACGGGCGCGGGAAATGCCTCCCCGCCCTTCCGCCGGGCGCCGGGAGGCGCAAATCCCAAAGGCGGAGCGAGACATGTCTGAAAAGGGAGGAAACGAAGGACATGAGTGACAGACAATCGTCAAACGCATATTGGCAGGCCAATCTGAAGCTGATCTGGCTGTGCATGATCATCTGGGCCCTGGTGTCCTATGGCTTCGGGATCGTCTTGCGGCCCTTGCTGGCGGGCATTTCGGTGGGAGGAACCGATCTGGGCTTCTGGTTCGCGCAGCAAGGCTCGATCCTGGTCTTCATCGTGCTGATCTTCTTTTATGCCTGGCGCATGAACAAGATGGACGCCGAACACGGCGTGGAGGAGTGAGGAGCATCCCATGAGCCAGTTTACCCTCAACCTCCTTGTCATCGGGGCATCCTTCGCGCTTTACATCGGCATCGCGATCTGGGCCCGCGCCGGTTCCACGGCCGAGTTCTATGCCGCCAACCGCGGCGTCAGCCCGGTCATGAACGGCATGGCCACGGCGGCCGACTGGATGTCGGCGGCCTCGTTCATCTCGATGGCGGGCCTCATCGCCTTTACCGGCTATGACAACTCGACCTATCTGATGGGCTGGACCGGCGGCTATGTGCTGCTGGCGATGCTGCTTGCGCCCTATCTGCGCAAGTTCGGCAAGTTCACGGTGCCGGAATTCATCGGCGACCGCTTCTATTCCGGCACGGCGCGGATCATCGGCGTGATCTGCCTGCTGATCATCTCGATCACCTATGTGATCGGCCAGATGACCGGCGTCGGCGTGACCTTCTCGCGCTATCTGGAGGTCTCCAGCTCGACCGGGCTGTGGATCGGCGCGGCGCTGGTCTTCGTCTATGCCGTTCTGGGCGGGATGAAGGGCATCACCTATACCCAGGTGGCGCAGTATATCGTGCTGATCATCGCCTATACCATCCCGGCGGTGTTCATCGCCCTGCAGCTGACCGGCCATGTGCTGCCGCAGACGGGACTGTTCGGCACGCATGACGCCTCGGGCGCCAAGTTCCTGGCCAAGCTGGACCAGGTGGTGACCGACCTGGGCTTCCGCTCCTATACCGGGCACCATAACTCGACGCTGGACATGGTACTGTTCACCATGGCGCTGATGATCGGTACCGCGGGCCTGCCGCATGTCATCATCCGCTTCTTCACCGTGCCGAAAGTGGCCGATGCGCGCAAATCGGCGGGCTGGGCGCTGGTCTTCATCGCGCTGCTCTATACCGTCGCGCCCGCGGTGGGCTCGATGTCGCGCTTCAACCTGACCGCGACCATGTGGCCGGGCGCCGAGACGGGCGAGACCTTCAGCCAGCCGGCCGTGTCGCTGGAGGACATCCAGAACCGCGAGGACTTGAACTGGATGCGCAACTGGCAGCTGACCGGCCTGCTGAACTGGGAGGACAAGAACGGCGACGGCCTGATCCAGTACTATAACGAGGCCGGGGCGGCGAACGAGCCGCTGGCCACGGTGATCGCCGAGCAGGGCCTGCAGGGCAACGAGCTGACCACGGTGAACAACGACATCATGGTCCTGGCCAACCCGGAAATCGCCAACCTGCCGGGCTGGGTCATCGCCATCGTCGCCGCCGGCGGCCTGGCGGCGGCGCTGTCCACCGCGGCGGGCCTGTTGCTGGCGATCTCGGGCGCGGTCAGCCACGACCTGATCAAGGGCGCGATCAATCCCGGCATCAGCGAGAAGGGCGAGCTGTTCGCGGCCCGCGTCTCGATGGCGGTGTCGATCCTGGTCGCCACGATCCTGGGCCTGAACCCGCCGGGCTTTGCCGCGCAGACGGTGGCGCTGGCCTTCGGCCTGGCGGCCAGCTCGATCTTCCCGGTGCTGATGATGGGCATCTTCTCGACGCGCATGAACAAGGAAGGCGCGATCGCGGGGATGCTGGCCGGGGTCATCTCGACGCTGGTCTATATCTTCACCTACAAGGGCTGGTTCTTCATCTCGGGGACCAACATGCTGCCCGATACCGCGGATGCCTGGCTGTTCGGCATCTCGCCGGCCTCGTTCGGCACCATCGGCGCGGTGATCAACTTCGCGGTGGCCTATCTGGTGTCCGCCGCCACCAAGGAGCCGCCCGCCGAGGTGCGCGACCTGGTCGAGTCGATCCGCGTTCCGCGCGGCGCCGGCGCGGCGCAGGCGCATTGACGAACAGTCGCGCCCCCTCGCGGGGCGCGGCCTTTCCGCCGTTCGGCAGGGCAGGGACCATGAACGACATCGCCGCATTCATCGCCACGGTTCATCCCTATGACAGCCTGCCGCAGGACGAGCTGGCGCGGGCCGCGGCGGCCTTCAAGCGCAGGGACTATCCGGCCGGCGGCGTGATCTATCGCCGCGGCGACCGGCTGGCGGGGCTTTACCTGATCGAAAGCGGCCGGGTCCGGGTCTCGGATGCCGCGGGGGATTCCGTTTCCGAGCTGATGGCGCGCAACTCCTTTGGCGAAAGGGGGCTGCTGCGCGACGGCGTGGCAGTCACCACTGCGACGGCCATCGAGGATTCGACCGTGCTGATGCTGCCCCGCGCCGAATTGATGCGGCTGATCGGCAGCCATCGTGCGGTTGCACGCTTCTTCGACCGCAGCGGCCTGCCCGGCAGTCGCGAAAGCGATCTGGCGCTGCTGAAGGTCGGCGACCTGATCGGGCGGCGGGCGCCGCTGACCTGCACGCCCGAGACCCCCGCCATCGAGGCCGCCCGCGCCATGCGCGATGCTCGCGTCAGCAGCATCGGCGTGCTGGACGGGGAGCGGCTGGTCGGGCTGGTCACGATCCGCGACATCTCGAACCGCATCGTCGCCGAGGGGCGCGACGTGAACGTTCCCGTCGCGCAGGTGATGACGCCCGATCCGATCACGCTTTCGCCGGCGGAGCTGGGCTATGACGTGCTCAACATCATGCTGGAGCGCCGCATCGGCCATCTGCCGGTGGTCGAGAAGGGCCGCTTCGTCGGCATGGTCAGCCAGACCGACCTGACGCGGGTGCAGGCGATCTCGGCCTCGGCGCTGATCCGCGACATCGCGCAATCGGGGGATGTCGCCGAGATGGCGGCGGCCACCGCACGCATTCCCGCATTGCTGGTGCAGCTGGTCAACGGTCATCACCGGCACGAAACCATCACCCGCATGATCACCGACATCGCCGATGCCGTGACCCGGCGCCTGCTGGTCATGGCCGAGGCGCGGCTGGGGCCGCCGCCCGGCCCCTGGCTGTGGGCGGCCTGCGGCAGCCAGGGGCGGCAGGAACAGACCGGCCTGTCGGACCAGGACAATTGCCTGATCCTGGGTGACGATTGCGACCCGGAGGATCTCTGGTTCGCGGATCTGGCGCGCTTCGTTTGCGATGGGCTGAATGCCTGCGGCTATGTCTATTGCCCCGGCGAGATGATGGCCGTCACCCCGCGCTGGCGCCAGCCGCGCCGGGTCTGGCGCGGCTATTTCCGCGACTGGATCGCCCATCCCAGCCCCGAGGCGCAGATGCTGGCCTCGGTCATGTTCGATCTGCGCGCCATCGGCGGCGATGCCGCGCTGCTGGAGGGGCTGCAGGCCGAAACCCTGGGGATGGCGGCGAAGAACTCGATCTTCGTGGCGCATATGATCTCGAACGCGATGAAGCACCGCCCGCCTTTGGGGCTGATCGGCGGCTTTGCCACCGCGCGCACGGGCGAGCATCGCAACCAGATCGACATGAAGCTCAGCGGCGTCGTGCCGGTGGCGGACCTGGCGCGCATCTATGCGCTGCAGGGCCAGCTGGCGCCCGTCAACACCAGGGCCCGGCTGGTCGAGGCGCAGGCGGCGGGCATCATCTCGGGCAGCGGCGCACGCGACCTGATCGCGGCCTATGACCTGATCCAGACCACGCGGCTGGAAAACCAGGCCGCGCAGATCCGCGCGGGCGAACGGCCGGGCAACCATCTGTCCCCCGCTGCGCTGCCCGATTTCCAGCGCAGCCATCTGCGCGACGCCTTCGTGGTGGTGCGGGGGATGCAATCGGCGCTAGGCCACGGCAAGGGAATGTTGGGATGAGGGGCATATGACCGGGATCGGGGTCGAATTGCTGGGCGTGATCGCGGTCGGCGTGGGCGCGGCGGCGCTGCTTTATGCCGGGATGCACCTGCTGCGCAAGCTGGGGCTGGCGCCGGCGCGCTGGCTGCTGCCGGCGGGCATCGGCCTGGCGATGGTCGGCTATGCGGTCTGGAATGACTACGCCTGGTATGACCGGGCGGTCGCCCGGTTGCCCGCGGGTGCGCAGATCCTGCTGGTGGGCCGCGACAGCCAGCCCTGGGCGCCCTGGACCTATCTGGCGCCGGTGGTGATCCGCTTTGCCGCCCTCGATCCCGCCGGCATCTCGGAGACCGCCGAGGGCACGCGCCGGGCCGGGATCACGCTGGTCGAGCGGCGCGGCCCGACGCTGGTCGTGCCGCAGGAATTCGATTGCGCCAAGGGGCTGGTCCGGCCGGCGCGCGGCGCGTGGTCGCCGCCGGGCCCCTCGGACCCGGCCTATTCCGTCGTCTGCGGAGGAGGGGGATGATGGCCAGCATCCTGGTGGTCGAGGATGAGGACAATATCGCCACCGCCCTGGATTTCCTGCTGTCGCGCGACGGCCACAAGCACCGCCGCATGGCCACGGGCGCCGGCGCGGTCGACGAGATCCGCGCCAGCCATCCCGATCTAGTGCTGCTGGACGTGATGCTGCCCGATGTCTCGGGCTACCAGATCGTGCAGGACGTGCGGGCCGATCCGGCGCTGAACGACGTGCGGGTGCTGTTGATGACCGCGCGCGGCTCGGTGGTGGAGCGCCGCAAGGGGCTGGCGCTGGGGGCGGACGGTTTCATCGCCAAGCCCTTCGAGCTGTCCGAGCTGCGGGCGGAACTGGCGCGGCTCCTGGGCGGGCGATGCTGACGCGGCTTTCGCTCCGGCTGCGGGTGCTGCTGATCTTTGCGGGGCTTGCGGCAGCGATCCTTGCGGCCTTGGCCGTGGCGCTCTGGGTGGCGGGGGCGGGCCTTGCGGGCCGGGGCGTCCCGGTCCAGGCGATGCTGGACGCCCTGGTCCAGGCGGCGCTGATCGCGGGCTTCGGCGCGCTGGGGATGGTGGTCTGGATCTGGCTCCTGTTCGACCGCAACGTGGCCCGCCCGATCGAGCTGCTGGCCGGGGGCTTGCGCACCGGTCAGGCGCCCGAGATCGAGGAGGCCCGCTATCTGGCCGATCTGGGCCCCGCCGCCCGCGATGCCGCCGAGGCGCGGGCGCGTTCGGCCGAGGCGCTGGCCGATGCCATCGCCGAACATGCCGCCGACCTGCAGCGCGAAAAGGCGACGCTGGAATCCATTCTCGCCGATATCGGCGCCGGCGCGGTGATGACCGATCCGGCCGGCCGGGTGATGTTCTACAACGCCTCGGCCGCGCATCTTCTGCCCGGCATCGCGCTGGACCGCCCCATCGAGCGCCACCTGCCCGGTGGCGCGCTGGAGGCCGGTGCGGCGCGGTTGGCGGCGGGGGCGGCCGCGACCGACCTGACCTGCCTGAGCTCGGCCGGGCAACGGCTCTGGGGGCGCATGCGGCGCATCGATGGCGGCACGCTGCTGATCCTGAACGACCGCCCGCCGCAGCGCCCCGCGCCGCGCGACCTGCTGGAGACTCTGCGCCGCCATGCCGCGACCCTGGTGCCGATGCTGGGTGCGCTGGAGGGTCCGATCCCGCCCGCGCTGGCCCAGGCGATCCGGGCCGAGGGGCAGGGGCTTGCCAATGCCCTGCGCGCATTGACCGAGGCGATGAGCGGCGATGCCCCGCGCGGAGGGGCGGGGCTGAACGAGTTGGCCGCCGGGCTGGATCCGGCGCCCGACCTGCCGCCGCGGCTGATGCTGATGGCCGATGCGGCCGGGGTGAACGGGCTGCTGCGCCATCTGGACCGACGCCTGCGCGAACAGGGCGCGACCCCCCGCCTTGCCGCTGAGGTTGAGGCCGAGGCCGAGGCGTCCGAGGCGCGGCTCTTGCTGCTCTGGACCGGGGCGCCGCTGCCCATGGACCGGCTGGAATCCTGGCTGGCCGAGCCGCCCGACCCGGCGCAGCCCGAACTGACCGGGCACGAGATCCTGGCGGCCCATGCCACCGGCATCTGGACCGAGGCGCGGGACGGCCAGGCGCGGCTGGTCCTGCCGCTGCCCATCGCCTCGCACCGGCCGGACCGCGCCGGGCTGACCTATGACTTCGCCCTGGCGCGACGCGGCGCGGCCTCGTCGCGGCTGGCCGACCTGACCTGCGTGGTCTTCGACACCGAGACGACCGGCCTTGATCCCGCGACCGACCGCATCGTGCAGATCGCCGGGCTGCGCATCGCCCGCGGCCGCCTGACCGGCGAGCGTTTCGACACGCTGGTCAATCCCGGCCGGCCGATCCCGCCCGCCTCGACCGCCGTGCATGGCATCACCGATGCGATGGTGGCCGATGCTCCCGACATGGTCACGGCGCTGACCGCCTTTCGCCATTTCACCGAGGACGCGGTGCTGGTCGCCCATAACGCGCCCTTCGACATGGGCTTCCTGCGCCGCGCCGCGCCCGAGACCGGGGCGCATTTCGACAATCAGGCGCTGGATACGATCCTGCTTTCGGCGATGCTCTGGGGCCAGTCGGCGCCGCATTCGCTGGATGCGCTGACCGAGCGGCTGGGCATCGTCATCCCGCCCGAGGAACGTCACACCGCCATGGGCGACACCCGCGCCACGGCCGAGGCCTATCTGCGGCTGATCGCGGCGCTGGAGGCGAAGGGGCTGGAGCGGTTCGAGGACATAATGGCCGAGGCCCGCCGCCACCGCCGCCTGATCGATGACGCGAACAGGCCTGCGGGTGACGCCGCGTCCGGCTCCGGCCCGTCCGCAGGCTGACCGCGCGGCCCCTGCGCGGCCATGGGGAATGCATTCCCGCCGGCCGGATCGGCGGAACGGACAGGCCGCGCCGGCCCGTTCCGCTGCGGCGCGGCCGGGTCAGGCAAGCTCTCGCCGCTTTCCGAGCAGACCCTTGACGATGGTCGAGGCGGGAATGCCGGGGAGGTTGGGGCTCTTCGGTATCGCCCACCGACAGCAGGGGGCGGATGCGGCCTTCCTTGCAGGCGCCCATGGCCAGGGCCGGGGTGAGGAAGCCCGGCTGATTTCGGACGAGACGGGGCGAGGTGACGCGGAATCAGGATGAAGTCGCGTCCTTCCAGGTCTTTCGGCCGCTTCGGCCGGCTGCCGGGCCCGTCCCGGTCGCCGGGGAAAGCCACGGCCATGCCGGAGGAATAGACGGGGATTCCCATCAGCTCCCCAGAGCCCTTCGGACGCAAGGGCGACAAGCCCGCATCCAGCCGTCCTGCGCGCAAAAGCAGAAGCTGCGCTTCGGGCAACAGGCGGCTGAAACTGATCGGCATATCGGGCAAGGCGCGACGGAGCCTGCCGATTTCCGATGGAATGACCTGCATGACGGGCAGTCCCAGCGACAGCGCGACCCGCGTGGTGGCGAGCTGGCTCGAAGCCGTTGAGCAGGCGCACGGCATCGCGCCGAAGCTGCTTGCCGGCATCGGTCGGCGTCACGGGTCGCGCGCTTGGAAGGCTGCGTGTCCAGGTCGGCCGCAGGCTCGCGGACTTGCCGGGTCAGCGCCGGCTGGGCGATGCAGAGGGATTGCGCGGCCGCGCTGATGCTGCCGCGCTCGGCGACCGACAGGAATGGCGCAGCTGTCTCAGATTCATGGCCATGCCTGTCTTGCATGGACTTGATGCTGGTAACGTATTTCACCGTATGGCGTCAGCCTGACATCCCTTCGTCGCCGGAGCGGAACGCATCCCCGCCGCCCGTCGGAGACTGGTCGGAAGGGCGCCGATCGGCGCCATCCCGAATGGCCATGTGCCGTGACGGGGATCGCGCGAAACGGAGGGACGAATGCTGGATATCCTGCAAGAGGCCGGGGCCGGCCGGGATGGCGTGTCAGCCGTCTGGCGACATCGTCCCGCCAATCCCGAACCGCCGTTGCATGGGGCCGGCATGTCGGGGCTGATCGGCCCGGAACCGGACGGCGTGGGCATCGGGAGCCGCAGCGCCGGTATCGGCTCGGGCTTTCCGCACCCTCACCCGAATTTCGACAGGGACGACAACTCGCCCTTTCCGGGCGCGGCCCTGCCTGCCCGATATGCGTTCGAAAGCTTTTTCGGTGGCAGAGAGGCGCGCCAGGCGTGACGCGGCAGTTGCAGAAAGAACGGGCCGCTGAACGCGGTCGAGCGCATCGGCGGCAAGTCACCCCCGGCCCGATCCTTCGGAGGGAGCCTGCGTCGCGACATGAAGCAGCTTGCTCCATGCCCCCGATTTCCGCGCATGTGCACGCGCAGAGGACTTCAGGCAATGGATGAACATTTCGGCGGCGGGGCTCATCGGTGTGTGTCTCCGGCTGATCAGGCAGAGATCGCAGGCCATGAACCGCTCGCGTAACGCGAGGATCACCGTGCGCCCTTCGAACATCGGTGCGACCGCCATGATTTTCGGCACCCAGGTACACATGTCGCTTTGCTCGACCAGCGATTGCGCCAGCAGCGCCGAGTTGGCCTGCACGATCCGCCTGGGGTCCAGCTGGGCGCCATGGCGGGTGAAGACCTCCTCGATCAGCCGTTCGCGCCCGTCGGGCGCGAAGTTCAGCAGCCAGTCCTGGTCCAGCAGGCCGTGGATGCTGTCGCAGCCCATGCGCGGGTGATCGCGCCGGACCATGATGCCCGTCTCGTAGCGAAGGATCGGCTCTATCCGAAATTCCTGCGGCGACATGCCGGGCGAGGGCTGGCCGATGATCAGATCCATCGACCCCGTGCGCAGCAGCGGCTGGGCGATCATGGCGAAACTGTCGAAAAGCTCCAGCTGCACCTCGGGCATGTGCTGTCGAAACGCGCGCAGCACGTCTGGCAGCAGGATCAGCGAGACCCAGGGCGTGATGCCGACGCATAGCCTGCCTTCCAGGCGGCCGCGCCGCAGGCCCATCTGTTCCTCGGCCTGCCGCATCTGGTTCAGGATCAGCCGGGCATGCGCCAGCAGCGCCTGCCCGTGATCCGTGAAACTGAGCCCCGTGGGCGAGCGCACCAGCAGGGGCAACTGCTGCTCTGTCTCCAGTTCGCGCAGCGCGCGGGTGACTGCCGGTTGCGAAATGCCAAGCCGTCGGGCGGCGCTGCGCACGCTGCCGGTTTCGGCGCTGGCGACGAGCGCCTCGAGTTGATGCAGCTTCATCGTGCCACCATGACAACCATTGGTTATATCCATAAGAAAGTTTTGTCTCCGCCGCAACATTCTCGCTGCGCTATGGTGCCTGACAGACCCCATGCCGGGTCGGCGACGAGAGGGGGGAGGAGGATGGACAAGGCGATATTGCCGGAGATCGGCAAGATCAGCGCCGAGGCGGTTCATATCCGCCGCCGCATCCATGCCAATCCCGAACTGGGTTTCGAAGAAACGGCGACCGGCGACCTGGTGGCGGGGCTGCTGGCGCAATGGGGCTATGAGGTGACCCGGATGGCAGGCACCGGGGTCGTCGGGCGGCTGCGCAACGGCGCGGGCCGCGCGCTTGGCCTGCGCGCCGACATGGATGCCCTGCCGATCCACGAGGCCACGAACCTGGCCTGGCGCAGCACGATACCGGGCCGGATGCATGCCTGCGGCCATGACGGCCACACGGCCATGCTGTTGGCCGCGGCGCGCCATCTTGCGGAAAGCCGCAATTTCGCCGGCACGCTGAACCTGCTCTTCCAGCCGGCCGAGGAAGGGCTGGGCGGTGCCGCGCGCATGCTGGCCGAGGGGCTGTTCGACCGGTTCCCCTGCGAGGCGGTCTTCGCCATGCACAACCTGCCCGGCCTGCCCACGGGTCAACTGGCGTTTCGCGCTGGTCCGGCCATGGCTTCGGCCGACAGCGCCCGCATCCGGGTCGAGGGGATGGGCGGCCACGGCGCCACCCCGCATGCGACAATCGATCCCGTGGTCGTGGGGGCCGCCATCGTCTCGGCACTGCAATCCATCGTGGCGCGCAATGTCGATCCGCAGGCGGCGGCGGTCGTCACCGTGGGCAGGCTGCATGCCGGCGACACCGCCAACGTCATCCCCGAGACGGCCGAGATGGAACTGACCATCCGCTGCCTTTCGCCCGATCTGCGGGACATGCTGGAAAGCCGCATCCGCCGGCTGGCCGAGGCCCAGGCGGAAAGCTTTGGCGCCCGCGCGGTGGTGGATTACCGCCGCAGCCACCCGGTGCTGGTCAACCACCCGGCCGAGACGGCCATGGCCCGCCGGGTGGCCGAGGGCTGGCTGGGCCGCGAGGCCATCGTCCCCGACCTCCGCCCGGCCATGGCCAGCGAGGATTTCGCCCTGATGCTGGAGCATTGCCCCGGCTCCTACATCCATATCGGCAATGGGGTGAACAGCGCCCCGCTGCACAATCCGCATTACGACTTCAACGACGAGGCCCTGGCCATGGGCGCGAGCTATTGGGTCAAGCTTGCGGAAGCGTTCCTGGCGCCGGGCGCGGCGGCGGAAACGGCAGGCGCCCAGGGCGGCCATTGCCAAGCCTGAGATCATCACGACAGGGAAACATCATGCTCAACACCATCAGGATTTCGCTTCTTGCCCTGCTTTGCGCGGGCGCTGCCCAGGCCGAGGACCGGACCGGCCAGACCATCCGGCTGGGCGTCGATCCGACCTATCCGCCGCTGGAATACAAGCAGCCCGACGGCTCGCTGACCGGCTTCGGCATCGAGATCACCGAGGCGATCTGCGCGGAACTGCGCGCCAATTGCGTCTGGGTCGAAAGCAACTGGGACGGCATCATCCCTTCGCTCCAGGCGCGCAAGTTCGACGTCATCGCCTCGTCCATGACCATCACCGAGAAACGGGCCGAGCAGATCGCCTTTTCGGACAAGTATTCCAACGCGCCCTCGCGCCTGGTGGCGCGCAAGGGCTCGGGGCTGGAACCGACGGCCGCTTCGCTGCGCGGCAAGCGGATCGGGGTGCAGCAGGGATCGTCCCAGGAAAACTTCGCGCGCGCGGTCTGGATGCCCGAGGGGGTCGAGATCGTGTCCTACCAGACCCAGGACCAGATCTATGCCGACCTGATCAGCGGCCGGCTGGACGCCTCGCTCCAGGCCTCGATCCAGGCCAGCGAAGGCTTTCTGAAAAAGCCCGACGGCGCCGGCTTCGAGTTCGCCGGTCCCGACATGAACGACCCGGCCTATTTCGGCATCGGCTCCGGCTATGGCTTCCGCAAGGATGATGCCGCGCTGCGCGAGGACTGGAACAGGGCCTTCGCGGCGATCCGCGCCGATGGCACCTATCGCAAGATCAACGACAAGTATTTCGATTTCGACGTCTATGGCGACTGAGCCCGGCCGGTTGCGCCCGGTCCCCGCCCCATGAGGGCGGGGCGGGCATCCCGCGCGATCCGCGCGACAAGCCGGTCACGGAGGGAGGGAGCATGTTCCTGAACGGTTACGGCCCGCTGGTGCTGGCGGGGCTGATGATGACGCTGAAGCTGGCGCTGCTGGCGATGATCGGGGCCTTCCTGCTGGGGCTTGTCGGCGCGGGCTGCAAGCTGTCGCGCAGCCGCGGGCTGCGGGCGCTGGGGGCGGGCTATACCACGGTGATCCGCAGCGTGCCCGACCTGGTGATGATGCTGCTTCTGTTCTACAGCCTGCAGATCTGGCTGAACCGGCTGACCGACGCGCTGGGCTGGGCGCAGATCGACATCGACCCGTTTTCGGCCGGGGTGATCACCCTGGCGGTGATCTATGGCGCCTATTTCACCGAGACCTTCCGCGGCGCCTTCGCGGCGGTGCATCGCGGCCAGATCGAGGCGGCGCTGGCCTATGGCATGCCGCCCTGGACGCTGTTTCGCCGCGTGCTGTTTCCGCAGATGATGCGCCACGCCCTGCCGGGCATCGGCAACAACTGGCAGGTGATGATCAAGGCCACCGCGCTGGTATCGCTGATCGGGCTGAACGACCTGATCAAGGCGACGCAGGACGCCGGGAAAGGCTCGGGGCAGTTCTTCTATTTCAGTATCCTCAGCGCCCTGATCTTTCTGGCCCTGGCGACGGTCATCAACCTGGCCGTCCTGCTGCTCGAACGGCGCTTTTCGGCCGGGTCCCGGAGGCATGCCGCATGATCGAGATCCTGCAGGAATACGGGAAAGCCTATCTCTGGACCGACGGCTACAAGATCACCGGCGTGGCGATGACGCTGTGGCTGCTGATCGCCTCGCTGGCCCTGGGCTTCGTGCTGGCGGTGCCGCTGTCGGTGGCGCGCGCCTCGGCCAATCCCTGGCTGCGGCTGCCGGTCTGGCTGTTCACCTATGTCTTCCGCGGCACGCCGCTTTATGTGCAGCTGCTGATCCTCTATAGCGGCGTCTACAGCCTGTCCTTCGTGCAGTCCCAGCCCCTGCTGAACGGGTTTTTCCGCGAGGGGATCAACTGCGCCATCCTGGCCTTCGGCATCTGCTCCTGCGCCTATACGACCGAGATCTTTGCCGGCGCCATCCGTGCCGTGCCGCCGGGCGAGGTCGAGGCGGCGCGCGTCTTCGGCATGACCAGCCTTGGCGTCTATCGCCGGATCGTCCTGCCAAGCGCGCTGCGCCGCGCCTTGCCCGCCTATGGCAACGAGGTGATCCTGGTCCTGCATGCCACCTCGATCGCCTTCACCGCGACGGTGCCGGACATCCTCAAGATCGCCCGCGACGTGAACTCGGCCACCTATGCGCCTTTCAGCGCCTTCGGCATCGCGGCGGTTCTCTATGCCGCCATCGCCTTCACCCTGGTCTGGCTGTTCCGCCGTATCGAGGCGCGGCTGCTGGCCTTTCAGCGCCCCCAGTCGACAGGCCGCGCCGCATGACCCGCCATTTCCCCGAGGAAACCATGTTTCATCCCAAGCCCGACCCGCAATCCCCCCTCGCCGTCCGGGTCGAGGATCTGCACAAGCGTTACGGTCCGCTGGAGGTGCTGAAGGGCGTCGATCTGACCGCGCGCGAGGGCGAGGTGGTGTCGATGATCGGCGCCTCGGGTTCGGGAAAAAGCACCTTCCTGCGCTGCATCAACCTGCTGGAACTGCCCAGCCGGGGCCGGATCGAGGTCGCGGGCGAGGAACTGGCCTTGCGTCCCGGCCGCGACGGCGACCTGCATGCCGCCGATCCGCGCCAGTTGCGGCGGATCCGGACCTCGCTGTCGATGGTGTTCCAGAGCTTCAACCTGTGGCAGCACATGACGGTGATGCAGAACATCGTCGAGGCCCCGGTGCATGTGCTGGGCCTGAGCCGCGCCGAGGCCCGCGACAAGGCCGAGGCGCTGCTGCACAAGGTCGGGCTTTACGACAAGCGCGACCAGTATCCCGCCCATCTGTCGGGCGGCCAGCAGCAGCGCATCGCCATTGCCCGGGCGCTGTGCATGGAGCCGCGGGTGCTGCTGTTCGACGAGCCGACCTCGGCGCTTGACCCGGAACTGGTGGGCGAGGTGCTGAAGGTGATCCGCGGCCTTGCCGAAGAGGGCCGCACGATGATCCTGGTCACGCACGAGATGAAATTCGCCCGCGACGTGTCGAGCCAGGTGATCTTCCTGCACAATGGCCGGATCGAGGAGCGCGGCGCACCGGCACAGGTCTTTGGCGATCCACAAAGCGAACGCTGCCGGCAATTCCTGTCGCGCACCTGCTAGCCTTGGCCGGGCCGGCATGATCGGGCCGCGGCCCCGGGGCGGGGAGGATGCCATGGCGGCGGGCATCGCGGCTCGGGCCTTGCGCGCCCCGCCGGCGCCGGCACCTGCCGCGATTCCGAGAGTGCAACCTGGCGCTGCATCTGCTAGACTGACAGATGAGGACGGTTCGGCCCGGCGTATTCCGCGGGCGGGGGCCGGGTTCTCCGGCTGACGCCTCGCCCGGTTCCGGGCCCTCCAGGAAGGGAGGATGCAGCCATGCATCGAGACACGATTGGAAACCCGCTGAGCTGGAGCGCGCAGAGGCTCGCCGGCATGGGCCGCGGCGCCGGGGCGGCGGTGGACGGGATCGGCAGCCACGAGATGACCCTGCCGGTGGTCAACCGGATCGGCCTGGGCGACATCCGCGACGCGCTGCGCAAGGGCGTCGAGGACTTCGCCGCGCTGCGCACCGACGTGATCACCGCGGTGGCGCTTTATCCGGTGATCGGCTTCGTCCTGGCCGCCTGGGCGTTCAATGCCGGGCAGGTACACCTGCTCTTTCCGCTGGCGGCGGGCTTTCCGCTGGTCGGACCGGTCGCGGCGATCGGCCTTTACGAGATGAGCCGGCGGCGCGAACGGGGCGAGGACACGAATTGGGGCGCGGTGCTGGCCACGCTGACCGGCAGGGTGCTGGGGCCGGTGCTGGCGCTGGGCTGCCTGCTTGCGGTGATCTTCGCCTTCTGGCTGCTCGCCGCGCATGCGATCTGGGTCGTCACCCTGGGGCCCGGACCCTATGACAGCCTGCTGGCCTTGTTTCGCGACGCATTTACCACCAGCGCGGGCTGGACGATGATCCTGGCCGGGTTCGGCGTCGGCTTCGTCTTTGCGGCGGTGGTGCTTTGCGTCAGCCTGGTGTCGTTCCCGTTGCTGATCGACCGCCCGGTGGGGGTGCCGGTGGCGCTGGCGACCTCGCTTGCCGTCGCGCGCCGCAACCCCGGCGCGACCGCGCTCTGGGGGTTGATCGTGGCCGTGTCGCTGGTGCTGGGGATGATCCCGCTGTTCGCCGGGCTGATCGTCGTGCTGCCCATCCTCGGCCACGCCACCTGGCATCTTTACCGCCGCGCGGTGGCCTAGAGGGATCGGGAAAACCCCATGCGGCGGCAAGCCCGCCATGTCCCACTGTCCTGGGGATGACGACGGGAATCCGGATGGGCTGCCGTGAGCCGAGGGCCGGCAGCGCGAACAGCATCGTCTGTCCGACAGCCGCTCCTGATAGATGGGACAGCGCGGTCCAGGCGGTGCCATAGCCGCCCTCCATGCCGGCGACCGGTTCCTCCATCGCCGTGCCGGAGGAGACGCCCTGCGCGGGCGCGCCGGTGATCTCCAGCGAACGGATGCCGCCATAGCGCCCGGCTCTGCGCCTGCTGGTTCCAGTCCTGCGCGGTGAAGGCGGCGAGGCGTGTCAATGCCCGGTGCATGTGAATACCGTAGCCAGCCAGAAGCACCGCGCCCTGCTGCGCAGCCGCAAGCTCCTGCAGGAAAAGGCTCTTGCGATCGAAAGCGACATCCGCGGCCTGTTGTGCAATTTCGGGCTCAAGGTGGGTATTGTTGGTGCGGGAGGATTCGAACGTAAGCGCTGTGCTGAGCCCACCTTCCTGCTGAATCCGTAAGCTGCGATGCGGCCCTGTGTGGGGATTTGCATGGGAGGTTTCATTGGGAGGCCATGGGGAGCGCAGTATGGAGGCCGTTGGGTTCGTGGAGCTTTTGGCGGCTCCGGCAGCCAAGCGGCGTTGGTCGGACGAGGCGAAGGGCCGGATCGTGGCCGAAACGCTGGTGGGTGGCGTTACGGTGAACGAGGTGGCGCGTCGTCATGGGGTGAAGGCCAACCACCTGTCCTCGTGGCGGACGTTGGCTCGGCAAGGCAAGCTGGTCGTGCCAGAGGTTGCGGGGGCCGAATTTGACGTGCCGGCGCTTACGGTGCCGCCGCTGGACGCGCTGTCGACGACAGCGTCGATTGAACTGGTCATCGGCCCTGTGACGGTGAGGCTGGATGCTGCCACGCCTGCGGCCCGGGTTGCGGACCTGGCCATGGCACTGCAGGCCCGCCCGTGATCTTCCCGTCGAACCGGGTGCGGATCATGGTGGCGACGAAGCCCGTCGACTTCCGCAACTATGCGGCGACCATGATTATGCGGAGTTGGCGTTGCCGATCGATAGATTAGGGCTTTTTTACAGATACCTAAGTAGCCCGAGAGCAGGCTTTCGCTCCGCATAACTATGCTCCCTCGCGATGGTTCAATATCGTGAGGAGAGCAAAGATGGATGCCAATAATCGTAATCACTGGTTCCTCGATCCGGGACCGTTGTCGTCGTGGATCGATCAGTTCGCGGCCGACCTTGCCGCTCAGAGATATACGCCGCTGACGATTGAAGGCTACACGGCCTCGGCGCGTCATTTTGCGGCTTGGCTTGGTAGCGCAGGTATCGCGATCGATGATATTGGTGACGATGTCGTTCGTCGCTTTGCCGAACATCGGTGTCGATGTCCTGGTGGGCGGCGATGGCTGCGTGTTTCACCAAAGTATTCGCGCCGCGCCGGGCGGTTCGTTGTTTTCCTGCAAAGGAAAGGTGTCGCGCGACCATCCGTGAAGGTCGCCTCGTCATATCCCCTGCTTGACGATTATCGGAACTGGTTGCGCATCCACCGGGGACTGTCGGAACGGACGATCGCCCGCCATCTTCGCCACCTGCATAAGTTGTTGCCGGAACTCGGCACGGCGACCCACGACTATGATGCCGCCCTCGTCCGCAATGTTGTCCGCGAGTGGCGCGAGCGAACCGGACCGGCGGACCTGCGGACCATAACGAGCACCTTGCGCAGCTATCTCCGTTTCCTCGCGGGTGCCGGCCTCTGTCGCCCCAACCTCGATCACGCCATCCCGCCGGTCGTGCAATGGCGCCTTTCGTCTTTGCCGCGGTATCTTGCTGCCGCCGATCTCGAACGCGTCGTTGCATCCTGCGATCAACTTACCAGGGGGCGCCTACGGGACCGTGCGATCCTGCTCCTGCTCGCACGCCTGGGGCTGCGGGCCGGGGATGTCGCTGGACTCAGACTCAGCGATCTCGATTGGACGTCTGGCATGCTGCGCTTGAGTGGCAAAGCGCGCCGGCAGGTTCGGTTGCCGCTCCCGCAGGACGTCGGCGATGCGATCCTCGCCTACATCGAGCTGGAACGGCCGCGCGTGGATCAGGAGGCGGTCTTTCTCATGATGGTCGCACCCTACCGATCATTCTCGCAGTCCAGCCACGTCTCCACGATCGTAGCACTGGCGCTGAAGCGGGCGGGCATTTCCGATGCTCCGTCGACCGGAGCCAGCCTGCTGCGCCACTCCGCGGCGACCTCGATGCTGCGCTCGGGCGCCACGCTCGAGGCTGTCGGCACGGTGCTGCGTCACCGTTCGCTCGATATGACCGCGCATTACGCCAAGGTCGACATTGCGATGCTGGAGCAGATTGCCCAGCCCTGGCCGGGAGAGCTGGCATGCTGAGTCAGCTCCTCACCGATCATGCAGCGCTGCACCGTGCACTGGGATTCAAGTTCCGGACCCCGGGCATCCTC
Organism: Paracoccus pantotrophus; assembly: GCF_008824185.1. Classification (NCBI taxonomy): domain Bacteria; kingdom Pseudomonadati; phylum Pseudomonadota; class Alphaproteobacteria; order Rhodobacterales; family Paracoccaceae; genus Paracoccus; species Paracoccus pantotrophus. The sequence continues at coordinate 330,360 of NZ_CP044423.1, forward strand.
CTGCGCAACTTTGTCGCCTTCGCCGAGCATCGCGGGGAGCGTGTCGTCACGACGGCGACCGTGCGCGAGTGGGCACTGCAGGCACCATCGCCCGAGCAACGACGCAACCGTCTGCTGACAGTGCGCCGCTTCGCGATCGCGCTGCATGCCGAAGATCCGCGCCACGAGGTGCCCTCGGCTGACCTCTTCGGCCGCGCCAGTCACCGGCGCCGCACACCCTATATCTACGATCCCAGGGATATCCGACGGTTGATCGATGCCGCGCATCGCCTTGGTCCCGACGGTTCGATCCGACCGATCACCTACGCCACGATGTTCGGGCTGATCGCGGCGACCGGCATGCGCGTTTCGGAGGCGCTTGCCATTCGGCTGCCGGACGTGATCGACGATGGGCTGATCATTGCCCAGACCAAGTTCAAAAAGAGCCGGTTGCTGCCGCTCCATTCAACGACCCGGCGCGCATTGGACGGATACTTCGCCACTCGCCTGAAGGCCTCGAGCCAGAGCGATGCACTCTTCATTTCGCATCAGGGAACGCCGCCCGCCTATCCGACAGTGATAACTGTCTTCCTGCAAATCATTCGATCGATCGGCTTGCGCGGCGCTCCAGGATCGCAAGGACCACGTCTCCACGATCTTCGCCACACATTCGCCGTTCGCTCTCGAACGCTGTGCGCACGATGCCCAGGCGGTAGCACGGCATATCACCGCCCTGAGCACCTATCTGGGGCACGCCCATGTGACCGATACTTACTGGTATCTTGAGGCGACGCCCGAGCTGATGGCGCACATGGCGGCAGCCGGCGAGGCCTTGCATCGGGAAGTGCCGGCATGACCCAACTCGCCCCGCATCTCACCGCGTTCCTTCGCGAACACCTTCCCCGCGAACGACGCGCCAGCGTGCATACCTGCGATGCCTATGCCTATAGCTTCCAGCTGCTGGTGACGTTCGCCGCGCGACGATTGCGCAAGAGGCCTTGCCTGCTGCAGATCGAGGATCTCGACGTGCCGATGATCCTTGCCTTCCTCGAACATGTCGAGGAGGCGCGCGGCAACAAGGCCCGTTCGCGCAACGCAAGGCTGGCGGCCGTGAAGTCCTTCTTCCGCTATCTCGAGCACCGCGTCCCCGCGGTTCTCGATCAGGCCCTTCGGGTGCACGCCATTCCCATGAAGAAGGTCGACGAGGCGCTGGTCGCTTCCCTTTCGCGCGCCGAAGTTCAAGCGCTGCTCGACGCACCGGACCGGCGGACACCATCGGGCATTCGCGATCGGGCCATGCTGCATCTCGCCTTCGCCGGCGGGCTGCGCGTTTCCGAACTTGTTGGTCTCGCCCTCGACCAGTTCGACGGACGGTCGCCGGCCAGCATCCATATTATCGGGAAGGGACGGCGGGAGCGCGTGCTGCCGCTCTGGCAGGAGACCGCCGCCGCGATCCGGGCCTGGGTCGCGGTCAGACCCAAGGATGGCGACACCGCGCTCTTCCTCAACAAGGCCGGCCGGGCGATGACGCGCGCCGGCTTCGAATATATCCTGACAAAGCACGCCGCGGTTGCGGCGAAGGTCGTGCCCTCGCTTGCCGCCAAGCCAATATCGCCTCATGTTCTGCGTCATAGCTGCGCGATGCACATGCTTCAGGCCACCCGGGATATCCGCAAGGTAGCGCTGTGGCTCGGTCATGCCACTCTCCAGAGCACCGAGATCTACTTGCGCGCTGACCCGGCCGAAAAACTCGAGATGATCGACGCTTTGGCGCCGCTCGGCATCAAGCCAGGCAAATTCCGCCCGCCGGACAAATTGATCGCGATGCTCGCTGCGCGATAGCGTATTGTTATGTGGAGTCGACAGATGTCGTGAGGCCCGGAAATGCGCCCGTCAGCGTCCGCGACTCCGCATAATCATGATCGCCGCATAGTTACGATTATGTGGTGCACCACATAACAGGAAGGGCCATGACAGCCTGGCTGCGATGGTGAAGAACGAGCTGCGCAAGGATCCGTACACCGGGACGGTCTTCGTGTTCCGGGCCAGGAAGGCGGATCGGCTGAAGCTGCTCTACTGGGACGGCACTGGGCTGGTGATGGCCTATAAGCGGCTGGAAGAGCATACGTTTACCTGGCCCGCCGTGAAGGACGGGCTAATGCTGATGAACCACGCACAGTTCGAGGCGCTGTTTGCCGGGCTGGATTGGCGGCGGGTTCGGGCCATCGAGGCGAAGGCTCCCGAAGCCGTGGAGTGAACGGTGCAGGCTGCGGCAGGATGACTCAGCCGGTGCTTTCCAGAGGCGTAGCCAGTGGCGGTTTGGTAAAGACCGGCCATGCCTAATACCGCTGATCTGCTTAAAGAAATTGCTGCGCTGAAGGCGATGCTGATCGCCGCGGAAGCGCGCGACCGGCGCAAGGTCGAGCGGATCGAACGCGTTGAGAAGCTGGTCGCGGCCTTCAAGCAGGCGGCCTTCGGGCGGCGGTCGGAGAAGAGCGATACGGACCAGTTCGAACTGGCGTTGGAGGATCTGGAAACGGCCATGGCGGTCATTCATGCCGAGGAGGATGCCGAGGATCGCGCTGCCAGCGCCCCACCAAACCACGTGCCCCCAACCGTGGTGCATTGCCGAAACACCTGCCGCGCATCGAGGAAGTGATCGAGCCGGAAAGCCTGACCTGCGCCTGCGGCGGCTGCCTGCATTGCATCGGTGAGGATGTGTCGGAGCGGTTGGATATCGCGCCCGCCCAGTTCCGCGTCATCGTCACCCGCCGCCCCAGATTTGCCTGTCGGTCCTGCACCGACGGCGTGGTTCAGGCGCCGGCCCCTGCGCGGTTGATCCCGGGAGGCATGCCCACCGAGGCGATGGTCGCGCATGTGCTGGCGAGCCAGATATGCCGACCATCTTCCGCTTTACCGTCAGACCCAGATCCACAGCCGTCAGGGTATGGACCTTGACCGTTCGACCCTTGCGGATTGGGTGGGGCGGGCCGCCTTCGAACTTCGCCCCGTTTGCGATGCGCTGATGGCCGACCTGAAACGGTCGACAAAGCTGTTCATGGACGAGACACGCGCGCCGGTCCTCGACCCGGGGGCCAGAAAGACCAAGACCGGATACTTCTGGGCGCTGGCCCGCGATGACCGGCCTTGGGGCGGAACAGCGCCGCCGGGTGTCGTCTTCACTGACGCTCCCGGTCGGGGCGGGCAGCATGCCGAACGGATATTGCAGGGCTTCGGTGGCATCCTGCAGGTCGACGGCTATGCCGGATACAATCGGCTGATTGCGTCGGACCGGATCGGTCCCGGCATCCAGCTCGCCCATTGCTGGGCGCACGCGCGCCGCAAGCTGATCGAGATCACCCGCACCGGGCCCGCGCCGATTGCCGAGGAGGGCGTGGCCCTCATCCGCGACCTCTATGCCATCGAGGCCGATATCCGCGGAAGCGACCCTGCTGCCCGACTGGCTGCACGGCAAGAGCGCTCCGCCCCGATCCTCGCCCGCCTCGACGACTGGCTGGCCCATCATCGTGCCCGCGCTTCAGCCAAATCGTCCCTCGGCGAAGCGCTCGCCTACATCGCGAAATACCGCGACGGGCTGGGGTGCTTCATGACTGATGGTCAGGTCGAGATCGACTCCAACACCGTCGAACGCACCATCCGGCCCATCGCCCTGAACCACAAAAACGCCCTCTTCGCCGGCCACGACGCCGGTGCCGAAAACTGGGCCGTCATCGCCTCGCTGATCGAGACCTGCAAGATGAACGGCGTCGATCCTCACGCATGGCTGACCGCCACACTCACCGCCATCGTTAAAGGCCACAAACAAGGCCAGATCGACGACCTGCTACCATGGAACTGCTCCGTCTCCGGGTGACCGGGACAGCGCTTACATTCGAACTCCGGGTCAGGGATCTCATCGAGGCCTTGCCGGATCTGGGAGAGATGTTCGGCGTTTTGCGGGCCGCAAGACAAAAGCTCCGGGAGGCCTTCTCCCAGCTGCATCGCAAGGTGCTGGGCATTGTCAGGGACATGTCGGCGCGGTGGCCGCTGCCAAGATGGAGAAACGTGATCATTGGAAGGAATGATGAGCGTACTCGATGCCGTTTGCCTCGCAGATCATGTCGAAGCGCATCGGCCGGGAGTAGATCGTGTTCCGGTTCCAAGGCTGCTCGGCAAACTGGATCCCGTTATCGGTGAGAATGGTGTGGACCCGGCAGGGAACGGCTTCGAGCATATGCTGAAGCAATTCCCAGGCGGTCTTCCTGTCGGCCTTGTCGACGAGTTGGGTCACGGCGCACTTGCTCGGCCGGTCGATGCCGACGAACAAATATAGCTTGCCTTCAGCGGTCTGAACCTCGGCACTGTCGATGTGGAAGAACCCTGTGGGTAGAGCTTGAACTTCGACCGCTTCGGCCTGTCGCCCTCCAGATCAGGCAGGCGCGAGATGCCGTGTCGTTGCAGGCACCGGTGCAGCGCGGATCGCGTCAGGTGGGGGATCGAGGACTGCAGGGCATAAAGGCAATCGTCCGGTGGCAGCAGCGCATGGCGCCGGAAGGCCACGACCATCGCCTCCTCCGCCTCGGTCAGCATGGTGGATCGCGGCTCCGACGGCCCGGTCTGCAAATCCTCGGCCGTCGCGCGCTTGCGCCACTTCGCGACGGTCTTGGGGTTGATGCCCCGCTTCCGGCTCAGCGGCGCGAGCGAAGCTTGCGATCATTCGGGCCAGCCCTCGGACCAATGGCGGGCAGGCCCTCATTATTGCTGCTTGGATCGCGTGCGTGGTCGTGGCGCTTCCATGACGAACTTGTCCCATAAGGCATCCTTCCATTCCAAAGAATGGAGCGCACCATCAAACCGTGGGATCAAACAGTCTAGGGATCGGCGGGGGTCGGTGGTTCCGGCCGGGCAAGGTGCCAGCACCGCCAGGATGCAACGTGTCGCCACATCGATGATTGCGTATAGGTATCTGCGGCCCTTTGGGATTTTTCCGCGGATCTCCGGTGACAGCGCGCGCAGCTGGCCAAGAAGCGATGCACATCCCAGAGGCCCGGCACCACCGGCGGCTTGTCGCGCATCCTGTCGGTGGCAACGACATTGGGCAGCACCCGGCCACAGGCCAGCTTCGACCGGCGGCGGAATTCGTCGGCGGGCCGGGCGAAGCCGGTATCCACCAGCAGGTGGAAACTCTCGAAGGGCACCGTCTGATTGAACTCGAATTCCAGCCGGGCGCGCAGCAACGGGTCATCGACGATATGCTGAAAGCCCCGCCGTTCGTCGGGATGCACGAAGAACGTCTCCAGCAGCGCAGCACGTTTTGCCAGCGGTGCAAGGTCATAGAGCAACAGGAAGTCCGGGTCGTCGCCCATCGCGCTCGCCTGCCGGGGCACTGCCGGTTGCCGGTTCATCGGCTTACAAGTCCAGGTTAGATGGCTTGACCTCGGGATTCTTGATCGTATCAAGGATCTGGCGGTCCAGCTCCTCGCGGTGCAACCGGCCGAGTTCATAGCCGGTGAGGGCAAAGCCGATCCTGCTCGACATCATAAGTGACCTTATATGTGGCCACGCAGCCCAGCATCAGGGGTTTCCGGCGCGGCCAGGCGAAGTCCACCGCACCCGGCTGTCGACATAGGTGTGAAACACGCAGGGCTGATTACTCTCGATGACCTTGGTCATGCTGCCGTCGGGGATCTCGGAGCGCATCGGCGGCTGGCCCATAAGATCGGGGATGAAACCCTCCTCGCCCCGGGCATAGGTCGGGGTCATGGAGGTGCTGCCGATCTCGGTCAGCGAGGCCGGGCCGTAGAGCCCTTCGATCTGCGCCTTCAACTCCAGCAGTTCGGGCATTTCTGCGGCAGGCTTGTGAATGCCTCGGCTGATCACCATCGGGCGTTTGCCCAGAGGCGCGGATGCAGCCCGACGACATCAAGACATGGCATGTCCGCAACACCGCAGGCGACAGGGTGCCCTTCATCTGGGCGATCCCGCGCGCATCATTGCGGTCGATTTTGTCCACCTGCGCCTTGATGAAAGCCTTGGCGTGGCGCGTCTCGATGCAGATCGCCGGAAGGCCGGCCTTGGCCAGGCCCTCGGACAGCCATTGGGATAATGGGCCCGCTTCCGGCCCGACCCTCTCAAGCCGGGCACCCACGCCATTCAAGGCGCGAGAGATGTCCTCCGGGTGGCTTATGACCTTGAGTTCCCGACGGATCCGGCCACCTCGTCGAGGATGCAGATCGCGGTCTCTTTTACCGATACATCCAGTCCGGCATAGTAGCTTCGTGCTGCGCTTCCTTCCCTGATGCTAGTGGCGGCTTCTCACAGACCACGTTCTACCATCGGCCCGAAGCGCAGCACCTCATGACGAGCGGGAAGGGAAGTGGGGCGCCAGCCGAATACCCCAACTGAGCCTAAGACGCCGCCCGGCCGGGCATTCATCCGCGGGCTTCCTGAAACGGGCGGATAGGGCGACGCGCCCTGCAAGGGGTGCGGGCGCGAGGATCTTCATGGGCATCCGGCCAGTGACGATCAGGATCGTCGGCCTCTGCCGTGCCAGGATGCCCATGACGCGAGAGGATGGCGCAAGCCCTCTCCCGTGACCCTCAATAGTGGTAGCAGGAGGTGGTTTTGCCGTGCTGCGTGCATTGGGTTGTCTTTGGCGGCGTGTATTGCGGCCCGCGGAACGGGAAGCTGGGAAGCCGGCCATCGGACTTGCCGCATTGATAGGTCATGTAATACCAGGTGACCGGACCCGGCGTGACATCTGCCAAAGTGCCGCCAGCCTTGCTGTAGCTGTCGACCACCTGATACGAGCTTCTGCATTTCTTCGCCGCTTCCGTGTAGCAGCCTTCGGGCGAAGTCGTGCAACGCGACGTGTGGATGGTGTTTCCACCCGGCCCCGACATCGTGCTTGTCTCGGGTTCGGCGCATCCGGCCAACACGAATCCCGTAGCCGCCAATGCCAAAAATATCCGCATCTCAACCTCCTAACCAACTAACGAATCACGCAGAACCGTTATCATCATCGGCCGTGATCCGGGAAGGCTTTTCATGCAGATGCCCCGGCTTTGCACAGCGTAGGCATGCCTGCGTCGTCGCCATTTCCAAGCTGAACGGAGCCGGTCCTGAAGGATCCGGCCCGGCTGTTGCCGGGCAGCGGGCCCATTACAGGTGGTTGACGATCAACCCCAGACCGCCTCGAACTCGCGCCATTCGCCCTTGCTCATGCCGCTGTTCTCCTGCGTGACGGCCTCTCCCGCCAGGCGGCGCTTCAGCGCCTCGACGCCCTTGGCGGAAAGCTGCACCCCGCCCAGCCGGTAATCCTCGAAGGCGGCATAGGCGAAGGGCACCCAGTCGCGGACGATGCCGCACATGGTCTGGGCATAGGCGCGGATCTCGTATTGCGCATGGGCATCGGCGCGCAGGCGCAGGAAATGGAACAGGTTGTGCAGGTCCACCTTCCAGTACCATTGCGTATAGACATTGGCGGGCAGGTTCATGCGCGCCAGTTCGCGCGCCAGGCCCTGCTGGCCCTCCTGGCTCAGCATCGCTTCGTAATGGTCATAGCTGCGCATCGCGTCCTCGCGCAGGATGTCGAGGACGCGGGCGGCCTCGTCGCCCTCCAGCACCTGGCCGCGGCCCTGGTTGTTCACCGTCGATTGCGCGGCAAGATGTTCGGGCGCGGGAATGTAGAATTCGCGGTCCAGGATCGAATAGCGCGCCGAATATTCGTTCACGTTGGCGGTGCGGTGGCGGATCCATTGCCGGGCGACGAAGACCGGCAGCTTGACGTGGAACTTGACCTCGCACATCTCGAACGGGGTCGAGTGCCAGTGCCGCATCAGGTAGCGGATCAACCCCTCGTCGTTGCTGACCGACTTGGTGCCGCGGCCATAGCTCACGCGCGCGGCCTGGGTGATCGCGCCGTCGTCGCCCATGTAGTCGATGACCCGCACCAGCCCGTGATCCAGCACCGGATGCGCCCGGTAGAGATGGCCCTCCATCCCCTCGGAGACGGCGCGCAGGGTGGGGCGCGGGCTGGCGCGCAGCTCGTCGATCTCGGCCTGTTGTTCGGGGGTCAGGGGCATGGCGGAATCCTTCGTGCTGTTGGGCATATCTTGTGGCACCGACGGGGGATTCAATCAACCGGCAGTATTGGCGCGGCGGGTGCAGCCGATCGCCCCACGTTGCGGTCCGGCCGCCGCCATGCCAGTCTGGCCGCAGCGAACGGAAAGGAACGACAGATGAAGGTCCGCTATCTGCACACAATGGTCCGCGTGCTCGATCTGGAAAAGACGATGGAGTTCTTTCGCCTGCTCGGGCTGGAGGAGACGCGGCGAATCGATAATGAAAAAGGGCGCTTCACCCTGGTCTTCATGGCGCCGCCCGGCCAGCCGGAATGCCCGGTCGAGCTGACCTGGAACTGGGACGGCGACGATGGCCTGCCCTCGGACAGCCGGCATTTCGGCCATCTCGCCTATCGGGTCGAGAACATCTACGAGATGTGCCAGAAGCTGATGGATGCCGGCGTGACCATCAACCGCCCGCCGCGCGACGGCCACATGGCCTTTGTCCGCAGCCCCGACAACATCTCGATCGAATTGCTGCAAGAGGGCGAGTCGCTGGCGCCGCAAGAGCCCTGGGCCAGCATGGGCAATATCGGCCACTGGTAAGGCGGCGCGGCGCGCGGGGGACGGGGCGCGTCCGGGCCCTTGAGCCGATGGCGCTGCAGGGCGATGCGGTGCGCCGCATGGAGCCCTTCCGGTCCGGGCGAGGAGGCGATTTCCCTTGTGGCCGTCTTGCGGCCGGCCAGCCCGGATCGGGCTGAAAGGCAGCGCGGGCGCAGACGGAGGAATGCCGCCTGGCGCAACTTCGCCTGCGGGCTGTCGGCCCAGTGGCCGGGCGTGATCGTGACCCGGATCGGCCGGCCGAACGCGTCCGCGGCCGCATGGGGTTGCGTCGTCAGCCCGCCGCGGGACCGGCCGATGGCGTGGGCCTCAAGCCCCCTTCTGCGAGGTCGCGTCGGCATGGACCTTCGAGATCGTCGCCTCGATCAGCACCCATTCGGAAGCGGGACCGGCGCCCAATGCCTTGAAAAGCCGTTCCCATGCCTCGGCGCGGTCCACCGCCGGAACCAGGTGCGGACCGCCTGCCAATGTCCCGGCGCCGGTGGCGGGTCGCGCCAGGGCGAAGCGCCCCGTGCCAGCCAGAGGATCGCGTCCGTGAACGGCCGGTCGTCGGCACCGCTGCGGCCCCGAGCACCGGCCTTGCCGGGCAGCAGCGGCCCGGTGCTGCCTGTCGGCCCGCCGGCATGCGCCCGAGTCGATGCCAAAGGACGAAAGGAGCCGCCAGGCCCCATGTCGCCATGCCTTTGCGCTTTCTGCATGCGCCCGTGGCCGGGTGCTGCCCAGGCCCTGCCCGGCGGGGCGCTGATGGTCCGGACAGGGGGCCGCGAATTCATCGCAACTTGGAGATGTTCGCACCACCCGCAGGCCATGCCAGCAAAATACATTGAAAACAAACCACTAACACTACCTTGTTAACGGTCCGTTAACCTATCTTAAAGGGCAACTGGCCTAAACCGAACAGATCGTTTTAATTGTAAGTCATTGCGTGATCTCTATTGTTGGTTGGTGAGTGATGTTGGTGAATGGCAAGGCCACGCATGCCGCGGGCATGCATTATCCCCTGGGCGACAACGGTTGCCTGAGCTTTCTTCAGGATCCGGGCATCGGGGTCGGCAGCCGAAGCTTTTCGGGCTCGGTGGCGGATTGGTGCGAGCAGGGCTTCTCGATCTGCGAAAGCTACCTGATCGAGGCGCAAACCCTTTCCATAGAAGGCGATCCCTCGGGTTTCGTTGCCATGGCCGAGGCGCAGTTCGACGACGAGCTGGCCGACGAGGTGCTGCTGCACGCCAACGCCCTGCTGAGGGGCATGGCCTTCCGCCGGTTGGGTGGGCGGCTGCAACTGGTCGAAACCGGTGACGCGCCGCTTGGCCTGAACTGGACCGCCATCGCGAACCTGTGGTGCGCGATGGAGACGACCAAGGGTGACATGCGCCTGCCGCGCCTTGACCCGCAGTTCGAAAAGCGGATGCGCGCGGCGATGCGGCTGTCCTGAGCCGGTCGGCGCTGCCGGAACGCTTGGATCGGCGGCCGGTTTTGTCTAAGACGGCGTTCCAGTCAGCAGAGGATGCCGCCCGTGGACGCGACCGACCGCATTGCCCGCACCATCGCCGCCGAGATCGCTGCCCGCCCCGACCAGGTGGCGGCGGCGACGGCCCTCTTGGACGGGGGCGCCACGGTTCCCTTCGTCGCGCGCTATCGCAAGGAGGTGACGGGCGGGCTGGACGACACCCAGCTGCGCACGCTGTCCGAGCGGCTGGCCTATCTGCGTGAACTCGAGGCGCGGCGGGCGGCGATCCTTGACTCCATCAAGGGGCAGGGCAAGCTGACCGAGGATCTGGCCCGCGCCATCGCCGGGGCCGAGACCAAGGCCACGCTGGAAGACATCTACCTGCCCTTCAAGCCCAAGCGGCGCACCAAGGCGATGATCGCGCGCGAAAACGGGCTGGAGCCGCTGTTGCGCGCCATCCAGGACAACCGCGCCGCCGAGCCCGAGGCGCTGGCGGCGGGCTACCTGACCGAGGCGGTGCCGGACGTGAAATCGGCGCTGGACGGCGCGCGCGACATCCTGGTCGAGGAACTGTCCGAGAATGCGGCGCTGCTGGGCCGGCTGCGCGAGTTCATGCAGGCCGAGGCGATCATCTCGGCCAAGGTGGTGCCGGGCAAGGAACAGGTCGGCGCCAAGTTCAGCGATTATTTCGACCAGTCCGAGAAATGGGCGGCGATCCCGGCGCATCGGGCGCTGGCGATCCTGCGCGGCGCCAAGGAAGAGGTGCTGGCCATCGAGATCGCCCCCGAGCCGGAAACCGGCGCGGCGCGGGCCGAGGGCATCGTCGCCGCGGCGCTGGGCCGGCTGGGCGACGGTCCCGGCGACCGCTGGCTGCGCAAGGTGGCCGGCTGGTGCTGGCGGGTGCGGCTGTCGAACACGATGTATATCGACCTGCTGACCGAGTTGCGCTCGCGCGCCCATGCCGAGGCGATCCGGGTCTTTGCCCGCAACCTGCGCGACCTGCTGCTGGCCTCGCCCGCCGGGCCGCGCCCGACCATCGGGCTGGACCCCGGCATCCGCACCGGGGTCAAGCTGGCGGCGGTGGACGGCACCGGCAAGCTGGTCGAGACGGCGACGCTCTATCCCTTTCCGCCGAAATCCGACCTGCGCGGGGCGGAAGCCGCGCTGGCCGCCGCCATCACCCGCCACAGGATCGAGCTGATCGCCATCGGCAACGGCACTGCCAGCCGCGAGACCGAGCGTTTCGTGGCCGAGGTGCTCAAGCGCCTGCCGCAGGGGGTGAAGCCGCCGGTGAAGGTGATCGTCTCCGAGGCCGGCGCCTCAGTCTATTCCGCCTCGGAACTGGCGGCCAGGGAATTCCCCGGCCTCGACGTGTCGCTGCGCGGCGCGGTCTCCATCGCCCGGCGCCTGCAGGATCCGCTGGCCGAGCTGGTCAAGGTGCCGCCCGAATCCATCGGCGTCGGCCAGTATCAGCATGACGTGGACCAGCGGCAGCTGGCAAAGACGCTGGAGGCGGTGGTCGAGGATGCGGTGAACGCGGTGGGGGTGGACCTGAACACCGCCTCGGCGCCGCTCTTGGCGCATGTCGCCGGGCTGGGGCCGTCGCTGGCGCAAAACATCGTCGCGCATCGCGATGCCGCGGGCGCCTTCCGCTCGCGCGCGGCCCTGAAGAAGGTGACGGGGCTTGGCCCGCGCGCCTTCGAGCAATGCGCGGGCTTTTTGCGCATCCGCGACGGCGACGAGCCGCTGGACGCCTCGGCCGTCCATCCCGAAGCTTACGGCGTCGCGCGCAAGATCGTCGCCGCCTGCGGCCGCGACATCCGGCAGATCATGGGCGATGGTGCGGCGTTGAAGGGTCTGCGCGCCGAGCAGTTCGTGGATGAGCATTTCGGCCTGCCGACGGTGCGCGACATCCTGTCCGAACTGGAAAAGCCCGGCCGCGACCCGCGCCCCAGCTTCGTTACCGCCAGCTTTGCCGAGGGGGTCGAGGATATCAAGGATCTGCGCCCCGGCATGGTGCTGGAGGGCACGGTGACGAATGTCGCGGCCTTCGGCGCCTTCGTCGATATCGGCGTGCATCAGGACGGGCTGGTGCATATCAGCCAGCTGGCCGACCGTTTCGTCAAGGATCCGAACGAGGTGGTCAAGGTCGGCGACGTGGTCAAGGTGCGCGTGACCGAGGTGGACGTGGCCCGCAAGCGCATCGGCCTGACCATGCGCAAGGACGGTGGCGCCGCAGCCCGCGATGCGCAGAAGGAACGCGGCCCCAAGGCCCAGCCGGCGCGCGGCCCGAAATCCGCCGCGCCCGCCGGCAAGGAGCAGCCGGGCGCCCTGGGCGCGGCGCTGCTGAACGCACTGCGCAAGGGCTAGGGCGCCGGTCGCCTAGGGCGCGACCGAGGATCGCCGGGGGATCAGAGCGGGCAGCTCCGCTTCGACCGTGCGGGCGGTTCCCTCGATCCGGTCCAGCAGCAGGTGGACCGCCTGTTCGGCGATCGCCGGAAGATGCAGGTCCAGGGCGGTCAGCGGCGGATCGGACAGCTTCGCCCGCAGCCCGTCATAGCGGGTGGCGATGCGCAATTGCCGCGGCATCGCCAGCCCCAGCTCATGCGCCGCCCGCACCGCGCCGCTGGCAAAGGCGTCGATGGCGGCGAAGATCCCGTCGATCGAGGGATCCGCGGCAAGCAGGCGCAGGGTCTCGCGATAGGCGATCTCTTCGCCCTCATCTTCGTCCAGGATGACCAGGGTGGCCTGCTGGCCGCGCCGGGCGGCAAAGGCGCGATAGGCCTGCTCGGCCTCGATCTGGCTGGTCCGCGGGGTCGAGCCGATCAGCGCCGCGACATGGCGGCAGCCCTGCTGTGCCAGATGCTCCAGCAGCAGCAGCGCGGTTTCCCGCGAGCGGATGTTCACGGCGGGGATGTCGGGCCGGCCCGGCACGGTGCCGATGGAAACGATGGGGGTCTTGCGCTGCTCGAACAGGGCGACCAGCGGGTCGTCACGCATGGGCTCGACCAGGATCACCCCGTCGAAAGCGACCGAGCCGTGGCTGCGGACCGAAGGATGCGGCGGGATCAGGCACAGCGCCAGCTGGCGCGTCAATGCCGACATCGCGGCCGAGGCGGCGATCTCCATCAGGAAGCCCAGCCGTGACGGCCCGGCGGCAATGGCGAAGGGCATCGAGGAGGCCAGCGCGATGGTGCCGCTGCGGCCGCTGCGCAGCGCCTGCGCCATGCGGCTGGGGTGATAGCCCATTTCCTCGGCGATGGCGTGGATGCGCTTGCGGGTTTCGGGGTCGACGTGGCGGCGGCCGCTGAACGCATGGGACACGGTGGTGACCGAGACCCCCGCGGCCCTGGCCAGATCCGATATGGTGGGTTTGCGCAACGCGTCCCTCATCCGTCCGTTCATCGCCGCAAGGCTAGCAGCATTGCCGTGCCAGAGGCAACAAAACGATTTGCACGAATCGCATCTCATGCTATTCCGAGAAGTAAGCAAAACGATTTGCATAAATGTGAACACCGCTTCAACAACAGGGAAACGCCACGATGGCCAATACGAGAACGCTTACGCCGCCCGATCCGGTGGATCGGGTTCTGCCGCTCCGGGATCTGATCCTTTACGGTTTCCAGCATGTGCTGGTGATGGCCGCATCGCCGATTACGGCGGTGTTCCTGGTCGCGCAGACGCTGGGCTTTGACACGGCGCTGACCGTGTCGATCATCAGCGCCACCTTCCTGGTCTGCGGCCTGGGCTCGATCCTGCAAAGCTACGGGCCGGCCGGTTTCGGTGCCCGGCTGCCCTTCATCATGGTTCCGGGCGGCGCGCCCATCGCGATCTTCCTGGCCATCGCCAGCCAGACCGACGTGCAGACGGCGGTGGGCGCGGTGCTGATGACCGGGGTATTCTATTTCCTGGCGCTGCCGGTCTTTCGCCGGCTGCTGCGCTTTTTCCCGCCCATCGTGGTGGGCACCATGCTGCTGCTGGTGGCGGTCAACCTGGTCAAGATCTATGGCGGCACCATCACCGGCAAGCCCGGCAGCGACGGCTTTGCCGATCCGGTCAACGTCGGCTTGGCGCTGGCGACCATCGCGCTGACGGTGATCTTCTCGCGCGTGTTCACCGGCACGCTGCAGCGCATCTCGGTGATGCTGGGGCTGATCGCGGGGACGCTGCTGGCGGCGGCGCTGGGCCGGCTCGACCTGTCGGGCGTGATGCAGGGGCCGCTGGTCGCGGTGCCGCAGCTGTTCCCGTTCGGGATGCCGAAATTCGACCTCATCGCCTCGCTGCCGCTGATCATCTTCTCGATCATCTCGATGGCCGAGGCGACCGGCCAGACCATCGCCACGGCCGAGATCGTGGACCGCAAGGGCGATGCCCATGCCATCGTGCCGCGCACCATCCGCGGCGATGCGGCGGCCTCGATCCTGGGCGGGCTGTTCGGCACCTCGCTGATCATCACCTCGGGCGAGAACATCGGCATCGTCCGCGCGACCGGGGTGCGCTCGCGCCATGTCACCGCCATGGCGGGGGTGATCCTGGTGCTGATCGCGCTGCTGGCGCCGGTGTCGCGGCTGGCCAGCGTCCTGCCCGGCCCGGTCGTCGGCGGCACGGCCGTCATCGTCTTTGCCATCATCGGCGTGATCGGCATCCATGTGCTCAGCCGCGTCGACCTGCGCGAGCATGGCGCGATGTTCACGCTGGCCTCGGGCCTGGCCATGGGGCTGATGCCGATCCTGGTGCCCGGCGTCTACAGCCAGTTCCCGCAATGGTCGCAGATGATCCTGGGCAACGGGCTGGCCATGGGCACGATCACCGCAGCCGTGGTCAACGCCTTCTTCCAGTTCAGCGCCCCCAAACCCGTCGATACCGCGGAGCAAGCCCGATGACCGACCTGCACCAGATCTTTGCCCGAACCGACGAGACGATCGTCGCGCCGGGGCGCCTGCTTCTTGACGGAGGGCCGCAGCGCGACATGGCCGTGCTGCTGCGCGCCGGCCGCTTTGCCGATGTCGGCGATGCCGCGGCGCTGCGCGCCCGCCACCCCCAGGCGCGGCTGGTCGAACTGCCCGATCACCTGTTGATGCCGGGCTTTATCGACACCCACACCCACCTGACGCAATCGCTGGGCAAGTCGCTGGTCTTCGGCGAGCCCTCCGAGATCTTCCGCCGCATCTGGGTGCCGCTGGAGGGCAGCCTGGACGAGCACATGGTCTACCTGTCCTCGAAGCTGGCGGCGCTGGAATGCCTGCGGGGCGGCTTTACCACGGCGATCGACGCCGGCACGCGCTCGGCCGGCCATATCGGCAAGCTCGCGCTGGCCTCGCGCGAGGTGGGGCTGCGGCTGGTGGTGGCGCAGATCTGCAACGACCTGGGCGGCGCGGCCGTGGTGCCTGACCGCCCCGAGATCCTGCGCCGGGCCGGGGCACACCTGGCCGCCTGCCAGGGCGATCCGCTGATCCATGCCTCGCTGGCCATCTCGATTCCCGAGGCGGCCAGCGACGGGATGCTGCGCGAGGTCTCGGCCATGGCGGCCGAGGCGGGCGTCACCTTCCAGACCCATGTGAACGAGCATCTGGTGGCGGTCGAGCGATCGCTGGTCGCGCATGGCCGCCGGCCGCTGGAGCATCTGGCCCATGTCGGCGCTCTGGGGCCGCAGACCCTGATCGCGCATTCGACGCTGGTCACGCCGTCGGAACTGAACCTGCTGCGCGACACCGGCACCGCCGTCGCCTACAACCCCGTCGCCTCGGTCTGGAAGGGGAACGCGGTCGCGCCGGCCCTGCAGATGCAGGCGCTTGGCATCCGCTTCGGGCTGGGCACCGACGGCACGCGGGCCGACGGGTTCCGGCTGATGGACGCGGCCGAAAGCATGCAGCGCGTGGCCTATGGGCTGGCCTCGGGCGACAGTTCCTGCGGCGGCGGCTGGCTGTGGCTGGATGCGGCGACGCGGATGGCCGCCGATGCCGGCGGGCTGGCCGGCGTGACCGGCCGCATCGCCAAGGGGCTGGCGGCCGATTTCCTGCTGGTCGACCTGGACCGGCCGGAATTCACCCCCTCGCACGACCTGAGCTGGGAACTGGTGCGCTATGGCAACCGCGACCAGATCGACGCGGTCTTTACCAACGGCCGGCTGAGGATGGTGCAGGGCTGGCCGGTGGACTGGGACGCGCGCGCGCTGATGGAGGAGATCCGCGATCTGGCCGCGCCGGCCATCGCCGCCGCGCCGATCCAGCGCATCCATCCGACCGCCGACAGCCTGATCGACATGAGGCTGGCGTGACCCTGACCGTATTTCTCGGCCTGTCGCTGCTGGTCGCTGCCTCCGCATTCGTGCAGGGGGCGGTGGGCATCGGCTTTGCCCTGATCATGGCGCCGGTCTTCGGCTTTATCGATGCCAGCTATCTGCCCGTCACCCTGCTGATCCTGATGCTGCCGCTGAACTTCCTGGTCGCATGGCGCGAGCGGCGGATGATCGACCGGCAGGGGACGGGGTGGATCACCTTTGGCCGCTTCTTCGGGACATTCCTTGGCATGGCGGTGCTGGTCGCACTGTCGGTGCGCCAGCTCGAAATCGCCGTCGGCCTGCTGACCGTCCTGGCTGCCGTGGCGGCCCTGCTGGCGCCGCCCTTCGCCCCCAGCCGTTCGGCCTCGCTGGGGGTGGGGCTGTTCACCGGCGTGACGGAAACCGCGACCGGCATCGGCGGCCCGCCGCTGGCGCTGCTTTACCAGCATGCTCCCGGCCCGGTGCTGCGCTCGACCGTGGCGACCTGCTTTCTGGTCGGAGAGGCGATCTCGCTGGTGATCCTGCTGGCCGCGGGGCGGATCGGCGGGCCGCAGATCCTGGCGGCGCTGGCGCTGGTCCCGGCGGTGCTGATCGGCAGCCTGCTGTCGCGGCATGTCCACGCCCATGTCAACGGGCCGGCGCTGCGGCTGGCGGTTCTGGTCTTTTCCATCGTCAGCGGCGCGGCGCTGGTCCTGAAGGGATAGGGGGCGCGGGGCTTGGCCGGGCTTGCGCCGCCTTCCTGCGGGACGCGGGCTTTTTCGCCGCCCGTCCCGCGCCTTCGCGCCGCGCCGCCATCAGGTCCAGGGCTTTCTCGCGCCTGGGCGCCGTGCGCACCCGCCGGAACAGCGCCGCCGCCCGCTTGCGGTGCATGCCCTCGCGGATCAGGGCAAAGGCCTTTTCGGCCGTGCGGTCCGCCGGCGTCAGGCAATAGCAGTGGTCGGAACAGGCGTCGTCGATGTCCTTGCAGGCGCTGAAACCCGCGACGGCCAGGGTCTGATCGTGTTCCTGCACGGCCGCGGCGATCTCGTCGGGAACAAGGGCGAGGGAATCGCCCTCGCCGAGCTTATAGCCCTTGACCTGGTCGTCCTTCTCCACCGGCTTGCTGGTGTCGCTGCCGATGAACTGCCGGCGCACCCGGTTCCCGGCCGCCCGGTGCGGCATGTGACCGGCGATCCGCTCCACGGTCGAGGCCGCGGCGTGAAGTGCGACCGGGCAGCTGAGCTCGGCGATCTTCGGCATCCCTTCCAGATCGCCCGCGGTGCCATGGCCTGCCTTCCTGGTCAAAGACGATGACGGCCCCACGTTCCCGGCCCGCGGCGGTTCTGGCGACCGGGGGGGAATCCGGCGCGCGTCGCGGGTCTCGGTCCCCGCTCGTTCAATAGTTCCCCGGCGGATCGCTGGCCGGGAAGGATTCGTCGCCTTGCTCGTCCACGATGTCCCAGCTGCGCGGCGGGTTTTTCATCAGCCGCCGGCCGGCGGGGCGGATCTCCTCCCGGCGCGGGCGGTGGCTGCGGCCGGGCCCTGCGGCGGCGGGGCGGGCCAGCGCATCGCAGGCACCCTTGAGCGCGAAACCGGCGGCAAGGCCGCAAAGGAACGCAAGATGGCGGTTGTTCATGGTCGGCTTCCTTCTCAGATCGTCGGTTTGCAGCCGGTGACGGCGATGGTGGCGGCCGAGACATGGCTCGGCCTCGGCTTGGCCGGCATGACATCGGCCTCGGCTGCTTCGACCGGTGGGGCGGGCCGCTTCATGGCGCAGGCGGCACCGAACGCAGCCATTGCCTCGGCCGACGTGCCGGCCGGGATCAAGGGCGTCCCGACCGGGCCGGGGGCCATGGCATTCACCCCGATATCGAACTCGTGCGCCGGCCCGGCGATGCGGTTCTGGATCGCGCCCCCGGTCATGGCATGGGCTGCGTCGGCTGGCCGGTTCCGGCTGCGGGCGCGGTTTCGGGGCCGGGCAGGGTGGCGGGTGCGGTTTCCACGCCGGTTTCCATGCCGGCCGCGGGGGGCTCGGCGATCTCGTCTACCGGCCCCGGCACCTGGCCGGGGATTTCGGGATCGCTGGTTTCGTCGTTGAACCACCAGACGAATCCCGCCAGCACGATCAGCACGGCCGCGAGGATGCCGAGGATCGGGACAAGGTGGCGGCGCCTCTGTTTTTCCAGATCGGTGCGTGGTGCAGACATTGCAAGGCTCCTGTGCAGCTATCGGATGGGCCCCTCGCCCCCCAGGCATCAGGAAAACACCCTCCGGACCGCCCTTGTTCCCGCCTAATCGTTCCCCCAGGCTGCCAGGATCTCCTGGAGCGGCGCCGTCTCGATCTGCTGCGAGAACCGTTCGCGGTAAAGCGTCATCGCCGCGTCATGGCCCCGGTCGGTCGAGGAACAGACCGCATCAGCGACCAGAACCACCCGATAGCCCAGGTCGACCGCCCCCATCACCGTGCCCAACACGCAGACATCGGTCTCGCCGCCCGTCACCACCAGCGTCGTGACCCCCGCCCCCCGCAACCAGCCGTGCAGCCGCCCGTCATGCCAGGGGGAATAGACCGGCTTGTCGATCACCTTGGCGGGGGGCGCGTGCCGCGCCAGCTCCGGCAACAGTTCAAGCCAGCGGCCGTCCAGCCGTTCGCGCAGCATTTCGGGCCATTGGGCGTAATAGCGCGCCCAGGCGCCGGGTGCCGCCCCGAGCCGGGCGGGCGGGATGAAGCGGGTGAAGACCGTGCGCTGCGGCCGCGCCGCGACCAGCGTCGCCACTGCGGGCCGGATCCGCTCGATCCAGGGCACCGCCCAGGGCGAGCCCGGCCCGAACAGCCGTTGCATGTCGATGCAAAGATGGGCCGTTGCCGCCGGAAGGCGGCCGAAGCGAAGGGTTTCCGTCATGGCACCTGGTCGCGAATGATGGGCTTGTCATCCCGAACCGGGCAGCGGCGGAATCGTTCCGCGGCAAGGCCGGCGTGGCGCAGGTTTTTCCGGCGGTATTCCCGCAGCCAGACGGTACGATCCGGCGCCGGTCATTTTCCCCGCCGCCGCGCGCCGCGTTGGGAAACCGCCGGGCAACATCCCGCGTTGCGCTGTTTTGCGTCGGGCGGGAGCGGGCGGCAGGGGGACGGCGGAGATGGGCGGATCGGTGCATTTTCTGGATGGCGGCGGCGAGATGGGCAGGGCCATCCGCAACCATGACTGGTCCGCCAATCCGCTGGGTCCGCCCGACGGCTGGCCCTCGGCGCTGAAGATCGCGCTGGGGATGGCGCTGAACTCGAAATTCCCGAAATGCATCGTCTGGGGGCCGGGGCTGATCACCCTGCACAACGACGCCTTTCGTCCGATCCTGGGCGACAAGGGCAATGTGCTGGGCCGCTCCTTCGCCGAGGTCTGGCGCGAGGCCTGGGCCGAGATCGGCCCCATCGCCGAACGCGCCTATGCCGGCGAGGCCACCTTCGTCGAGGATTTCCCGCTGGTCATCGACCGCTACGGCTACCCCGAGCAATGCCATTTCACCTTCTGCTACAGCCCGATCCGCGACGAGAACGGCGTGGTGCGCGGCATGATCGACACGGTGATCGAGACCACCGGCAAGGTCGAGGCCGCCCGCCAGTTGCGGTTGGTGAACGGCGAGCTGGGCCACCGGATCAAGAACACGCTGACCGTGGTCTCGGCCATCGTCAACCAGACGCTGCTGAGCCATGACGGCCCCGAAGCGCGCGAGATCCTGCGCCAGCGCATCGGCGCCCTGGCCCAGGCGCAGACGCTGCTGACCGATTCCAGCGCGCTGGATGCCGAGATCGGCCAGGTCGTCCAGCAGGCGTTGGCGCCGTTCCGCACCGGGCGGCGGCGGTTCCGCATCGCCGGCCCGCCGGTACGGCTGTCGGCCAGGCAGGCGCTGACGCTGGCGCTGGCCATCAACGAACTGGCGACCAATGCGCTGAAATACGGCGCGCTGTCGGTCCCCCAGGGCGCGGTGGATCTGGGCTGGACCGGCGGGCGGCCGGGCAGCGACGACCCGTTCCGGCTGCTCTGGGCGGAATCGGGCGGCCCGCCCGTCGCCTCCCATGCCGGCAAGGGCTTCGGCTCGCTTATCATCGAGGAGGCGCTGGCCCAGGACTTCATGGGCGAAAGCGTGATCCGCCTTGATCCCGAGGGCCTGCGCTGCGAATTGCACAGCCGCATGAGCCACCTGGGCGCGGGTCAGGGCGCGCAGGCCTGATCCCGGCCCGCTGGCCTATTCGATCACCGCGCAGGCCAGCCGGTCGCCGGCGCCGCCGGTGGGCTGGGTCTGGTAGTCGTCGGGGCCGGCATGGATCATCAGCGCCCGGCCCTTGATCGCATTCTCGCCCTCGGCCAGCGTCACCAGCGGGTTGAAGACCTGCGCCCGCGCCGTCCCTTCGGCATCGACCCAGATATTGGGCATGTCGCCGGCATGGGGGCCGCCCTCGGCCAGCACGCCATGCGGGGCCTGCGCGGGGTTGAAATGGCCGCCCGCCGATTCGTGCCCGGTGGCATGGTCGCAGCTGCCGGTTTCGTGGATGTGGAAGGCGACCCATTGGCCGGCCGGCAGCCCGGTCGCCTCGACTTCGATCAGTACGCCTGTGGGCGTCGCGGTCAGGGCCGCGGTTCCCGCCTCTTGCCCCCGGGTGTCGAGGAACACCGCCTTGGCATCCTGGGCATGGGCCGAAAGCGGCAGCAGGGCGAGGCCGAGGGCCAGAAGATGTTTGGGCATTGCTGTTTCCTTCCGATGCTGCAACTCGGCGGGGGAACCCCCGGCTGGCGGGCTTTGTTCCCGCGCGCCGGGGAAATCCGCCGCCAAGCGACTCACAGGCCGCGGCGGAACTCTTCGACCAGCCAGGCGACGATGCCGCGAAAGGCTTCCTGCGGCGTGGCCCCGGCAGCGATGGCCGCGGCGTAGAGCGCGCGCTGCTGTTCGGCCGCGCTGCCGCGGGCGATCATGTCGCGCAGCCCGGCCACCGCGGGCTGGCTGTCCAGCGCATCGGCATCCTCGGCGATGGCGGCCAGCCAGGCTTCGGCGATCTCGTCGAAGGGGATGATGCGGCGGGTGCCGAAATCGATCAGCCCCTCGGTCAGCCCGTAGCGCGTCGCCCGCCAGCGGTTCTCGCCCAGCAGGAAGTTGTCGTATTGCCGCCAGCGCAGGTTCTGCCGCGACAGCCGCCACAGCATCCGCAGCGTCGCCTGCACCAGCGCGACCAGGGTGATGGTGTCGCCAAGCCGCGGGCAGGCGTCGCAGATCCGCGTCTCCAGCGTGGGAAAGCGCGCCGAGGGGCGCAGATCCCACCAGATCTTGCTGGCATCGCCGATGATCCCGGTCTCGGTCAGCGCCGCGACCGAGCGTTCGTATTCCGCCCAGCTGCCCAGCCGCGGCGGCAGGCCGGTGCGGGGATAGCCGGCAAAGACCGTGGTGCGATACGAGGCGAGCAGGGTCTCCTCGCCCAGCCAGAACGGGCTTGAGGCCGAAAGCGCCAGCAGATGCGGCAGGAACCACGAGAACTGGTTCATCAGGTCGATGCGCATGTCCTGGTCGGGGATGCCGACATGGACATGCATGCCGCAGATCAGCATGCGCCGGGATACCCCGCCCATTTCCTGCGAGATCTGGTTGTAGCGGTCCTTGTCGGTATGGTCCTGGCTGCGCCAGTCCGCGACCGGATGGCAGGCGACGGAAATCGGCGCCAGGCCGAACTCGGCGGCATGGCGTGCGATGCTGCCGCGCAGCCGGGCCAGATCATCGCGCGCCGCGCGCACATTGGCGGCAACGGGGGTGCCGATCTCGATCTGGCAGCGCAGGAACTCGGGGCCGACCTGGTCGGCCAGCTCGGCCTTGCAGGCGGCCATCAGCGCATCGGGCGCCTCGCGCACGTCGCCGGTCTCGGGATCGACCAGCAGGTATTCCTCTTCGACGCCCAGCGAGAATTCGGGCTCGTCGGCCATGTCCAGCCCCTTTCGTCGAATGCCGCCTTCCCTGCCGAACCCCGAGCGGGCGGCGCTTGTTCCCGATGCCGATGCCGGCGGCGCGAAGGATGCTTGGCAGCAGCGCCGCCCGCCTCTCGGCTGGGCAGAGGCGCTGCCCCTGGCCCTTGGGCGCGGCCCCGGGCCGGCCGCCGCGCCCGGGATGCCGGCTTTCCCGGTTTTCGCCCCTGGTCGTGCCGGTATCCCTTGCCTGTGGTCTTCCCGGAACGTCAGGCTGACAGCCGCAGGGCCGCGCGATGTCCCAGACGCCCGGCCCGGGCTTTTCCCGGCACAAGCGCCGCAGGATCGGGTCTCCCGCCCAGGGGCTTTCGCTGCCGCGCTGGGTTTGCGAGTACGCTGCAGGGCACGGCGCGGGACATGAGGCGCCGAGCAAGCCACGGGCAACCGTTTTCTCCTCCGCCCCCGGTGTTCGGCATCATCGCCAGCGCCGGCATTGCGGCGGGGGGTCTTGGGGCAGCGCCTCTCTGCATGGGGCAGGCCGAGGTCAGCGTCTCGGGCTTTGCCCCGCAGCGGCAGGTCAGCCTGCAGCGCGGCCAGGTGCTGGTGTCGCCGCAGGGCATGCAGGCCGATGCCGAGGGCGGCTTCGGCCTTGCCTTCGACCTGCCCCCGGATGCGGTGGCCGGCACGCAGCCGGTCGTGGTCCGGACCGAGGGTCCGGACATGGCCGGCGTGGCCGAGCTGAAGGTCTCGCCCCGGGTGCCGCCGGCGGGGGCGAGCCGCTCGACCAAGGTGGCGCCCGGTCTGCCAGGTCGCCCAGAGCGCGCGGAACGGCACGGTTTTCGTCGCCTCGGCCCTGGGCCGGCCGTTCGGGGGCGGGTCCGGCATCACCAACTGGACGCCGAGAGGCTGGAGGATCTGGCCGAGGTCAGCCCCGGTGATTTCGGCATTGCCGCGGGCGATGCGAAGGGTACCGTCTGGGCCGCGAATACCCGCCAGAACGCGGTCGCGGTCTTTGCCCGGGACGCCCTGCCGCTGGTGCGGCCATTCGAGGTCGGCTCGGTCGAGAAGCCGCGCGACGTGGTGATCGACGCCGCGCGCGGTCGCGCCCATGTCAGCGCCCATCGCGGCTGGATCGAGGCTTGCGGCATCAAGGCCCCGGAAAAGCTGGACGGGTTCGAGCTGCAATCCGTGGCGCGCGGCGGCCAGCCCGGCACCATGAGCCTGGCGCCGGATGAAAAGGCCGACCGGCTTTACACCCTTCCGCTGCGCAGGCCGGAACTGGGGCGCATCCATCTGGGCTCGGGCGCGGCGAAGATCCTGGCGCTGCCGGGCGCCAAAGCGTCCTCGGGCGTTGATTTCGATCCGGCGACCGGGCGGGTTGTCATGGCTTCGCAGGGCAGCGACATCGTGATCGCGCCGGAGGGCGAAAGCGGCGCGGTGCTGTTCGACACGCCATGCCTGGACCGGGCTGCTGCTGGGCTGGCTGCTCTTGCGATCTTCCTGACCGGGACCATCGCCTATTTCGGCGTCGAGATGCGCTGTTGGATGCGCCCAGAACGGCTTGGCCCGGCCGCGGGCGCGGATCCGGTCGGGCGTGCCCTGGACCGGCTGGCCGAGGTCGCGCCCGCCGGCGGCAAGCCGGTTCCCGACTAGCGCAGCCCGGCGCCCGTCCTGTCCTGGGCGAAACCCGGCGCGCAGGCGTGGCGGCGCGGTGGCAAGGCCATGGCGACCGACGCCGCCACGGGCGCCCCGCTTTCGCCGCGCCAGACGGCGGGGGGCGAGCTCCTCTATCGCTTTCATTTCGAGCTTTGCGGCCTGCCGCGCAACCTGGCGCGCTGGATCCTCGGCATCGCGACCATGGCGATGTTCGTCGCGATCATCAGCGGCGTCATCGCCCACAAGAAAAGCCTCAAGGCGTTCTTCACCTTCCGTCCCGGCAAGGGCCAGCGATCCCGGCAGGGCATGCACAACATGGCCACGGCGCTGACGCTGCCCTATCATGTCGTGATCGCCTTTTCCGGGCCGGTGCTGTTCGCGGCGAGGCTGACGCCCCTGGTGGTGGAGCGTCCCGCGCCGCGCGGCCCGGCCCGGCCCCGGCGGCGCTCCCGCCGCGTGCGCTGTCGCCACCGGTTCTGCCGACCCCGCTTATGGCGCCGGCCGCGGTGGCCCGGTCCATGCCGGTCGGCCGGATCGGCATCGAAAAGCCGGCCGGCCCCGGCCCGAGATCGTCTTGCTCCCGCGGCGCAATCCGGCGCTGACGGTGCAGAGCGGCTTGGGCTCGGACCGGGTCGGGCGGATGCGCTTCGACGGACTCGGCGGCGTGCTGATCCAGCGGCCCGGCCGGCCGGACGCCGCGGCCGGCACCAGGGCGAACCATGCGCTTCGTGCGCTGCTTCGCGTCCGCTTTGCCGATACGGCGCTGCGCTGGCTGGTCTTTGCGGCCGGGCTGGCCGGGGACCGTCATGGCCGGCAGCGGGCTGGTGCTTGCGGTGTCGAAGCGTGCGGCCGGGCCTTCCCGCGCCGAGACGCAGCCGCGCGGGCTGTGGCCGATCGCGCGGCTGAACACCGGCGCCATCGCCGGGCCCATGCTGGCCACGGCGGGCCATTTCCGGGCCAACCGGCTGATCCCGGCCGATGTGCCGGAACGCGCGTTGCAGAAGATCCGCGCCTTTTGCTGATCCGGCTTGCGGCGGCGATCTGGCCCCTCCTGCGCCTGCCCGCGAAAGCCTGGGGCGCGCGGCTGGCCCTGGCCGCCGGGCTGCTTCTGGCCTTGCCGCTGCCGAATGGCGGCGACCGGGCCGTCCAGCCTGTTGCAGGCGATGGGGCAGGGGGATCGGGTGCTGGCCTCGGTCGATCCGGTGCCGATCCTGTGCGGCCTTGCCTGGCCCATGCCGCCTGGCTGGCCCGTCCCGGCCGGGTGAAGGCGCCGAAGCCGCGGACTTGCCTCCGGGAAAGCCGGGCTTGGCGAGCGTAGGGTGCCGGTCCGGCCGTCCCTTGTCCTTTGCTAGCCGGGGTTCCTCGCGCGGGCCGGGGCGATGCCGCGGCATCACGAGCAACTGCGCGGCCGAAAAGGCGGCCGCCGCCCGGCCTGGCTGTTGCGAATCGCCGGCATGGGCTGCTCGGCCTGTCCGCCCGGTCGGCCCCGGCGGGACGGGGAAACCCCGCAATCGCGGTTTCGGCATGGCCGAGCATCCTGTCCGTGGCGGCTTTCGCGGTCGCGACGATGCTGACCTGCGCTTGCGCCTGGTGGCGAATGACGCTGATCGCGGCCATGGTCGCGACCGGCATCCTGCTGGTCACGCCGGCGCTTTCGCATCCGTAGCCGCCGGTGGCCTTGCCGCGCGGTCCTGTTGTCGCCTGTTTTCATGCGTTATCAGTCCTCTGGCTCATGCCGGGGCGCAGGAGGGGTTTCCCCTCATGATCCCGATTTCCGCATGATCCCATGTGGTGCAGGGACGGCCGCGGTCCTCGGCCCTTCCTCGGGCATTTGTCCTCGTCTACGCTTGGGCCAGAAAAGGTGGCAGGCGGGCGAGACTGCCGGCAGTCAGCGCGGGCACAAGGGGATCGGACATGCCCGGCGCCGCAATGGGCGGCAGGATCGTCGACGGCCCTTGTTCCGTTCGCGTTTCCGGATCTGCTTCCCAGGCCTGGCGGACAGCGCATGGCCCCATGTAGGGGGGGTGCGCCTGCCGATCGCGACCGCTTGTGCCGTCCGGGCGGGCAGGCAGGCTGCGGCGGATCCGCGATCCATTCGGCCGTGGCCCGGACCTTGCCGGCATCGGGTATGGGCAGGACGGCCGAGCCGGCGGGACGGCATGCCCGGCGCGGCCCACGCCTGGCCCCGCCATCGGCTTGCGCCGAAACACGCCGAGCAATAGGCCGGTCTGCCCTTGCGGCATGATACGCCAGAACCCCGCCCCGCTGCCCCGAGACTTCCTGCAAGGCCAGGTTTCCGGGCCGGCGGCATGGCGCATGTTCGGTGCCGGTGTCGCGGGTCCGGGGCAAGGATCGTGCGGGTCGGCATCACTTCTGCCACCGGCCGGCGCACCGCTATGCCGATGGCCAAGCGGACGACCCGGATCATGGGTGAAAGGGACATTCGCTCGGTTCCGTGCTGATTTCGCGATCAGGTTGCATCGCACGTCACCGTGCCGCGGCAATGGAATATTGCCCCGCGGCGCATCACTTGCGAAGACAGAGAGAGCAGAAAATCCTTGCGCTGGCCTCCCGCTGCAATGCGGTCCGATCCGCTGGAATGGCGCCACGATCCGCAACCGAAGATGCCTGGTCGAATCCGAATCATTCGCGCAAAGCACTGACCTGGTCGATTCTCGCAGAACCGCCACCTTTCAGGACAAGTTCTGGGCCGTTCGCTGTCAATTCGACCCCGGTTACACGGCTATAAGCTTCGACATCTCGCGCAACATAGCTTCCGTCGCTATTCTGCTCCTCGATACGGAAGCTGTAGAATCCGGCCGGGAGAGATGTGCCATCCGCATGTCGACCAGACCATTGCATTTCCCCTGGGACGGCCCCCAGAATTTGTCGTTGCACTTCTCGGCCCTGTCCGTTCAGCGTGACGAGCGTGGCGCCTTCGGCATTCGTGATATTGTCCATCGCCAATGACAACGAAGCTCCGTCAAACCATACAGGGGAATTCGTTCTTACCTCACGGCCTATCCAGTTGGAATACTGGCCAAGCCCTCCTCCGTAGGTATCGCTCAGAAGCTGGGACAGAAGCAGATTGGTCTGGACCTGTTGCTCGACCCCGGAAAAAGTCGCAAGCTGAACGGCGAATTCCGTATTCTCCATGGGGTTGAGCGGATCCTGGTTCTTGATCTGTGTTGTCAGCATCCTCAGGAACATCTCAAACTGATCCTTGGTACTGGATTCGACCGATCTTCGGGAAGATTGGTAGCTTCCTGCGTTCACTCCTTCGGCAGCTGAAGCTGAATTGAGATTCATCATCCATTTCCCCTATATTCTTATATCAATTCCGGAATTTGGGTAACCGGCCGATTGTTACCGCGGCGACTGAGCCTTGATGCGGGCGACGAGTTCCGCGTCATCGACAAAGTCGTCGAGGAACGCGTGCCAGGTTTCGGTGGTGATGCGCGCGTCCCTGAGCATGTCTTTCAGTTCATCGATACCGTCATCGGTCAGGGCGGTGACGGTGTCATCCGGGCCGGTATAGACGCTGATGATCGAGCCATAGGTCAGGTTGTCGTCGTTGTAGACGATGGCTTTGAGAAGCTCGGGGTCTTCGCCCAGCATCTTTGCGATGTAGTCGAGGGTGCAGACGTGGGTGACGGTTGCCATCAGGCGGCCTCGTGCAGGGCGGAGGGCAGCGGCGACCAGTTCCAGGGCAACAGATCGTCGAGCCGATTGATCTTGTGATCATGGATGCGGGCCAGGATGTCGGCCAGATAGGCTTGGGGGTCCAGGCCGTTCATCTTGGCGGTTTCAACGATGGTCATGGCGCGGGCCAGCGTTTCGGCTCCGGTATCCGCACCGGCGAAGAGCCAGTTGCGGCGCCCGACACCGATCGGGCGCAGCGCGCGCTCGGCAGGATTGTTGTCGATCGCCACCCGGCCGTCCTCAAGGAACAGGCTGAAAGCGTCCCGGCGGCTCAGCCCGTAACGAAAGGCCTTGGCCAGATCGCCCTTGCCGGGGATCCGCGAGAGCTGCTGCTCTGACCAGGCGAAGAAGACCTCGACCTTCGGAACGCTGTGTTTCCGGCGCGCGGCAAGGCGGATATCGGCGGGATGGCCGGTGATCTCCCGCTCGATGTCATAGAGCGCGCCGATACGGTCGAGTGCCTCGCGGGCGATCGTTGATTTGGTCTTGGTCCATTCATCATGGAAGTCACGCCTCAGGTGAGCCCAACACGCGGCCTCCCGAAGGCGGGGCTTCCCGTCGGGTTCCGGTTCATAGAGCTTGGCATAACCCTTGTAGCCATCGGCCTGGAGAATGCCGCGGGTGTTGGCGAGATGGCCGTGGACGTGCTCTTCCTTCCAGTCGGGCGCGAAGGCATAGACCGCGCCGGGCGGTGAGGCGCCTGCCCAAGGGCGCTGATCGCGGACATAGGCCCAGATCCGGCCCTTCTTCACACCCTTGCCCACCCCCTTGTCGCGGCCCGCGCGATCCAGCACCCGGATCGGTGTGTCATCGGCATGAAGGAGGTCGCTGGCCATCACATCCACCTCGATCCGCTCGATCAGCGGTGCCAGCACCTTCATGGCGCGACCGCACCAGTCGACCAAGGTACTGTCCGGGATGTCGGCGCCCATCCGGGTGAAGATCTCATGCTGGCGATAAAGCGGAAGGTGGTCGTCAAACTTGGAGACGAGGATGTGGGCGAGCAGGTTCGCACCGGCCATGCTGCCGGGGATCGGCCGGCTGGGGGCCGGCATCTGCACCATGCGTTCACAGCGGCGGCAGGACTTTTTCAGGCGGGCGATCTGGACAACCTTCAATTGTGCCGCGATCAGATCCAGCATCTCGCTGACATCTTCGCCCACCAGGCGCAAATCGCCGCCGCAATCGGGGCAGCAACTGCCGGGGTCGAGCTCCCGCCGCTCGCGCGGCGTGCTGTCCGAGACCCGGGGACGTCGGCGGGATGGGCGCTCGGCAGCTTCATCGGCAGGTGCCGTTTCCAACCCATCATCGTTTTGGCCGTCGTTCACGACGTCAGGCTGGCCTTCGGCCGCTGCGATCATGAGATCCTCGAGCGCCAGCTCCAGCTGTTCGATCTCGCGCTCGATCTTTTCCGAGGACTGGCCGAAGACCTGCTTCTTCAGCCTGGCAATGCGCAGCCGCAGGGACTGGATCAACTGGTCATGGGCGCGCAACGTGGCCGAGATCTTCGCGTTTTCCGCCTGCAACGCCGCGATCAGCGACTTCAGAAGCGCCGGATCATCAGGAAGGGTCTGGGCCGCATTCGACATGCGCCCACCTACCACAAGGCAGGCAAAATTGCCATAAAAACAAGGCGTTTTAGCAGGGTAAATCAGCCCACCCGGGCCGGTGGCGCGCCCCAATCCGGCCTGCGCCAGTCAATGCCTTCCCACAGCATGGCCAGCTGCGCCGAGGTCAGGCGAACCGCACCATCCCCGCGCATCGGCCAGGGAAAGCGCCCCTTCTCCAGCACCTTGTAATACAGGCAGAAGCCCTGACCATCCCAATGAAGCAATTTCAACCTGTCGCCGCGACGCCCGCGGAATGCAAAAACCGCACCGCCGGCCGGCTTCTGGCGCAGAACATCCTGGGCAAGTGCAGCCAGCCCGGAGATTCCCTTCCTCATGTCGGTCACGCCGCAGGCCAGATAGACACGAACGCCGGTTCCCGGCCCGATCATGCCCCTTCCACCGCACGGATCACATGTGTCAGCGTCACGGTATCCAGAGCCGGATCGAAGCGCAGGCAGCGACCATTCGCCAACTGCAACTCGATCTGGGCAGGCCGAGGCGCTCCTGTGCAGATGGCCGCTGTCTGCATCACCAATTCCGTGGGCCGGTCCAATCCAACCGGCAGAAACAGCGTCTCCGGAGACGCCGAAACCACGCCCTTCTTCTTCAGTTGGTGCCGCCAGGCATAGATTTGCTGCCGCGTCACATCGTGCCGCTGTGCAACCTGCGTCACCGTCGCCCCGTCCACGCCGACCGACAAAACGATCTCGAGCTTCTCCTCGTCGCTCCACCGCCGCCGCCGCTCCAGTCCAAGAATATCGCCCCGCATCCCCACACCCGCATAAGACACGTCATTAAGGATCGTCTGAACTACCGCTTCGGCTTCGCGGATTTTCGGGCAGAGGCGGTCTGACGAGGGCACGTCGACCGGGTATGCCGACGATTTCCGGGTATCGGCCCGTTCGAAGGGCCGGGATCGGCACCTGTGGGCAGACTCCACCTCATGCCAGCAGCCTTCGTCGGACGAGGAACAGGTTGCCGAGGGCGAACAGGGTGAAGAGCTGAGCACGGTTCTTTGCAAGCCCGCGGTAGCGGGTCTTGAGATACCCGAACTGCTGCTTGATTACCCGGAAGGGATGCTCGACCCGAGCGCGCACCCTGGCGATGACCCGGTTGATGTCCGCGTCGACGGGATGCAGCGCACCGCCCCTTGGCGCCTTGCGCATGACGCCCCAGAACTTGCCCGGCCCGGAGAACGCGGCCTCCCGCGCCGCGCTGACATAGCCCCTGTCCGCCCAGACTGATGTCTCCCCGCCGTGCAGGAGCGCGTCCCAGACCTGGCTGTCATGGACCTTCGCCGTCGTCGTCTCGAGGCTGTGCACGATGCCGCTGTCAGCATCGACGCCCACATGCGCCTTCATGCCGAAGTACCAGGTATTGCCCTTCTTCGTGGATGACATCTCGGGGTCGCGGGCCTTTGCCTCGTTCTTGGTCGACGAGGGCGCGTCGATGATGGTTGCGTCCACCAGTGTCCCGGAGCGCAGCGTGATCCCCTGATCGGCCAAATGGCTGTTCACCTCGGCGAACAGCTGCTCGGTCAGTCGGTGCTTCTCCAGCAGGTGGCGGAAGTTCAGGATCGTGGTCTCGTCGGGGATCCGATCGTCGCCAAGCTCGATGCCCGCGAACTGCCGCATGGCGTCGCTGTCATACAGTATCTCCTCGGCCAGCGGATCGCTCAGGGCGTACCACTGCTGCAGGAAGTAGACCCGCAGCATCGTCTCCAGCGGCATCGGGGGTCGCCCGCCCTTCGGC
The DNA here is from genome assembly GCF_008824185.1 of Paracoccus pantotrophus. Lineage (NCBI taxonomy): Bacteria > Pseudomonadati > Pseudomonadota > Alphaproteobacteria > Rhodobacterales > Paracoccaceae > Paracoccus > Paracoccus pantotrophus. Next base: position 361,391 of record NZ_CP044423.1, read on the forward strand.
CCAGCCTTGGGGTAGTGCGGCTCGATCAGTGAAAGGAGGCGGCTCCACGGCACCACAGCCTCCATCTCGGCGAGGAACTTCTCCCGCCGCGTCTGCTTCTTCTTCATCGATTGGCGGAGGCCGGGAAAGGCAGGCTGCTTGGGCATCGGGGCGCATCCTCTGATGTCCCGCCCAGTCTACCTCAAGGCGCGCGAGGCGCGAGGTTTTTCAGACCTTCCTTAACGACGTCACTATGCACGTGCCTTAATCCATCAGCCCAAACTCAGGCAGGCGGTAACAATCGGGCCGTTACGAATTTGGCGAGGTTGCAGTATTTTCTTGCGGCGTTATCGGCTCTGGCTGCAGCCGGATGTCACCCTGCCTCAAGAAGTCCGATTTTCTTGTCGGAAAGTTGTTTTGCGAACTCCATCCATCCTTTCCATCAGAAAATGAGATATCAGCGCCAGCAAGCCCGGCATCACGGAGCTCCTTTGCCAGTAAGTCCATGTTTCTTTTCAGGAAATCAAACGTTTCCTGTCGCTCTGCAAGCACGATGACGGCTGGATTCTCGCCCGGCGATATAACCATCCGAACTTTCCCCAGTTCTGCCGGATCAAGAACAATCTCTATGCGCCCGGCGTGCGCAGATGCGGCCTCTCCGCTGATTTGGCGCATGACCTGGCGCGGATCAATACCCGGTGCCTTGCCGATCCGTTCGGTGGAGCTTATCTCAGCAGCGCTTGGAGCCCTTATATTATAATCCTTCAAGGATATGCTGTCGTCCTGGAAATTTATATCAAGGTAACCGGCGTCAGATCTGGATCCAGAAACATCCTCTGCGAAGAAAGGGGGAGGTCTTGAAGGCATTTCGGTATTCGGCAGGGCGATGTCGATTTTGCTGTCGTATGCCTTGGCAAGGTATAGAAATCCGTCGCCAAATGACCTTCTGGTGAAATTGTAGGGAGGGTGACATTCTCTGGAGGCGTCGCCGTGGGTATGGGCTTTGTTCGATGAACCAGCGTGATCGGCGCGGTCCTGATCCGGGAGATATTGAAGCCGGATCTCCGTTCTCGACGATCTTCGATCGGCACCATCCGGCGGCTCGGATATCGCTCTCTCGACTTCTTCGATCAACGGCATTATTGTTGCTTGTCCTTTATCGGCGGATGCAGCATGCTCCGAACCGTCAAGGGGTTTGTAATCGGCGGCAAGGCCTCGGTCGATCAGCAAGACTGAAGCCGGATTATCGGCTTCTTCCACATCATCAGCGTCGGCATTCTGATTTTCAAATGTGACGGGATGGTGGATCGAATCGGCTTGGCACGCGGAGGTGTCAACCTGCGGCTGATCATCAAAAAACATGGAAAAAGCGCCAGATCTGCAATCGCCAGGGCAAGTAACGCTGCTATTGCGTCCGTCAATCGAAGCTGTACCCGTCTGGCGACACGTAAATTCCACCTCCACCCGGATCTCCTCTGCGTGGATCAAGTTGCTGTCACATTGGCAGGGCAAGATTACCAAATATTTACTTGTACCGGCTAAAGTCAGCAGTTGTCGAAAATTTTACTCAGAAAGGAGAGTGCCATGGAGAAGGTTCTGGCGGCAGGGACGGCCCGCATGACAACCGGATCGAGGCAGGGCGTGATAGACGGCCTCGAGCAGGCATTTCTTGCGGAAATGTTAAAATACGCGGGACTAGGGCAGGCGAGGGGTGAATTCGGAGGCGGCATCGGCGAATCGCAATTTGCAGGGCTGCTGAACGAAACCTATTCCGAAGCGATCGCCAGGAGGATCGATCTGGGATTCCAAAGGCGAAACGGGGTGGCCGGATGACAAAATCGCTATATCTTCTGGAGCAGGCGAGAGAGGATCTTCTCGCGTTCAAGGCCGAGTCGGCCCTTGAAAGAATAACCGATTTTCAAGAGCTTGTTCGTTCTGGATCGATATCAAAGGATTGCGTCGGGAAAGGTGCCGAGATGTTACGCGACATTCTGTCCCTTGCCGGAGCTGCCCGTGACGGGGTGGCTGCCGCGCAGCGTCAGCTTGCCGAGATCGCAGCCTTGTCACGGCATCTGAACACCTATGACCGTCAGGGCCGCAAGATCGGTAATCCCATCGCTCCTCCGCGCGAGAGGCGATTTTGAATAAATTTGTCCGTAGTCTTTGATTGCTTCGAAAGGCGTGTCAGGAGTTTATTTGGAAAAGGCGGATAGGTCGAATGGCGTGACATGGGTCTTCGGGTCCGCCCGCAGGTCAGAAGGCCTTTTGCACTTGAAACGGGTAAATTGCCCAGGATTGGAGATTGAAGATGTCCAGCATTCTGACCAACAACGGCGCGATGGTCGCGCTGCAAACCCTGAAGGGAATCAACGCGAACCTGATGAAGGCGCAGAACGAGATCTCGACCGGGAAAAAGGTTGCGACCGCACAGGATAATGCTGCGGTCTGGGCCATCTCGAAGGTGATGGAATCCGACCAGACGACCTTTAAGACGCTTCAAAGTAACCTGAACCTTGCCGAGGCCGTGGTGACGACCGCTCGCACCGGCGCCGAACGAATTCGCGAACTTCTGGACAAGATGAGGGGGTTGGCTGCTAGTGCGGGCAGCGACGCGAATGACTTTGGAACCGTTAATGACCAGGTCATCGCGTTGAAGGATCAGATTGTCTCGATCATCGATGGAACTCAGATGAACGGGGTAAATCTTCTCAAGACCAACCCGATCGGTACGGCGACATCGTTCAGCGTTCTTGCGTCCCTGGATCGGACGGCCGGTACGGTTGCGACTGCCGCACAGACGATCACGGTCAATTCTGTCGACTTCGAGGCGGATATCGAGGCTGCGACGATTACGGCCATTACGGACAGCACCACGGCACGGACTGCTGTTAGTGAAATAGAAGCGTTGATCGATATTGCGAAAAAGGGAGCTGCCGAACTTGGCACGGCTGCCAAGAGGATCAACGATCAGTCGAATTTCATTTCAGAACTGGCGGATTCTCTTACGGCGGGTATAGGTGCACTCGTAGACGCTGATATGGAGGAGGCGTCGGCCCGTCTGCAGGCCTTGCAGACCCAGCAGCAACTTGGGGTTCAGGCATTGTCGATCGCCAACCAAGCGCCGCAAACGATCTTGTCGCTGTTCCGATGATCTAGGAAGGGCGCCCTCAAGGCGCCCTTCGTTTTGGCCAAGGTCTAGAATGGATTTCTGACGTGAAACGTGCAGCTTTTCAAAGCAGTGAGGGAAGTTTTGGTTCACAATGTATTCGAACGGACAGAGATAACGAATATTTTGCGTTTTTGCGAGTAACACAAAAACTCAAGAATGCAAGTAAAAGCGATAATCGTTATGCAATGATAGAAGCAGCAAGTGAGAGCAACCAGCTTTGGACCATTATAGCTGCCGATCTTGCTCATGAGGAGAACGGTCTGCCTTTGGCCACAAAGGCGGGTTTGCTGTCTCTTGCAATTTACTCGCTCAAGCAAGGCCGTCGCGTTATTTCGGAATGTGCATCTGTTGAGCCCCTCATAGAAATCAACGTGATGATAATGAGGGGGTTGCGAGGAGACGTGCACCCATGACCGGTCTGATTCTCAAGTTGGCCCCCGGAGAAAGGGTTCTCGTGAATGGCGCCATTATAGAAAATGGAGATCGTCGGTCCAGAATATCAATTCTTACACCGAAGGCCAATATTCTTAGATTGAGAGATGCCATACACCCGGAATCGGTTGATTCGCCAGTTTCCAGGATATGTTATATTTGTCAGCTTGTACTTACCGGGGACGCGGTTGAAGGTGAAGGCCGCAGGCAGATTCTTTATGGAATTGAGAAGCTTTCTCAGGTTTTCTGCGACCCGGACAGTAGCAATTTGTTGGCTTTTGCATCCAATGCGATAATTGAGGGAAATTACTATGCGGCCTTTAGAAGCCTCAGATCTCTTATTGCTAGAGAATCGAGATTAATGGCGATAGGCGCGCCATGAGCTATAATGTTCAAGTGGGATCGGGGGGGTACTGGGGATGGAAGATCCTTGAGCGTACCATGGTGAGACAGCGCAGCGCTTTTCTCCAGGCTCATAGCATGAAAGTCTCTAGGGACTACTTTCGGGAGACCATTCATAACATAAAGTCCGCGGAAGACTTGGTCAACGATCGGAAGCTGTTTTCGATAGTGTTGCGAGCTTTTGGGTTGGACTCCGACATAAGCAATAGATTCTTTATCAAGAAGGTTCTCGAGTCTGATCCTGCCGATAAGGCGAGTTTGGTCAATAAGCTTGCGGATAAACGTTATGCAGATCTCAATCGAGGGCTAGCTCTCTATGCTTCATCACAGGAGAAAAGTGTAGCGGTTGATACTGCGGAGATTATTGACAGATATGAGTCGAGATCCTTCGAAAAAAACATTGGGGAAAGGCATGCCGAAATAGAGTTGGCGCTGAATGCGCAACGAGAGGTGCTGAATATAGCAATTTCAGATGCAAGCGAAAATGCAAAGTGGTACCGGATCCTCGCTTCTAAGCCGCTGCGGCAAGTATTCGAAGGGGCTTATGGCCTTGGAGCCGGTTTCGCCTCGCTTTCCATTGATAGGCAGCTTTCGGAGTTGAAAGATAAGACGAAAAAACTTACCGGAGACAGTAGTGTCAGTCAGTTCGAATTGCGAGATAAGCTTGAAGTTGTTATTAGGCGCTTTCTTCTGCGTGGTCATCTCGGCGTGTCATCGGCGAGCTCTCGCTATGTCAATGCTCTTGCGCTGTTGAGGGCGTAATTTTCTGGTCCTAGGTGTTCAGTCCCGGCATCTGGTGGATCGGGTTTAGGATGAATCTGTGGGGCTCTGATATCCAGATCTTGCAGGTGTATTCGTAAGGGGGTGCGACGGCATTATTTTCAGAAAGTCGGACTGAGGCGTGACTTCCCCTTCTCCCTTCATGTTCGGACCCCGCGGACGATCTCGGCGGTGCCGAGTGCATTGAAGCGGTTCATGAGTGCGACGCGGAGCTCACCTCGATTTCGGCGGTTTGGCGGCCTGGGTCTCTTGCGGCGATGCGCTCGCCGAATGCCTTGAGGCAGCGCATCCTTGCCTCGGCTCGGCTGCGGGCATGGTATCTTGTCCATCGTTTCCAGAACGCGCGGCCGGAGTGGTGCGTGGCGCGCAGGGTTTTGTTCCGGGGCCGGGCGGCTGGGCTGTCCTCCTTCCACGCTCGACCAGTCTTGCGGATCGGGATGATTGCCGTGCCACCGCACGCGATGATGGCGCTGTGGCAGCGGCGGCTGACCTTCGCATCCAACAAGCGCGACGAGGACGATTTCGATCACACCTCATGGCCAAACCTCCAGGATTCCGACCATCTTTTGATTTTTCAAGTTTCCCTGGCTCTGCTATCTGCCAGCGAAAAGGGGGACGCCTATGTATCGAATCTGGAATTTTGTTTCCGAATATTCTCTGCTCTTGGTCGGCGGTGCATTGGCCGCGCTGCTCTGGGCCAATACGGCGCCCGACAGCTATCATCACCTTGTCCACCTGCCGCTGTGGGTCGATGCGCCGATCGGCATGATCGAAGAGCATGACGGCCTGGCCACCCGTGTCCTGACCCTGCATTTCCTGATCAACGACATGCTGATGGCACTTTTCTTCGCCATCGCTGCGAAAGAGGTGTGGGAGGCGGTCATTCTTTCGGGCGGCTCGCTGCGGGGCAAGAAGGCGCTGACACCCCTGATCGCCACGCTTGGAGGGATGGCGGGACCGGTCCTTGTCTATCTGGCGTTGGCGGGGATGCTGGGCGTCCTGGCCGAGGTCGGCCGGGGTTGGGCCATTCCGACTGCGACCGACATCGCTTTCTCCTATCTGGTCGGACGCATTGTCTTCGGCGCGCGCCACCCGGCCATCGGCTTTCTGCTGCTTCTGGCCATCGCCGACGACGCCGGCGGGCTTGCGATCCTGGCGATCTTCTACCCCACGGGCGAGGTGGTGCCGATGTGGCTGCTGCTGTCGCTGTTCGCCGCCGTCGCGGTCTGGTTCCTGGCCTGCTGGCTGCCCAGGCGGTTGGACCGTGGCAAGCAGGATCGGCCGAACTCGACCTGGATGCGGCGGAACCTGGGCGCCTGGCCCTATGTGATCGCGGGCTGCATAAGCTGGTATGCGTTCTACCGCGCGGGCCTGCACCCGGCGCTTGGCCTGCTGCCGATCGTGCCCACCATCCCCCATGCCGAACGCGACTTCGGGATCTTCGCCGAGGTCGAGCGTCATTCGACCGACCTGCTGAACACCATCGAACATGCGCTGAAAATCCCGGTGCAGCTGGTCCTTTGTGCCTTCGGCCTGGTCAATGCCGGGGTCGAGTTCGGCGCGATCTCTGCCCCCACCTGGCTGGTTCTGGCGGGGCTGGTGATCGGCAAGCCGCTGGGGATCACGCTTTTCGGCTGGTTTGCGGCCAATGTGCTGCATCTCGGCATGCCCGAGGGGATGAGCTTGCGCGACCTGCCGGTGGTGGGTTTCGTCGCGGCCATCGGCTTTACCGTGGCGCTGTTCGTGGCCTCGGTCGCCTTCCCGGCCGGGCCGGTGCAGGATGCCGCCAAGATGGGGGCGCTGTTCAGCCTTGGCAGCGCCGTGCTTGCGATCCTTGCAGGACGTATCGCGCGGGTGCGGCGATTGACGTGACGGTGGATGGCCGAGCGGAAAGACTCCTTTCCGCCGGTCTTCGGGCCCATCGTATCGGGACGGGATTCAGCGTCACTTCAAGGGGGGCGGCCGGTGCGAGGCCGCATCCTTTACCACCGGCGCCAGGCCTGGAATACGGCCTTGCCATTCCTTCAGGCGCAACCCGGGGCAGCGGTCAGAAAATCCTTCAAGGCGATGTCAAACTGTGCCGCGGATTCCTGGCTCACGATATGCCGCCCTGGCAGGGACAGGTGACCTCCGCAGCGCACCGCTTCGGCGATCCCGGCCAATTCGGCGGGCGGGCAGACCGGATCGTCCTTGCCGGAAATCGCCAGCAGCGGATTGGCGATCTCGGGGAGGCGGTCGCGAAGATCCGCCCTGGCAAGCGCCGCGCAGCATCCCACATAGCCCTCGACCGAGGTGGCGGCGAAACCGTCCAGGATCGCCTTGACGCTGGCAGGGTTGGCCGCGCGGAAGCGGGGCGTGAACCAGCGTTCCGCAGTCGCCGGAACAAGACCGCTCAGGCCGTTCGCCCGGACCTCGTCGATGCGGGCATGCCAGCTTTCGGCGCTGCCGATCCGGGCGGCCGTCGCGCAAAGAACGATGCGCCCCAGCCGCGCCCCGGCATGGATGCCCAGCCATTGCCCGGTCAGGCCGCCGATGGACAGGCCGCAGAAATGGCTGCGCCTGATGGACAGCGCGTCCCACAGCGCGATCACGTCGCCGCCCAGATCGGCCAGTTCATAGGGCGGCGTCGGGGCGCCCGACCGGCCATGGCCGCGGCGATCATAGCGCAGGATGCGGAAATCCCCTGAGAGGCTTGCCATCTGGGCGTCCCACATGTGCAGGTCGGTGCCCAGGGAATTGCAGAAGGTCAGCCAGGGCTTGTCCCCTTTCCCTCCGTCGATGCGGTAGTGCAGGCGGTGGGTGGGCAGGTCCAGATAGGGCATGGTCGGCCTTTCATGCGGATTTTGGCGCGCGGCGAGGGGCCGCGCGCCTTGTTGCGAGGAGGCTCAGGCGGCGGCAAGCCGCGTCGCGTCGCGAGCGCGCCCGTTGGCAAGCGCAAAGACCAGCATCGCCAGCGCGGAGAGCGCCGCCGGGATCGCGAAGATCAGGAAGTTCTGCCCCAGCGGCAGCTCTCGCGCCAAGAGTACCCCGCCCAGCGTCGGCCCGACGATGGCGCCGATCCGGCCCACGCCCGAGGCCCAGCCAAGACCGGTCGAGCGCACCGACAGGTTGTAGAGCTGCGCCACGCTGGCATAAAGCAGGATCTGCGTGCCGATGGTCGTGGCACCCGCGACGAAGACCAGCAGGAACAGGAGCCCCGGCGCCGGGTTGAAGCCGATCAGCGTAATCGAGGCCGCCGCCGCGGCGAAAAAGCCCACCACGACCTTCGGCAGTCCGAAGCGGTCGCCCATCCTGCCGCCGGCGATCGCCCCCGCCATGCCGCCGAAATTCAGCGAGAACAGCGACAGAAGGCTGGCGCGTTCGGCATATCCGGCCTCTTGCAGCACCTTGGGCAGCCAGGAGGACAGCAGATAGACCAGCAGCAGGCAGCAGAAGAAGGACAGCCACAGCATCAGCGTGCGCAGCGCCCGGCCATGGCGGAACAGCTCCGCCACGGATGCCGATGCGCCCTTGGCCTCGGCAAAGACCAGCCGGTCCTCGGCGGCCAGCGGCGTGGCCGGGTTGATGCAGGCAAAGATGCGCCGCGCCTCGTCCTGCTTGCCCTGGCGGATCAGGAAGCCCAGCGATTCCGGCAGTTTCCACAGCACCAGCGGCAGCATCAGCAGCGGCACGGCGGCGATGAAAAACATCGGCCTCCAGCCGAAGCTGGGGATCAGGCCGATGCCCAGGCCCGCCGCGACCATGCCGCCGACCGAATAGCCCGAAAACATCAGCGCCACCATGGTGCCGCGCAGGCGCCTGGGCGCATATTCGTTCATCAGCGCCACCGCGTTCGGCATCAGCCCGCCGCAGCCCAGGCCGGCGATGAAGCGAAAGACCTTGAACTGCTCGGGCGAGTTGGCAAAGCCCGTCAGCACGGTGGCCGAGGTGAACAGCATGAAGCTGATCGCAACGCCTTTCTTGCGTCCGATCCGGTCGGCCAGCGGGCCAAGGATCAGCGCGCCGAACATCATCCCGAACAGCGCCCAGGCCTGCAGCGCGCCCGCCTGCGGCTTGGTCAGGCCCCATTCCGCGATCAGCGTGGGCAGCACCGTGCCCGCCACGAACACGTCGTAGCCATCAACCACCAGCAGCGCGCCGCAAAGCGCGACCACCCTCCATTGAAAGCTGCCGAACCGGCCTTGGTCTATGGCCTCGTTCACATCTATGCTGCGCATTCCTTGTCTCCTCCCTGTCTTGTCATTGAAATCGCGGTCGGCCGGTGTTGCGCCCCCGCGACGCTCATCCTGTGTCGCCCCCCGCGACGGGCAGGACCGAGCCGGTGATGTAGGATGCCTCGTCCGAGGCCAGGAACAGGATCGGCGCCACCTGTTCCTGGATGGTCCCGTAGCGGCGCATGAAGGCGGATTGCTTGACCTGGTCCACGACCTCGGCCATCCATTGCCGTTCGGCAGGGCTGTCGCCCTCGGCATTGCGCGGCACGCGGCGCGGCGGCGCCTCGGTCCCGCCGGGGGCGGTGGCGACGACGCGGATGTTCTGGGCTGCCATCTCCATCGCCAGGGATTGCGTGATCGCGTTGATGCCGCCCTTGGCCGCCGAATAGGGGACGCGGTGGATGCCCCGCGTGGCGTTGGACGAGACGTTGACGATGGTGCCGCCGCCGCGCGCCGCCAGATGCGGCAGCACCGCATGGCAGCAATAGAGCGTCGGCATCAGCGAGCGCCGGATCTCGGCGTCGATCTGGGCGGGCTCGAACTCGGCAAAGGGCCGCATGCGGATCGCGCCGCCCACGTTGTTGATCAGGATGTCGATGCCGCCGAACGTTTCGGCGGCATGGCGCATCGCGGCATCGGCGCCGTCCCAGGTTTCCAGGTCGGCGGTGAAGGCGGCGGCACCGCCGCCCGCCTCGGCCGCCACCTCGGCCACGAAATCGGCGCGGTCCACGAACAGCACCCGCCCCCCTTCGGCCGCCGCGCGCAGCGCGACGGCGCGGCCGATGCCCTGTGCGGCGCCGGTCACGACCAGCACCTTGCCCGCAAAGCGGCCCGCGAAGACGGCCCCGGTCATGCGATGGCCTTCAGGGGCGCGTTGGGGGTGAACTTCTCGTAATGGAAGCTGGCGGGGCGGATGCCGTTTTCATCCAGATAGTTACGCACGGCATCGACCATGGGCGGGGGCCGCACAGATAGACATCGACCCCGCCCGCCGCCAGCATGTCGCCGGGCATGTGCTGCGTGACCCAGCCCTTGCGGGGATGGTCGGATGCCGGGTCCGCCACGACGGTCGCGTAGGTGAAATTCGGCAGGCGGCCGGCATAGGCCGCAAGCTCATCGACCAGCACCAGATCCTGATCGCGCGTCACGCCATAGATCAGGTGGATCTGGCGCCGCGACCCGGCCCGCGCCAGCACCTCCAGCATCGACAGGAAGGGCGCCAGGCCGGTGCCGCCCGCCAGGAACAAGAGCGGCCCGTCGCCATCCCGCAGATAGAAGCTGCCCATCGGCCCGGTCAGCTCCAGCCTCTCGCCCGGCTGCGCACGGGCCAGCCAGCCGCCCATCAGCCCGCCGGGGATCTTCTTGATCAGGAAGCCCAGCCGATGCTCGCCCGGAGCCGAGCTGAAGGAATAGGAGCGGTGATCGCCGCTGCCCGGCACGGCGATGTTGACATATTGCCCCGGCAGGAAGGCGGGGGCGTCCTCTACGTCAAGCTCCAGCACCACGGCGGCGTCCTGATGCGGCTCGATCCGGGCCACGGTGGCGGCGAAGACCTGCTGGCCGGTCTTGCAGGCCTGCGAGGTCGTGGGCACCGACAGCACGCAATCCGAGGAGGGCACCATCTGGCAGGTCAGCACCAGCCCCTCGGCGGCCTCGTCCTCGGTCAGGGCGTCCTCGATATAGTCCTCGCCCATGTCATAGGCGCCGCTTTCGGCGCGGCACTTGCAGGTGCCGCAGACGCCGTCCGAGCAGTCCATCGGCAGGTTGATCTTGTTGCGGAACGCGGCGTCGAGAACCTTCTCGCCCGGCTTGCAATCGACGAAGCGGGTGATCCCGTCCTCGAAGTTCAATGCGATGCGGTAGCACATGATCGCCTCCTCCTTGCGGTTGTGCGGGGTCTGGCGGCCGTCAGACGTGATAGACGTCGATGACCTGGCGGATGTAGTCGTTTTTCAGGACGATCTTCTTGGCGGCGATGACCAGCCCGTCGCCGTCCTTGCGCAGGGTCACGAAGATGGTTCCGAAGAACTGGTCCGTGACCTTGTAGCGGTGGTTCAGCGTGTGGAAGTTGTAGCGGACATCCACCTCGGGCCCGCGATCCTCGATCACCTCGACGTTCAGGACGGCGTGGCTGGTGCGCGGCTCCGGGGTCGAGGCGCCCGACCGCTCGGTCTTGATGCGGAAGACACGGTCCTCGAGCCCCTCGCGGTTCGGGTAATAGATCAGCGAGATCTCGGATTGCGGATCCTCGGTGATCTGGTCGTTGTCGTCCCAGGCGGGCATCCAGTAGGACGCATCGGGGGCATAGCAGGTCAGCCATTCGTCCCATTGCCGGTCGTCCAGGAGGCGCGCCTCGCGATAGAGGAAGGCGCAGATGGCGTTGTAATCCAGGCTGGTGCCGGTGGTGTCGTGATCCAGGCTCATGCGGCTTCTCCGGTCTTTTCGGCGGCCAATGCCTTGCGCATCACGCCGGCCCAGTATTCGTGCTGGCAGACGAACAGTCCCTCGTCCTCGCTGCGCTCGCCCGACAAGAGCGGCTTCAGCCCCATGCGGCGGGCGTTCTCGTCCGGGCCGTCGATCCACAGCGGCGCGCCGCGCGACATGTCGTTCCACAGCGACACGGTGCCGGCATAGGCGGTCTGGCAGGCGCGGAACTCCTCGAGGTCGTCCGAGGTGCCCATGCCCGAGACGTTGAAGAAATCCTCGTATTGGCGGATGCGATGGGCGCGGTCCTCGGCGTTTTCCCCCTTGGGGGCGAAGCAGAAGATGGTGACTTCGGTCTTGTCCACGGCAAGCGGGCGCACGACGCGGATCTGGGTGCTGAACTGATCCATCAGGAATACGTTCGGATAGAGGCACAGATTGCGGGTCTGGTTGACGATGAAGCCGGCCTTTTCCTCGCCCAGGCGGGCGGCGATGTCCTCGCGGCGGTTCCAGACCGGGCGGACCTCGGGGTTCCGGGTGTTGGTCCACAGCAGGATATGGCCGTTCTCGAAACCATAGACGCCGGCGACCGATTTCGACCAGCTGTTGGCATCCACCGCCTTGGTGCCGGTTTCGCTGCGCCGGTCCATGGTCGTGGCATAGTTCCAGTGCACCGAGCTGACGTGGTAGCCGTCGCAGCCGTTCTCCATCTGCAGCTTCCAGTTGCCGTCGTAGATATAGGAGGAATTGCCGCGCAGCACTTCCAGCCCCTCGGGGGCCTGGTCGACGATCTGGTCGATGATGATGCGGGTCTCGCCCAGGAACTCCTCCAGCGGGGCCACGTCGGGATTCAGGCTGCCGAACAGGAAGCCGCGATAGGACTCGAACCGGGCCACGCGGGTCAGGTCGTGCGAGCCGTCCTTGTTGAACTGCTCGGGATATTGCGTGGTCTTGGCATCCTTGACCTTCAGGAGCTTGCCGGTGTTGGAAAAGGTCCAACCGTGGAACGGGCAGGTGAAGCTGCCCTTGTTGCCTTGCTTGCGGCGGCACAGCATGGCGCCCTTGTGGGCGCAGGCGTTGATGACCGCGTGCAGCGTGCCGGTCTTGTCGCGGGTGATGACGATGGGCTGGCGGCCGATCCAGGTGGTGTAATAATCGTTCGGTTCCGGGATCTGGCTTTCATGCGCCAGATAGACCCAGTTGCCTTCGAAGATGTGCTTCATTTCCAGCGCGAACAGATCCTCGTTGGTGAAGATGTCGCGGCGGCAGCGGAACAGGCCGGCTTCCTTGTCGTCCTGCACGGCGACGGCCAGCATCTGTTCCAGATCGCGTGCCTTTTCGATGATCGCGGACATGAGTTCTCTCCCCCAGGGCAGGCGCGTTTTGCGCGCCGGTCCCTGCCAATGTCGGTGATGAAAGGTGGGTTCGGGCCGGGCGGCCGCCCCCCCCTTCCGAGGGGCCGCCCGGAGACGCGGGTCAGGCGACGGCGCGGCGGCGCTGTTCGTTGACCTGGTTGTCCACGCCGTCGATCAGCGCGGTCAGATGGATGTCGAACCGGATCTCGGCGAAGGGGCCGTTGAGGTTGTTGGCGTGGATGCTTTCCTCGTCCGTGCGCTCGACGACCTTCGGCACCAGCCCTTCGCGGGTGGCATAGGCGAAGTCGTCGTCGATCAGCGGATCGCCCTCGATATTGATCTGCGTGGTCAGCTTGCGATGGCCGTCGGCGCTGATGAAGAAATGGATATGCGCCGGCCGCTGCCCGTGGCGGCCAAGCGCCGACAGTAGCGCCTCGGTCGGGCTGCCGGGCGGCACGCCATAGCCGCTGGGCAGGATGCTCTGTAACTTGTAGCGGCCGTCCTGGTCGGTGATGATGGTGCGGCGCATGTTGAACGGCGCCTGCTTTCCGGTCGGGTCGAAATGCGAATAGAAGCCGCGGGTGTCGCAATGCCAGACCTCGACCTTGGCGCCCGCCAGCGGCTGGCCATCCGCGCCATGCACGATGCCATGCATGATCAGCGTGTGGCCGTCGGCATCCGTGCCGTCGTCGAGCCGCGCGAAGCCCACCGATTCCGGGGCGCCGGCGACGTAAAGCGGGCCTTCGATGGTGCGCGGCGTCGGGTTCTCGATCCCCAGCGCGGCGTCGATGGCGTCGAGCCGTTCATCCAGGAAATGGTCGACGCCGAGTCCGGGCGAGATCAGCCCGGCCTGCCCGGCCGCGCCCAGATCGTTCAACCAGGCCACGCCCGTCCAGTATTCGTCGGGGGTTATGTCCAGGTCGTCGATGGCCTTGAACAGGTCGGACATCAGCCGGTGGATGATCTGCTTCATGCGCGGGTTGCCGCTGTCGCTGTTCAGCCCGCTGAGTTCGCGCAGGAACGCCTGCACGTCGGGCCGGTCGAAAATCTTGACAGTCATGGTCTCTCCTCCTGGATTCTCGTGGAAACTGGGACGGGTCGGCTCCTCCGCCGGCCCTTCGGGAATGATGGCTCTAGCGGTCGTCCTCGCGGATCGAGGAAGGGTGACGCAGCAGCGGCGTCACCTCGATCTTCATGAAGGGAAACAGCGGCAGGCCCGACAGGATTTCGTGCAGCTCGGCATTGTCCCGGACGTCGAGGATGCTGAAATTCGCGTATTCGCCGGCGATGCGCCAGATGTGCCGCCACTTGCCGCTGGCCTGCAGCGCCTGCGAATAGGCCCTTTCCCGGGCGATGATCTCGGCCGCCTCCTCGGCGGGCAGGTCGCGGGGGATGGTCACGTCCATCCGAACGTGGAACAGCATCATGGCTCTCCTTGGCCGGCGGGGTAGGTCTTGCGGTGCAGGCCGTCGCGGGCAAAGAACGCCACGCGCTCGTCGTCCAGCTGGATGCCGAGGCCCGGCCCGGACGGAACCGTCAGCGCGAAGTCGCTGTAATCCAGCGGCTCGCGCAGGATCTCCTCGGTCAGAAGTAGCGGCCCGAACAGTTCCGTGCCCCATTGCAGGTTGGCGAAGGTCGAGAAGGCATGGGCCGAGGCGATGCTGCCCACCGCGCCTTCCAGCATGGTGCCGCCGTAAAGGCCGATCCCCGCCGCATCGGCGATGGCCGCCACCCGCAGTGCATTGAAGCAGCCGCCGCATTGCTCGATCTTGACGGCAAAGACATCGGCGCCATGCACGCGGGCGAGTTCGAAGGCCGATTCCGGGCCCGAGAGCGATTCATCGGCCATCAGTGCCGTGGGAAAGCGCCGCACCAGCCGCGCCAGCCCCGCGGCCGTGGCCACGGGCTGCTCGACCAGTTCGCAGCCGGCATCGGCCAGGGCCGCCATGCCATGGGCCGCCTCGGTCTCGCTCCAGGCCATGTTCACGTCGACCCGCACCGCGGCGCGGTCGCCAAGCGCGCGCTTGATCGCCGCGACATGGGCGATGTCGTCGCGGATGTCGCGGGCGCCGATCTTCAGCTTGAAGATGCGGTGGCGGCGCAGATCCAGCATGCGCTCGGCCTCGGCGATGTCGGTCGCGGTATCGCCCGAGGCCAGCGTCCAGGCCACCGGCAGCCGGTCGCGGCGCCGGCCGCCCAGCAACTCGCTGACCGGCAGGCCCAGCCGCTTGCCATGCGCATCCAGAAGCGCGGTCTCGACGGCGCTCTTGGCAAAGCGGTTCTCCTTGACCGCCTTGCCAAGGCGCGCCATCAGCGCCTGGATGCGGGTCGCGTCCTGGCCCAGCATCGCGGCGGCGAAATAGGTGTCGATCGCCAGTTTCATGCTTTCGGGGCTTTCGCCGCCATAGGCCAGCCCGCCGATGGTGGTGCCTTCGCCGATGCCGGTCACGCCGTCGCTGCAATGCAGCCTGACCAGCATCAGGGTCTGGCCGGTCATCGTGGCGACCGACAGCTTGTGCGGCCGGATGGTCGGCAGATCGACCAGGATGGTCTCGATCCGGTCGATGACCGGGCTGATGGTGGTGGTCGGGGCGATGGGTGCGAATGTCTGGTTCATGCCGCGCAGATTGCAGCTGGCCTCATGTCTTCGTCCAACACCGTTTGGGTTTGATACCATACCCTGATGGTATTATGATGCGAATTACCCCGCATATCAGCGGTTTGTTCCGCTGCAAGATACCTGGAAAACGCGTAAGCTGCGTCTGGCAGACAGGAGGGTTCCGATGGATTTGCGGCAGTTGCGCTACTTCGCCGCCGTCGCGCGAGAGCGCAACTTTACCCGAGCGGCCGAGAGCCTGCACATCGCCCAGCCGCCGCTGAGCCGGCAGATCCAGCTGCTCGAGGAAGAGCTGGGCGTCGTCCTGATCATCCGCAAAAGCCGGCCAATCAAGCTGACCGATGCGGGACGGCTATTCTATGAACAGGCGCTGCAAGTGCTGGGACGGGTCGACCAGATGAAGGATGCGACGCGCCGGGTGGGCATGAACCGCAACCGGGTGCTGTCCATCGGCTTCGTGGCCTCGACGCTTTATGGCGGCCTGCCGTCGCTGGTCAGGAAGCTGCGCCAGAGCGCGCCCGAGCTGGACATCCAGCTGCTGGAAATGCTGTCGATCCAGCAGATACCCGCGCTGAAGGAAGGCCGTATCGATATCGGCTTCGGCCGCCTCATGCACAGCGACCCGAATGTCGTCGGCACCGTCCTGCGCGAGGAGCGCCTTGTCGTCGCGCTGGCCCAAGGCACGCCCCTTGCCCGGGACGACGCGCCGCTGCCGTTGTCCGCCATCGCCGGGCAGAAGCTGATTGTCTATCCCAAGGAGCCGCGCCCCAGCTATGCCGACCAGGTTCTGGGCATGCTCCAGGACGAGGAGATTCGCCCGTCCGAAGTGCTGGAGGTCCGGGAAATCCAGACCGCCCTTGGCCTGGTTGCCGCCGATTCCGGCATCTGCATCATCCCGTCATCGGCCCGGCAGATGCGGTCCGACGTGCAGTATCGCGCGATTGACGACCTGCGGGCGGTGTCCCCGGTGATCCTCAGCCACCGGGCAGGCGAAAACTCGCGCTATCTCGACCTGGTCAAGACGCTGATCCGGGACATGTATGCCGAAAATCCGGCCTGGCTCGAAGCCAACAACCTTCGCCCGCCCCCTGCCGAAGCCCGCAAGCCGGACTGCGCGTAAGCAGGGCCGGGCGGCAAGTCGCATGGCGGCGCCGACGGTTGCCACCGGAAGCGCGCCTTCCGCGCCGGCATGCCATCATCAGCACCGGCAAGCGACGCCAGCTTCCAGGCCCTCCCCGAGGCTGGTCTCAGCCATTGGCGGTCCTGACCGCGTTCATGCTGGAAAGCGCCAGGCGCGGCCCGGCCTTCATGACCTGGCCGGGCAGCTCCCTGCCCAGAATACGCTCGGCGGTGCCGGCGGCCTCGATCAGCTTGCCAAGGTCGATGCCGGTCGGGAAACCGGATTCCTCGCACATGTAGACGAAATCCTCGGTGGCGATATTGCCGGTCGCGCGCGGCACGAAGGGACAGCCGCCGATCCCGCCCACGCTGGCTTCGAAATCGCGGATCCCGTGCAGCAGGCCGGCATAGGCGCAGGCCAGGCCGACGCCGCGCGTGTTGTGGAAATGCAGCGCGATCCTCACCTCGGGCACCGCCTTGCGCAGGGCATCGAGCGCCGGCGCGACATTGCCCGGCGTCGCCATTCCGGTCGTGTCCCCCAGGGTGATCCGCGCGATGCCGAGATCGCGATACCGCAGGGCCTGATCGACCAGCTGGCCGACGGGCACGTCGCCTTCGAAGGGGCAGCCGAATGCCGTGGCGATGGCGCCGTGCAGCGCGACGCCGGAGCCTTCGGCGAGGCGCGCGATCTCATGAAACCCGGCCAGCGAATCGGCGCGCGAGCGGTTCACGTTCTTCCGGTTGTGGCTTTCCGAGGCCGAGGCGAACATCACGACGGCATCGATTCCCGCCGCGATGGCGGCCTCGGCGCCGCGCGGGTTCGGGACCAGCGCGCTGAAGCGGATCCCGGCCCGGCCGCGGAAATGCCGCACCAGCTCGGCCGCATCGCGCATCTGCGGCACGGCGCGCGGCGAGACGAAGGATGTCAGCTCGACCGAGCGGATGCCGGCCGCGACAAGGCTTTCGACGAGCCGGATCTTGTCCTCGGTCGGGACGAAGGCTTTCTCGGATTGCAGGCCGTCGCGGGGCGAAACCTCGGTCACGGCGACTTGCCTGCCCGGTGCGGATGCGGGGGCGGTCATGTCACGCCGCCTCGCCCGAGGGGGCCTTGGCGGCCGCGGCGATTTCCTCGGGCGTCAGGCCGAGACGGCCGAGGATTTCGGCATTATGCCCGCCGATGCCGTCCACATCGCCCCCGCCGGCCAGCGAGGCGCCGTCGATCTCGATCGGCAAGGCCGGCGCCCGGAAGGTCCGGCCATCCGCGGTCTGGGACGAGGCGAGCCCGCCCTGCCGCATGACATGCTGGTCGCGAAACAGGTCCGAGGGCTTGGCCACCGGCGCAAAGGGGATCTCCATCTTCTCCAGCGCGGGCAGAAGCTCGGCCATGGGCCGCCTTGCGACCGCCGCCGCGACCAGGGGCACCACCCAGGAGCGGGCGTTGATGCGGGCCATCCTGCTTTGCAGCTCGGGGTGCTGCAGCAGGTCGTCGAGGCCGAGATAGCCGCAAAGCCGGGTCCAGTGGCCGTCGCTGACCGCGCCGATGAAGATCTGCCCCCCCTCGGCATCGGCAAAGACGTCATAGATCGGCCAGCTGAAGGCCCGTTCGGGCATCGGTTCGGGATCCCTGCCTTCCAGTTCGAACTGCACCATGTGCTGCGAGACCAGCAGCAGGCAGTTCTCGAACAGGCCGACGCGGATGGTCCGCCCCTCGCCGGTCTTGCCGCGTTCGAACAGCGCCGCGATGACGGCGAAGGCGCCGAACAGCCCGCCCATGATATCGTTGGCCGAGGTGCCGACGCGCAGCGGCCGGCCCTTGGGGCCGGTCATATAGGCCAGGCCCGACATCATCTGCACCACCTCGTCCAGCGCCGTCCGGCGCTCGTAGGGGCCTGACAGGAACCCCTTGTGGCTGGCGCAGATCAGCTGCGGAAAGCGGTCGTGCAGGGTTTCGGCATCCAGCCCCATGCCCTGCAGGGTGCTGTCCTTGAAATTGTCGATGAACACGTCGGCCGAGGCCAGCAGCCGGTCCAGCGCCTTCCTGCCGGCCGGCGTGCGGCTGTCCAGGACGACGGATTTCTTGCGGCGGTTGAACAGCGGAAAGAACGCGCTGCCCATGCCGGTCAACTGGCGGGTCTTGTCGCCTCCGGGCGGCTCGACCTTGACCACCTCGGCCCCCAGGAAGGCCAGGAACATGCCGCAGCTCGGCCCCATCACCATATGGCTCATCTCAACGACACGGATTCCCTCGAGGGGTTTGAACTCGGCAGTCATGAGGCCTCCCATACCATCGGCGACAGGATAGGATTGCCTGACTATTCTTACAATTATATAATACTTACAGATACGTTCTAAAGATTAGCACAAGTGCGAGGCGCTCTTGGATCTGAAGCAATTGCGGTATTTCTGCAGCATCTACGACAACAAGAGCCTGTCTGCGGCGGCGGATGCCGAGAGAATCGCGGTTTCCGCGCTGAGCTATCACCTTTCCAATCTCGAGGCCGAGATCGGCGCGCCGCTGTTTCACCGAAAGTCGCGCGGGCTCGAGGCCACGGCGGCGGGCGAGCGGCTTTACTTTCATGCCCGGTCCATCCTGAAGACGGTCGAGGTGGCGAAAAGGGATCTCTCCACCTTTCGCGACGATGTCTCGGGCGAGGTGTCGCTGGCCCTGGCCTATTCCGCGATCCAGGCCATCGGCGTCCAGCTGGCCAAGGTCGTGGTCGAGGATTACCCGAACCTGCAGCTCAACATGATCGAAAGCCTGTCCAGCACCACCCTGCTGCATCTGTCCTCGGCCGATGCCGACCTGGGGCTGGCCTACAATCCGCCGCTGACCAGCACCTTCAAGGCCACGCCGATCCTGGAGGAGGATCTGGTCCTGATCGGCAAGCGCGAGATCATCGGCAGCGGGTCGGAACCGGTAACGGTATCGGAACTGCTGGATTTCAAGATCATCATGCTGCGCCAGGGCATGGCGGCGCGGGCGCTGCTGGACCATCACAAGACCCTGGAACAGATCTATGCGACCAGCCAGCTGCAGATGAATTCGGTTCATGCGATTTCCGGCGCGGTCCGCGAGGGGCTGGGCTGCACCATCGGAACGACGCTGTTCATGGGCGAGGAGATCAAGTCCGGCAGGCTGCACTGGCGGCCGATCATCTCGCCGACCCTGACGCGGACGCTTTATCTTTGCGAGCAGACGGACCGGCCGCCGACCATCGCGCTCGAGACGATCCGCGACCTGATCCGCGACCTGATCGTCCGCGCCGTCAAGGACGGCATCTGGCCGGCAAGGCTGGTCGAGGCGGAATGACGAAGGCCCCGTCCGGGCGGACGGGGCCTTTGCATCGGTTTCACCGCTTCACCGTTGCGCCGAGACCTTTTCGACATAGGCATTGGTATAGGTCTTGCCCAGGTCGACCTTGGCGCCGGCGACCTCGGGCAGGTTGAAGCTCAGCATCGTTTGCACGGCTTCGGCGCCCTTCGCATCCACCAGCCCGGTTTCCGACAGCATTTCCATGCTGTTGTTCAGCGATTCGATATAGATCTGCGGGTCGGCGCCGACCAGATTGGGCGGCATCTTCGCCGCGATCTCCTCGGCGGGGGTGTTGTGGATGTATTCCAGCGTCTCGACGATGGCGGCGGCCAGCGCCTGGGCCTGTTCGGGGTGCTGCTCAAGCCATTCCGTGCGGGTATAAAGCGCCGCGCCGGGATAGTCGGCGCCGAACAGGGCGTGGGTATCCGCCTCTTTCCGGGTATCGACCAGTACGGGCAGGTCGGCATGCCGGTTCTGCAGCTGGGTGATCGCCGGATCGGGCGTGACCACCGCGTCGATCCGGCCCTGCTCCAGCGCCGCGACCGCGGTGGCGCCGACGCCGACGCCGACGACCGAGGCGGCATTCGGGTCCAGCCCGTTCTGCGACAGCATGTATTTGAGGAAGAAGTCGGTCGAGGAACCCGGCGCGCTGATCCCCACGGTCTTGCCGGCAAGATCCTTGATCGTCTTGACCTCGTCGGTCTTGCCGGGCGCTACGGCCACGGCGATGCCGGGCAGCCGCCCCATCAGCACGAACGAGGACAGCTCCTGCCGCTTGGCCGCCAGCGTGATCGTGTGTTCGTAATAGCCCGAGACCACGTCCGCGCTGCCGCCGACCACCGCCTTCAGCGCCGCCGAGCCGCCCTTGAAATCCACGAGCTCGACATCGACCCCGTGCTTTTCGTAAAGGCCCAGCTGTTCGGCCAGGACGACGGGCATGTAGCAGATGCAGCTGGCCCCGCCGATCGCGATCTTGACGGTTTCGGCCGCCGCAGGCGTCGCGCCCGCCACCAGCGCCGCCGCAAGGATAGTCCTGAGCATCGTCATCTTTGCTCCTCCCTTCAGTGATTGTTGTCGGGCTGCCAGACCAGCAGCTTCCTTTCCACCAGCGTCACCCCCCAGTCGATGAGAAGGACAAAGGCCGACAGGACGAACATGCCCGCGAACACGCCGGCGATGTCGAACATGCCCTCGGCCTGCGCGATCAGATAGCCGAGCCCGGCGGAAGACCCCAGGTATTCGCCCACCACCGCGCCGACCACGGCAAAGCCGATCGAGACATGCAGCGAGGAGAACACCCAGCTCAGCGCCGAGGGCAGGTAGACATGGCGCAGCAGCTGGCGCTCGGTCATGCCCAGCATCCGGGCGTTCTGCAGCACGGTGCGGTTCACTTCTTTCACGCCCTGGTAGACGTTGAAGAAGACGATGAAGAAGACCAGCGTGAACCCCAGCGCCACCTTGGACCAGATGCCCAGGCCGAACCACAGCGTGAAGATCGGCGCCAGCACCACGCGCGGCAAGGCATTGGCGGCCTTGACATAGGGGTCGAAGACCGCGGCCAGCCTGGGCCGGCGCGCCAGCCAGAACCCGGCGATCATCGCGGCCACCGCGCCGATGACGAAGGCCAGCGCCGCCTCGACCAGCGTGATCCACAGATGCCGCCAGATCTCGCCGCTCCTGAACCATGCCACGATCTGCCAGAACACATCGGCGGGCGTCGAGAAGAAGAACTGGATCCGCGCCGGATCGCCCAGGATCGAGGTCTGGGTGATCACCCACCACAGCGCGACGGCAACGACCGCCACGAGGATCTGCAGGGTTGTCAGGACGGTTCTGCTCATGCCCGCTCCTCCCGGTTCTGGTTGCCATAGGCCTTGAGCACCTGCTCTTTCAGCAGGTGCCAGATGTCGCGGTGCAGCTCCTGGAACTCGGGGACAGCTTGATCTCGGACACGTCCCGCGGCCGCGCCAGGGGAATGGTGAAATCCCCGATCAGCTTGGCGTCCGGCCCCGTCGACATGATGACCACCCGGTCGGCAAGCGCGATGGCTTCCTCGAGGTCGTGGGTCACGAACATCACCGCCTTGCGGTCCTGCTGCCACAGGTCCAGCAGCAGGTCGCCCATGATCAGCCGGGTCTGCGCGTCCAGCGGGCCGAAGGGCTCGTCCATCAGCAGGATTTCCGGGTCGCGGATCAGCACCTGCGCCATGGCGACGCGCTTGCGCTGGCCGCCCGAGAGCATGTGGGGATAGCGGTGCCCGAACCCCTTCAGGCCGACCTTTTCCAGCCATTCCTCGGCCCGCTCCAGGGCTTCGCGCCGCGGCGTGCCCGAGATCTCCAGCGCGATGGCGACATTG
Organism: Paracoccus pantotrophus; assembly: GCF_008824185.1. NCBI lineage: Bacteria > Pseudomonadati > Pseudomonadota > Alphaproteobacteria > Rhodobacterales > Paracoccaceae > Paracoccus > Paracoccus pantotrophus. The sequence goes on from NZ_CP044423.1 coordinate 383,551, forward strand.
TCGCGCGAGGTCTTCCACGGCATCAGCGCATCGGCCTGGAACAGGTAGCCCGCGCGCCCGTTGAGGCCCTGGAGCGGCTGGCCCTGGATCTCGACGGTGCCGGCCGAGGGCTTCAGCAATCCGGCGGCCGCGTTCAGCAGCGTCGATTTGCCCGAGCCCGTCGGGCCGACGATGGCGACGAATTCGCCCTTTGCAACGCTCAGATTGGCCCCGGCTACCGCGCGGAATACAGTCTTTCCCGTCCCTCCAAAGCTGATGTCGACATTGTCCAGGCGCACGGCGTGCTGCATTCATCCTCCCTAACCGTCATCGCGCACGCCATCGCCGGGCGGGATGCCGGGTTGATCCGACATGCCCCGACTGAATGCCGAGCATTGACTGAATATTGCCCTACCGCAGGCCTCCTCATGCGGTTCCCCTCACATTATCGAAGCCAGATCATGCTCACAATTATATAATTTCATATGTTTTGTTCTATTTATTTGAAATCTGCCTGCGCCGTCTTCAGAACGCCTCCAGATGACCGGCACCCTGGAAATCGGCCGGAACGCGCGCAAGGCGACGAAGCCGGCCCATGGCTGGCGCGCAAGGCGCGTTCCGGATTCGACCCCCGCCGCCCAGGCGGCATGGTCGCAGACGCTGGCCGAATAGGCCGGGCCATCGACAAGCGCGACGACCTTCGGAGGTTGTTCGGCCTGCCTGCCTCAATGCGCCATCAGCCTGTCCATCGCGCCGGGCTTGTCATGGATGGCAAGCCTGTCGACGATGGTCTCCGATGCCTCGTTCATGCCGAAGAGCTCGACCTGGGCCCCGCCGCGGCGGAACCTCAGCACCGCCATGTCCAGCGCCTGCACCGAGGAAATGTCCCAGATATGGGCGCGGCTGACATCGATGATCACCTTCTCGACCGCCTCGTTAAAGTCGAAGGCCGCCATGAAATCCTCGACCGAGCCGTAGAACAGCTGGCCCTCGATCACATAGCTGCGCACCCGGCCGCCCGGAGTGAGATGGGTCGTGACCTTGAACAGCTGCGCGATCTTGGCAGCAAAGAAGATGCCCGAGAGCAGAACGCCGGCCAGCACGCCGATGGCGAGGTTGTGGGTCCAGACCACGATCGCCACGGTCGCGAGCATCACCGCCGAGGAAGACCGCGGATGGGTCCGCAGGTTCTTCAGCGACGACCACGAGAAGGTGCCGATGCTGACCATGATCATGATCGCCACCAGCGCGGGCATCGGGATCCGCGCCACCCATTCCCCCAGAAAGACCACCAGGATCAGCAGCACGAAACCGGCGGTAAAGGCCGAAAGCCGCCCGCGTCCGCCGGATTTCACGTTGATCATGCTCTGCCCGATCATCGCGCAGCCGGCCATGCCGCCGATGAAGCCGGTGGCGGTATTGGCGATGCCCTGGCCGATGCATTCCTGGTTGCGGTCCGATTTCGTGTCGGTCAGCTCATCGACCAGGTTCTGCGTCATCAGGCTTTCCAGCAGGCCCACCACCGCGATGGCCAGCGCATAGGGCAGGACGATCAGCAGCGTCTGCCCCGTCAGCGGGATCTGCGGGAGCATGAAGACCGGCAGCGTGTCGGGCAGCGCGCCCATGTCGCCCACCGTGCGCACGTCCCAGCCGAAGGCCATCGAGAGTGCCGTCAGCACGACGATGGCGACCAGCGGCGAGGGGATCGCCCTGGTCAGCCGCGGAAACAGGTAGATGATGGCCAGCCCGGCCGCGACCAGAACATAGGTCAGCCAGGTGACCCTGGACGGGTCCAGTTCCGGCAATTGCGCCAGGAAGATCAGGATCGCCAGCGCATTGACGAAGCCGGTCATCACCGATTTTGACACATAGCGCATGACGAAACCCAGGCGCAGCAGCCCGGCGCCGATCTGGATCAGCCCGGCCAGCACGGTGGCGGCCAGCAGGTATTGCAGCCCGTGGTCGCGCACCAGCGTGACCATCAGCACCGCCGTTGCCGCCGTGGCAGCCGAGATCATGCCCGGCCGCCCGCCGGTAAAGGCGATCAGCACCGCGATGGAAAAGCTGGCGTAAAGCCCGACCTTCGGGTCGACGCCGGCGATGATGGAAAAGGCGATGGCCTCGGGGATCAGCGCCAGCGCCACGACCAGCCCGGCCAGCAGGTCGCCGCGGATATTGCCGAACCATTGGGCCCGGTAGGTATCAAGTGAAATCATGTCATCCGTTCCTGACCGATCAGGGCCCGGCATGGGGCCGCATGTCGAGTTTTCGATCTTGGGGTTTAGGTTCGGGTTGTCCGGCGGATCGGCGGCCGGAAGAGCCAGCCGGGAGTTGCACCCGGCTCCATGCGTTTCGGGCGCCTGTTATGCGCAAACATGTCGCATTGGCAACCCGGAATTGCCATGCCGAAGCAGGGAGCAAGCGTGATGACCCTGGCGATCTGACCGCCCCGGACGACTTCGCGCGGCCATGGCAGGGTTCTGCCCGCAGGGTTTCCGGCCGCATGTCCATGTCCCGGACCACCTTTCCTCAGCCGAACAGCGCAAGGCCCGCGCCACCCAGCGCCGCGACGATGACGACCAGCCATGGCGGCGTTTTCCATGCCGTGAGCATGACGAAGCAGGCCAGCGCCAGTGCGAGATCCCGCAGATCCCCGACCGCGCCGGTGAAGACCGGCGCATAGAGTGCCGCGCCGAGGATGCCCACGACCGCCGCATTTGCTCCTCGCATCAGGGATTGCGCGGTGGCCATGGACCGGAACCGGTCCCAGAAGGGCAAGACCGCGATCAGGATCAGGAAGCCGGGAAGAAAAACGGCCAGCAGCGCCAGGGCTGCCCCGATTGCGCCGTTCGGCTCCGGCCCCAGCGCCGCACCCAGATAGGCGGCGAAGGTGAAGAGCGGTCCCGGCACCGCCTGGGCCGCGCCGTAGCCCGCAAGAAATGCGTCCGGCGTGACCCAGCCGGGCCGCACCACCTCGGCCTGCAAGAGCGGCAGCACCACATGCCCGCCGCCGAAGACCAGAGAGCCCGCGCGGTAGAAGCTGTCGACGACCGCCCATGCCTGGCCGTGGCCGGCGACGACCGGCAGCAGGACCAGAAGCGCAAGGAAGGCAATGAATGCGCCGATCGCGGCTCTGGACGAGACCGGCATGGAGACATGCCCGCCGACGGGCGTGCCCGCGCTGCACCGCAACAGCAGGCCCGCGGACGCGCCCAGCAGGATCGCGCCCACCATGCCGAACGCGCCCGGCACGAAAGCCAGCACCGCGACAGCGCCGACCGCGATCGCCGCGCGTTCCTTGTCGGGGCAGAGGGTCTTCGCCATGCCCCAGACCGCCTGCGCGACAATCGCTACCGCGACGATCTTGAGCCCGTGAAGCACCCCAACTCCCCCAGGCCCCGAAATGCCGGCCGCCGTCATGGCGAAAGCCGCAAGCATCAGCGCCGAAGGCAATGTGAAGGCGGTGAAGGCCGCCAGCGCCCCCAGCCAGCCGGCCCGCATCATTCCCAATGCAAAGCCCACCTGGCTGGAGGCCGGGCCGGGAAGGAACTGGCACAACGCCACCAGGTCGGCATAGGCGCTGTCGCTCAGCCAGCCGCGCCGTGTCACCACCTCGTCGCGGAAATAGCCCAGATGCGCGATCGGCCCGCCGAAACTGGTCAGGCCGAGCTTGAGGAAGGTCGCAAAGACCTCTCCTGCTGTCCCTTGCGCTGGCCGCAATGCGGTCATCTTCATTCGGTCCTCTCCGATCACTTGGCTTGGGTACCGCCGGGCCCGCGTGACGTGGAATGTCACGCCGGGCCATTTCTCTATACGCAATGCCACGCCGATATGAATGCCGGGCTTGGCCGGGGTTTCCGTTCTGCATCCCCGAATATGGATAACGCGGCGCGGCGGAACGGCCGCTTCTTCCGAGGCACAGGTTTTGCGGGGACCGGTCCACGAGGGAAGCGAACCGGTATTCGCGGCACCCTGCCACCAGTCCGAGCGCGGCGGCTTGACACATACCGCTCTCGGCGGCATATGACTCAACACATATTGAGGGGTTGATTCGATGGAAGAGCAACGCGCCCTTGCCGGCTTCGCGGCGCTGTCGCAGGAGACCCGGCTGCGCATCGTCCGGCTGCTGGTCAAGGCCGGGCCGGAGGGCATGGCGGCCGGGGCGATCGGCGAGGCCCTGGGGGGTGCCAGCACCTCGCGGCTGTCGTTCCACCTGACCCATCTCGAACATGCCGGGCTGATCCGGTCCCGGCGCGAGGGGCGCTTCATCATCTACAGCGCCGTCTTTGCGACATTGGCCGGACTGATCGCATTCCTGATGCGCGATTGCTGCGACGGCCACCCCGAGATCTGCGCGCCGGTCGCGGCCGCGCTGTCCTGTTCCTGTGAACCCAGCAAGGATGCCCTGCATGGCTGACGCCTCGCCTCGTGTCTTCAACGTGCTGTTTCTCTGCACCGGCAACTCTGCCCGCTCGCTCATCGCCGAAAGCGTGCTGCGCAAGGAGGGCGGCGCGCGGTTCCGCGCCTTCTCGGCCGGCAGCCAGCCGAAGGGAGAGGTGCATCCGCGGACCCTGAAGATCCTGCAGAACTACCATTACCCGACCGAAGGGCTGCGCTCGAAAAGCTGGGACGAATTCGCCGCGCCCGACGCGCCGGTGATGGATTTCGTCTTCACCGTTTGCGACGACGCGGCGGGCGAGGCCTGTCCCTATTGGCCGGGCCAGCCGATGACGGCGCATTGGGGCCTTCCAGACCCGGCAGCCGCGACCGGCAGCGAGTTGCAGCGCGACATGGCCTTCATCGAGACGCTGCGCTACATGAAGGCGCGCATCCAGGCCTTTGCCGCCCTGCCGATCGGCACCCTCGATCGCGCCAGCCTCGTCTCCAGGCTGCACGAGATCGGACGCTCCGAAGGCGCGGCCGGGGCGGGGGCCGACATGGATGTCGTGATCTATCACAACCCCGACTGCGGCACCTCGCGCAACGTGCTGGCGCTGATCCGCAATGCCGGGATCGAGCCGCATGTGGTGGAATATCTCAAGACGCCGCCCTCGCGCGCGATGTTGAAACAGCTTATCGCCCGCATGGGCATCGCCCCGCGCGATCTGCTGCGCCAGAACGGCACGCCCTATGCCGAGCTTGGCCTGGACGACCCGGCGCTGACCGACGCCGCGCTGATCGAGGCGATGATGGCGCATCCGGTGCTGATCAACCGGCCCATCGTGGTCAGCCCCAGGGGCGTGCGGCTTTGCCGGCCCTCGGAGCAGGTGCTGGACCTGCTGCCGCCGCAGCGCGCCGCCTTCAGCAAGGAAGATGGCGAGCAAGTCGTGGATGCCCAAGGCAACCGCATTCGCCCGGCCTGAAAGGAGCAGGTGATGACCCCCGACAGCCCGGCCCGCCGGCTTTCCTTTCTCGACCGCTACCTGACCTTGTGGATCTTCGCGGCCATGGCGCTCGGCATCCTGCTGGGCACGCTGTTCTCCGGCCTGCCGGATGCGCTGAACGCCATGGCGGTCGGCTCGACCAACATCCCCATCGCCATCGGGCTGATCCTGATGATGTATCCGCCGCTGGCCAAGGTGCGTTACGAGGACCTGCCCCGGGTCTTTGCCGACAGGCGGGTGCTGGTGCTGTCGCTGGTGCAGAACTGGCTGATCGGGCCGGTGCTGATGTTCGCCTTAGCGGTGATCTTCCTGCGCGACCAGCCGGAATACATGACCGGGCTGATCCTGATCGGCCTGGCGCGCTGCATCGCCATGGTGCTGGTCTGGAACCAGCTGGCGCGCGGCGACGGGCAATATGTCGCCGGGCTGGTGGCCTTCAACTCGATCTTCCAGATCCTGTTCTTCTCGACCTATGCCTGGCTGTTCCTGACCGTGCTGCCGCCCTTGTTCGGGCTGGAGGGCAGCGTGATCGAGGTGGGTTTCCGGACGGTGACCGAGGCGGTTCTGATCTATCTCGGCATCCCCTTCGCCGCCGGCTTCCTGACCCGGCATGTGCTGATCCGGCGCAGGGGCGAGGAGTGGTATCGGGACGTCTTCCTGCCGAAGATCAGCCCGATCACGCTGGCCGCGTTGCTCTTCACCATCGTGGCGATGTTCAGCCTGAAGGGCGGCGATGTCGTGCGCCTGCCGCTCGACACCATCAGGATCGCCGTGCCGCTGGTGCTCTACTTCGCCATCCAGTTCGCCGTCAGCTTCGCCATGGGCCGCCTGATCGCGCGGGACTATCCGCGCAGCACCGCCATCGCCTTCACCGCCGCCGGCAACAATTTCGAGCTGGCCATCGCCGTCGCCATCGCCGCCTATGGGCTGGCCTCGCCCGTGGCCTTCGCCGCGGTCATCGGCCCGCTGGTCGAGGTGCCGGTGCTGATCCTTCTGGTCAACGCCGCCCTGTGGCTGGGCCGCCGCTGGTTCCCCGCAGCAACCCCGCAAGAGGCCCGCGCATGATCCCCGACCTGCCGAACCTGTCGCCCGACTGCCTGCGCGCGCCCGCGGTCCCCGACCTGCCGCGAGTAACCCATCCGCCGCGCATCCTGTTGCTCTACGGCTCGCTGCGCGAACGCTCCTACAGCCGCTTCGCCACGCTGGAGGCCGAGCGCCTGCTGCGCCATTTCGGCTGCGAGACGCGGGTGTTCCACGCCAACGGCCTGCCGCTGCCCGAGGATGCCGACCCGTCGCATCCCAAGGTGCAGGAGCTGCGTGAGCTGTGCCTGTGGTCCGAGGGCCAGGTCTGGACCAGCCCGGAACGCCACGGCGCGATGACCGGGGTGATGAAGGCGCAGATCGACTGGATCCCGCTGTCGATGGGGGCGATCCGGCCAACGCAGGGCCGCACGCTGGCGGTGATGCAGGTTTCGGGCGGCTCGCAGAGCTTCAACGCGGTGAACCAGATGCGGGTGCTGGGCCGCTGGATGCGGATGTTGACGATCCCCAACCAGTCCTCGGTCGCCAGGGCGTATCAGGAATTCGACGAGGCCGGCCGCATGCGGCCGTCGAGCTATTACGACCGCATCGTCGACGTGATGGAGGAGTTGGTGAAGTTCACCCTGCTGACCCGCGACCTGTCGGCCTTCCTGACCGACCGCTACAGCGAGCGCAAGGAGACGGCCGCAAAGCTCGAGGAACGGCTGAACCTCAAGGCCGCGACATGAGGCCGGAGAGGCCCGATATCGGGTGGAGAGCGATCACGAGACGCAGCCGGATCGCGCCGTAAAGGCGACCGAACCGGGTCTGAACCGGGTAACCGATGGCTTTTCCTGCGCCGTCGTCACCCCACCTTCCGATTGTTATCGCACGGATCGGAGACGAAGGGGCGCGACCCTCCCCGATCCTGCAAGGGCCAATGCGATGATCGGCCATGATGGCGCATTACATTTCTGTCGCGTCGCCAGCGGCAGCGCCCTGGTGGATCATCCGATCCGGGCAAATCAGACCGGCGATCCCGGCCGGTCACGAGAGGCTGCCGATGGCCTGAACCGTGCTAGGGTCAGGATTCATAACCAATAAATGACGGTTGCCGCGAGCGCGATGGCCGAGAGGAAGACCTTCGGGCATCTGTCGTATCGGGTTGCCACGCGCCGCCAGTCCTTGAGCCTGCCAAACATGATCTCGATGCGGTTGCGCCGCTTGTATCGGCGCTTGTCGTATTTGACCGGTGTCTTGCGCTGCTTTCGGCCGGGGATGCAGGCTCGTATCCCCTTGTCCTGCAAGGCTTCCCGGAACCAGTCGGCGTCATAGCCGCGATCCCCGAGCAGCCAATCGACCTTTGGGAGGCTGCTGAGCAACGCCCGCGCCCCGATGTAGTCGCTGACCTGCCCTGCGGTGACGAACAGGTCGAGCGGTCGGCCCTGGCTGTCACAGATGGCATGCAGCTTCGTGTTCATGCCGCCCTTGGTCCGGCCGACGAGGCGTCCACGCCCCCCTTTTTCACGGCCAAGCTGGTCGCGGTGCGGTGCGCTTTCAGATAGGTCGCGTCGATCATCACGGTCTTTTCCTCGCCGTGGTCGGCGGCCAGCCCGATCATCATCCTGGCGAAAATGCCTTTCTCGCTCCAACGCTTCCACCGGCTGTAGAGCGTCTTGTGCGGCCCATACTCCCTGGGGGCATCTCGCCAGCGCAAACCATTGCGATTGATGAAGATAATCCCGCTTAGAACACGCTTGTCATCGACGCGTGGCTTGCCGTGCGACTTCGGGAAGAAAGGGGCAAGCTTGGTCATCTGCTCGTCGGTCAGCCAGTACAGGTCGCTCATGTCACCGCTCCGTTTTCCGAGCCGTGAATCACGTAGCACACTGAAAATCAATGCATCCTGACCCTAGACTTCTTCGATCCGCAGCTCGACCGGTTCGCCGGCGATGACGCCGGTGCGCGGCAGGGCCTCGATGGCGTGGTCGATGGCCTCGGGCGTGGTCTTGTGGGTGACGATCAGCACCGGCGCCACGCCTTCGGTGCGGGAATGGCCGTATTGCCGCATGCGGTCGATCGAGATGCCGGCATCGCCCAGCACCGAGGCCACCTTGGCCAGCGCCCCGGGCTTGTCGGTCAGTTGCAGGCGAATGTAATAGGCCGCCGGCACCGCGGTCCGCGCCGACTGCGGGCTGGCCAGCGTCGCGGCCGGCTGGCCAAAGCTGGGCATGCGCACGCCGCGCGCGATCTCGACCACGTCGGACATCACCGCGCTGGCGGTCGGGCCCTCGCCGGCGCCGGCGCCGCGCAGCACGATCTGGCCGACCGCATCGCCCTCGATCACCACCATGTTGGTGCCGCCCTGCAACTGCCCCAGCGGGCTGTCGGCGGGCACCAGGCAGGGCGACATGCGCTGCTCGAGGCCGCGCCCGGTCATCTGCGCCACGCCCAGCAGCTTGATGCGATAGCCCATGTCGGCGGCGCGGCGGATGTCGTCGATGCTGACCCGCTCGATGCCCTCGATCTCGACCGCGTCGAAGCTGGGCCGGGTGCCGAAGGCGATGGCGGCCAGGATCGCCAGCTTGTGGCTGGCGTCGATGCCGCCCACGTCCAGCGTCGGATCGGCCTCGAGATAGCCCAGCTGGCGCGCCTCCTCGAAAACCTCCTCATAGGGCAGGCCGGCGCTTTCCATCCGGGTCAGGATATAGTTGCAGGTGCCGTTCATCACCCCCATGATGCGGCGGATCTCGTTGCCGGAAAGCGATTCGGTCATCGCCTTGATCACCGGGATGCCGCCGGCCACCGCGGCCTCGAAACGGATCACCCGGCCATTGGCCTCGGCCAGTTCCGCCAGTTCCTGGCCGTGGATCGCCAGCAGCGCCTTGTTGGCCGTCACCACGTCCTTGCCGGCGCGCAGCGCGGCCGTCACCGCCTCGCGCGCAATGCCCTCGTCGCCGCCGATCAGCTCGACGAAGACATCCACGTCCTCGCGCAGGGCGAGCGTGCGGGCGTCATCCTCCCAGGCATAGCCGGACAGGTCCACATCGCGGTTCTTCATCCGGTCGCGGGCGCTGACGGCGGTGATGGCGATCGGCCGGCCGGCGCGCAGGGCCAGCAGGGCGGCGTGTTTCTGGATGATCTTGACGGTGCCGGTGCCGACCGTCCCAAGGCCAGCGATGCCGAGACGCAGCGGAGAGGCGTTTTGCCCCTGGTTCTGGGCGGACATATGAAACTCTTATCTATGGACGAAGCGGTGTTAGCGGATGGCGCGGCACGTTGCAACGCGCATGGGATCAGGCCTCGTCATCCCCCGCCCAATAGCCCTTGACGCCGGTCGCCCGCATCACCCGCAGCACGCGGGTGCCGATCTCGACCGTATCGGCGCGGATAGCCTCCAGGTCGGCGATGCTCAGCGGCTGGCGTTGCACCTCGCCCCTGGTGTTGACGAAGGCGGGGTGCCAGCGCGCCTTGTCCTCGGTCGGCCGCCAGGAGGCATGGCAAAGCAGGTTGCGTTGCAGGCGGATCTCGGCCAGCCGGTCGGTGATGCGGTTGCGGTCGCGCAGGCCGGGATAGCGGCGCATGGCGGCGTCGAGCTGCTCGATCAGCGTGCCCATGGAATCGTCGGCGATCGAGACCATGCGGGTCAGCCAGCTTTGCAGCTCTTCCTCGGTCAGGTCGTCGGCCAGCCGCGCCCGGTCCAGTGCATAGATGGTGCGCTTGATGATCTCCTCGAGCCAGCCGAAATTCGCCACGCAATGCCCCAGGGCGGCGGCGAAATCCGCGGGCAGAGTGTAATGCGTCTCGGGTGGTGCGCCTATCCTGGCCATGATGCACCACCGATGCAGGCAACAACGGGAAGCAGGCCACGGCGCAGGCCCGCATGCGGTGGGTCGCCGAATGCCGCCTGCCCAGGATCAGGCGGTGCGCCCCGGCGCAGCAGGATCGCATCGGGCGGCACGAAGGCCGTTATCCCGCGGGGGGCATGCACCTTGCGTTTCAAGAAAACGCCTTTCCGGCCGATTTTTCCATTGCCCGCGATGCCGGTGATCTGCCCGCCCCTGCCGTCGTCCATCCTGTCCCCGCGCTTGCGGGCCCGAGTGTTCCATAGCACCCGGCGGCAGGCAAGCCGGGTCAGAGGATCTTTTGCAGCAGCACCAGGTCCAGCCACCGGCCGAACTTGCGCCCCGCCTGCGGCACCTGCCCGACCTCGCGATAGCCGATGGCGCGGTGAAAGGCGAGGCCGGCCTCGTTCTCGGCTGAAACCGCGGCGATCATGCCATGCGCGCCCCGCACGCGGGCATGATCCTCCAGCGCCGCCATCAGCGCCCGGCCGATGCCGCGCCCGTGCGCGGCGGGCGACAGGATGACGGTATGCTCCATGCAATGGGCATAGCCGTCGCCGGGGCGGAACTGGTCATAGCTCGCCAACCCCAGCACCGCGCCGGCCTCCTCGGCGACCAGGAAGGCCCGCCCCGCGGCCAGCCGCCCCGCGATCATCCGCGCCAGCCCTTCGGCCGTCTTCTCCTCGCTGGAAAAGGTGATCGTGGTCTCGCGGATCAGCGGGTTCCAGAACGCCAGGATCGCCGGAATATCCCGGTCGGTCGCAGGACGCAGCATCATCGCCGGGCCTCCTTTGCCGCGCCGTCCCTCGGGCAAGGGCCGCGCGCTTCTTCGTTCCCCAAATACCCCTGCGGCCGCGACGCCAGGCGCCCCGGCCGCAGGTCTGTCATGCCGCCCGCGCCGCGCGGATCAGGCCCAGGATGTCGCGCGCCGCCGCGGGGATGTTGGTCCCCGGCCCGAAGATCGCCTTCACCCCGGCCTTCTTCAGGAAATCGTAATCCTGCTGCGGGATCACGCCGCCGCAGATCACGATGATGTCGCCCGCGCCCTGCTCCTTCAAGGCCGCGATCAGCTTCGGCGCCAGGGTCTTGTGCCCGGCCGCCTGAGACGAGATGCCCACCACGTGCACGTCGTTGTCGATGGCATCCTGCGCGGCTTCCTCGGGGGTCTGGAACAGCGGCCCCACGTCGACGTCGAAGCCGATATCGGCAAAGGCGGTGGCGATGACCTTGGCGCCGCGGTCGTGGCCGTCCTGGCCCATCTTGACCACCAGCATGCGCGGGCGGCGGCCTTCCTGCTCGGCGAAGGTTTCGACGTCGCGCTGGATCTGCGCGAAATCGTCGTCGCCTTCATAGGCGGCGCCATAGACGCCGGCCAGGGTCTTGACCTCGGCGCGGTGGCGGCCGAATTCCTTTTCCATTGCCATGCTGATTTCCCCCACAGAAGCGCGCGCGCGCGCGGCTTCGACCGCGGCTTCCAGCAGGTTGCCGCCTTCCTTTGCCCGGCGCGACAGCTCGGCCAGCGCCGCCTGGCATTGCACCTCGTCCCGCGTCTCGCGCATCTTGTGCAGCCGGGCGATCTGCGCCTCGCGCACCTTCATGTTGTCGATATCGAGGATGTCGATCGGGTCTTCCTTGGCCAGGCGATACTTGTTCACCCCGACGATCACCTCCTCGCCGCGGTCGATCATGGCCTGGCGGCGGGCGGCGGTCTCCTCGATGCGCAGCTTGGGCATGCCCGAGGCGACGGCCTTGGTCATGCCGCCCATGGCCTCGACCTCCTCGATCAGCGCCCAGGCCTTCTCGGCCAGCTCATGCGTCAGGCTCTCGACGTAATAGGAACCTGCCAGCGGATCGACGACATGGGTGATGCCGGTTTCCTCCTGCAGGATCAGCTGGGTGTTGCGGGCGATGCGGGCGCTGAACTCGGTCGGCAGCGCGATGGCCTCGTCCAGCGCGTTGGTATGCAGCGACTGCGTGCCGCCAAGCGCCGCCGCCATCGCCTCGTAGGCGGTGCGGACCACGTTGTTGTAGGGGTCCTGTTCCTGCAGGCTGACGCCCGAGGTCTGGCAATGCGTGCGCAGCATCAGCGAGCCCGGCTTCTTCGGCTCGAACTCCTTCATGATCCGCGTCCACAGCAGGCGCGCGGCGCGCAGCTTAGCCGCCTCCATGAAGAAATTCATGCCGATGGCGAAGAAGAAGGACAGCCGCCCGGCGAACTGGTCCACGTCCATCCCGGCCTTCAGCGCGGCGCGGACATATTCGCGCCCGTCGGCCAGGGTATAGGCCAGTTCCTGCACCAGGTTCGCGCCGGCCTCCTGCATGTGATAGCCCGAGATCGAGATCGAGTTGAACCTGGGCATCTCGTGCGAGGTGTATTCGATGATGTCCGCGATGATCCGCATCGAGGGCTCGGGCGGATAGATATAGGTGTTGCGGACCATGAACTCCTTGAGGATGTCGTTCTGGATGGTGCCCGACAGCACGGCGCGGGAATGGCCCTGTTCCTCGCCGGTGACGATGAAATTGGCCAGCACCGGGATCACCGCGCCGTTCATGGTCATGGACACGGAAACCTTGTCCAGCGGGATGCCGTCGAACAGGATCTTCATGTCCTCGACGCTGTCGATGGCGACGCCGGCCTTGCCCACGTCGCCCTCGACCCGCGGATGGTCGCTGTCATAGCCGCGATGTGTGGCCAGGTCGAAGGCGACCGAAACGCCCTGCTGCCCTGCGGCCAGCGCCTTGCGATAGAAGGCGTTCGATTCCTCGGCGGTCGAGAAGCCGGCATATTGCCGGATGGTCCAGGGCCGGCCGGCATACATGGTGGCACGCGGGCCGCGGGTGAAGGGCTCGATGCCGGGCAGGCTGCCCAGATGGTCCAGGCCCTTCACGTCCTCCTCGGTGTAGAGCGGCTTGACCGCGATCCCCTCCAGCGTATGCCAGGTCAGGCTGTCGGGATCGGCGCCTTTCAGCTCTTTGCTGGCGAGCCGGCGCCATTCCTCGAGGGCGGCTTTCGTGCTTTCGGTCATCTTGCATCCTTTCCCATGGCCCCTCGGCTCTTATATGAATGAGGAGAAGAGGGGGCGATGAAACTGAAACGGTTGATTTTGCTGGTCGTGGTGCCGCTGGTGGCGGCGATGGGTCCAAGGCCCGAAGGCGAGGCCGACGGCCATCGCCCATATGTCCGCGGCGAAGTGCCCGCCGCACGAAGCGAGGGGGCGACGCCCGCGCGTCCCCAGACGCCTGCGGGCGAATTGACGGTGCTGCCCGCCGCCGAGGCCGATCCGGCCGAGTTCATGTGGCAGGCGCGGCCGGTGGTGATCTTTGCCAATACCGCCGCCGATCCGGCCTTCATCGAGCAACTGTCCGCCTTGCAGCGCGATCCCGCGCCGCTGATCGCCCGCGACGTGGTGGTGATCACCGATGCCGACCCCGCGGCGGCAAGCATCTGGCGCCGGCAATTGCGCCCCGAGGGCTTCTCGCTGGTGCTGATGGACAAGGACGGCCAGGTCAAGCAGCGCAAGCCCGTGCCCTGGTCGGTGCGCGAGATCACGCGGGCCATCGACAAGTTTCCGCTGCGCTTGCAGGAAATCGGCCGCGCCGGGCTGCCGTGACGCGGGCTTGCGAAAATCGCACCGATTTCATTGCGGGACGGGCGCGCAGCCATTATCTTGGGGGCAGGGCAGCATGGATGCCCGCTGAACAGGAGGACTGCCATGGCCAAATCGCCCCGGCCGCGCGTGACGGAAGACGCCGCCCCGGCGACGGGAGCCGGCCAGGCCAAGCCCGGTCCGGCCAATGCCTCGCTGGCCGAGCGGCTGGCCCGCGCCCGCACCGCCAATGAAATGGCCATCATCGTCGGTCTGAAACCCATCAAAGGCCGCTCCGGTCCGAAGATCGCTTACTGAGGCGGTCGCGCAGTTCCGCCAGCTCGCCGGGCAGGGCGGCGGCGATGCGCCCGGCGCCGGCCCGTTCTTCCTGCTCCAGCAATTCCTGAACCGCCCGCTCGCCGCCGAAGATGCTGGCCATGAGCAGCCGCATGGCTTCGTGCCCGGTCTCGCGTGCCGCCTCGGTCAGCCCCAGGTAATCCCCGAACATCTCGACCGCCCGCGCCGGATCCTTTCTGGCCTGGTCGCGGATCGCCTCGGCAAAGGCGGCCATGACCGACAGTTGCCGGTAATAGGTTACTACCGGATCGATGACCGAGGCGGGCAGGATATGCACCTCGTCGATGATGGCGGCGAAGATCCGGTCATTGGCCTGGGTCGGGATCACCGGCACCCGGCCGCTGGCGCGCAGGCCGTCCAAGAGCTGCCGCGCCTCGTCCTCGTCCAGCCGCTGCGCCTCCAGCGCGACGACATGGGCGCGGATCTCGGCCAGAAGCGCGCGCTGCACGTCGCCGATCCGCTCGGCGCGCAGCTTGGCGTCGCGGCGGCGGTTCTGCAGGGCGACGACCCACCAGCCCGCGGCGATGAACAGCCCGGCGATCAACGCCTGCTGCGCATGGGGGCTGAGATAATCGTCGAAAACCGGCATGATCCCCGATCCCTGGGCCGGGCGCTGGCGGGCGCCCGGCGGCTTCCTGTCACTCGAACTCGATGATCACGTCATCGACCTTGAGGCTTTCGCCCGGCGCGGCATTGACGGATTTTACCACCGCCTTCCTTTCGGCGCGCAGGATGTTTTCCATCTTCATCGCCTCGACCGTGGCCAGGGCCTGGCCTTCCTGCACCTCGTCCCCGGCCTCGACATTGATCCTGACCACCAGGCCGGGCATCGGGCAGAGCAGGAATTTCGAGGTGTCGGGCGGCAGCTTCTCGGGCATCAGCCGCGCCAGTTCCGCGGCGCGCGGCCGGCGCACATAGGTTTTCAGGTCGGCGCCGCGCACCCGCAGCCGGAAGCCCGAGGGCAGCCGGTCCACCTTCATCACCAAGGGCGCGCCATCGACCGTCAGCCGCGCCAGCGATTGCCCCGGCAGCCAGTCGCTTTCGACGCGCAGCTTGCGGCCGTCGATCTCGACCGTCGAGCCCTGCTTGTCGGCGGTGATGCGCACCGGGATTTCCTTGCCGGCGGTGAAGACGACCCAGTGCTCGCCGACATGGCGTTCATGGTTGTCCAGCCGGCCCGAGATGCGGGTGCGCCGGATTTCCGCCACGCGGTGCATGGCCGCGGCCGAGGCGGCGACGCGGGTGATCTCGGCATCGGGCAGGGTCGCGCCCAGGAAGCCCTCGGGATATTCCTCGGCGATGAAGGCCGTCGAGATGTCGCCCGAGACGAATTTCGGATGGTCCATCACCGCCGACAGGAAGGGCAGGTTGTGGCCGATGCCCTCGACCTCGAATTCGTCCAGCGCCAGGCGCATCTGCTCGATGGCCTCGGCCCGGCTTGGTGCCCAGGTGCAGAGCTTGGCGATCATCGGGTCGTAATACATGCTGATCTCGCCGCCCTCGTAGACGCCGGTATCGTTGCGCACCCCGGTCGCCGCGGCGGGCGGGTGATCGCCGGGATGGGCAGGCACCCAGGTATCGGCGGCCTGCATCGGTCCGGCCGCGGTCTCGACCGGCGGGCGATAGCGGGTCAGCCGGCCGATCGAGGGCAGGAAGTTGCGATAGGGATCCTCGGCGTAAAGCCGGCTTTCGATGGCCCAGCCGTTGATCTTCAGATCCGCCTGCGCGAAGGGCAGCGTCTCGCCGGCGGCGACGCGGATCATCTGCTCGACCAGATCGATGCCGGTGATCAACTCCGTCACCGGATGCTCGACCTGCAGGCGGGTGTTCATCTCCAGGAAATAGAAGTTCTTCTGGCCGTCGACGATGAACTCCACCGTGCCGGCCGAGGTATAGCCCACCGCCTTGGCCAGGGCCACGGCCTGCTCGCCCATGGCCTTGCGGGTCGCCTCGTCCAGGAAGGGCGAGGGGGCCTCCTCGATCACCTTCTGGTTGCGGCGCTGGATCGAGCATTCGCGTTCATGCACATAGACGCAATTGCCGTGCTTGTCGGCCAGCACCTGGATCTCGATATGGCGCGGCTGCGTCACGAATTTCTCGATGAAGATGCGGTCGTCGCCAAAGCTGTTCGCCGCCTCGTTCTTGGAGGATTCGAAGCCCTCGCGCGCCTCCTGCTCGGTCCAGGCGATGCGCATGCCCTTGCCGCCGCCGCCGGCGGATGCCTTGATCATCACCGGAAAGCCGATTTCCTTCGAGATCTTCACCGCCTCGTCGGCATCGGCGATCAGGCCCATATAGCCGGGAACCGTGCTGACCCCGGCCTCCTGCGCCAGCTTCTTCGAGGTGATCTTGTCGCCCATCGCCTCGATGGCGGGCGAGGGCGGGCCGATGAAGGTGACGCCCTCCTTCTCCAGCGCCTCGGCGAATTTCATGTTCTCGGACAAAAAGCCGTAGCCGGGATGCACCGCCTCGGCCCCGGTCCGGCGGATCGCCTCCATGATCCTGTCGATCACGATATAGGACTGGTTCGCCGGGGGCGGGCCGATATGGACCGCCTCGTCCGCCATCTTGACATGCAGCGCGTTGCGGTCGGCGTCGGAATAGACGGCGACAGTCTGGATGCCCATCTTCTTGGCGGTCTTGATGACCCGGCAGGCGATCTCGCCCCGGTTGGCGATCAGGATTTTCTTGAACATGCTTCTTTCCCTTGGGGCAGATCCCGAACGTGAAAAAGCCGCCCCGGCAAGATGCCGGGACGGCTGGAAAAAGGCTTGACCGGCGCGCGAGGGCGCGCCGTCAGCTTGGCGAAAGCCTTACTGGCACAGACGCACGTCGTCGCAAAGCGCGCCGGCGACAGCGCCGATTGCCGCGCCCTTGGCGACGTCATGGCCGCCCAGATGGGCTGCGGTTGCACCGACACCGGCACCGATGATGCCGCGATCCATGTCGGTCGGATTGATGCCTTGGGTGCAGCCGGCCAGGCCGAAAAGGCCCAGGCCAAGCGCAAAGACGAGTTTCTTGGACATCTCGTTTGCTCCGAGAGATGGGCGGCGGCGCGGGAATGCGATCCGGCGCCGACGGCCCGGTTGCAATCAGTAGCGGCGCTGGCAGACGCCGGCGTCGTCGCAAAGCGCGCCGCCAGCCGCACCGATGAGCGCGCCGGTGGCCACGTCACCGTCGATGATCTTTGCCACGGCCGCACCGGCGAGCGCACCGCCAGCCGCGCGCTGCGCGTCGGGCGAAAGGGTCGAGCCGCCGCCATAGCCCTGTTCGCAGGCGGCAAGGCCGGCGACCAGCAGGACCGCGCCGGAAAGACGGAGGATGACGGATTTTTGCATAGCGTTTTGCCTGTATTATGGACCCGCTTCCGGGCCGTTGGTGATAGAGGTGCGCACAATATTGCACGCGCCAACCCCGGAAGAAACTGACAACGGTGTGAAAAGACAAGACTACGCGGCAATCCGCCCATCCCCCGTCTGGCCATCAGTCTTCGTCCTCGTCGTCCCAGTCGCCCTCGTCCCAGCCGGATTCCTCCCAGTCGAACTCGGGGGCGTCCGCGGCGAAAAGCTCGGGAAAGCTGGCTTCGGCGCGCTTCATGTCCACGCGCAGCAGCTGGTCGTAATCGGTGGGATCCAGCTTGCCGACCGCGACCACCTCGCGGCCGATCAGCCAGGACAGCCGCCCGGCATCGAGATTGCCGCGCGGGAAAGGCTCCTCGCCGAAATGCTGGATCAGCGCGGCCAGAAAGGCGGTATCGGCGCGGCGGTCGGCCGGCTTGCGGTCGCGGTAACGCTCGCGCCGGACCAGCGGTGTCGCGCCCTTCTTGTTGGCGCGGCGGATGATGAACTGGAAATCGGTGCCGGGAAGGCGGCCCGGAAAGCCGCGATGCTTCAGCATGTCTTGCCCCCTTGCAGGATTGCGTTGTCGCGCGGGGGCCGGGCGGAACGCAGATGGCGCGGGCCGCCAGGCAGCCCGCGCGCGGCCAATGGCTTAGTTGGCGCCGTATTTGCCCTGGAAAACAGGCTCGGGCTGGACCGGAACCGGGGTGACTTCGGGCTCTTTCTTGGCGCAGGCTGCGGCGAGGCCGACCAGGACGAGGGCGAGTGCAAGCTTTTTCGACATATCGTCGTGCTCCTGTGATGCGGGACCGTCAAGTCCCGACTGCTCGGTTGAGATTCGGTCGCCTCATGCGACCGCGGCGGCATGATAGCCAGCGCCGCGAAGCGCCGACAGGCAGCTTGAAGCCGCGGCCGCGCGGGTGCGCGGCGCTGTGGCAGGCTTGCATCAGGATGGCCAGGGGCGCGCATCACCACGGCTCCCATTCGCAGGCGTCGCGGTCGCTTGGCAGGCTGAAACCCTCGAAAACCTGCACCGCTTCGGGGTCGAAGGCGCCGAAAACGCTTTCGCGGTCGGTCAGGTTAATGGTGATCTTGCTGGGCCGCGGTGCAGGAGGGGCGGCGATGCGGGGCAAGGCCCAGTTCTCGCACAGCCAGACGATGTCCTCATGCACCGGATCCTGCGCCAGCACATCGGGCGCGGCGGGCAGGACCGGGGCGCCGACCAGGGCGTCGGCGGCCTCTTCGTCGGCCGGGGCGGGGATGTCCGCCTCGGCCGGCTCGGCCAGGGTCGCGGGGTCGATCAGCCCGTCATCCTCCTGCTCGCCCCAGGCCTCGCCGCTTTCGGTGTCGATTTCGATGGAACCGCGCGCTTCGTCCGGCGCGAAGTCCGAGGCCGGCCCGGCGGTCGTGGGCACCCGCTGCGCCAGGTCGGGCATGATGAAGCGGAAGCGATAGGTCAGGCCCAGACCGCCGGCATTGTCGTGGCGGGTCTCAAGCCAGCGCACCACCGCGCCCGAAGGCAGGGTGATGTCGGCGCCCGGCTCTTGCGCAGGGGCAACGCCCGCCGCCCCGGCCAGAACGGCCGCAGGCACCAGCGCAAGACCGATTGCCGCCAGTCTCGACATGCTTCCTCCCTTCGTTTCCCGCAGTTACAGCGGGATGTTGTCGTGCTTCTTCCAGGGGTTCGACAGCTTCTTGCCGCGCAGGCTGGCAAAGGCGCGCGCCACGCGGCGGCGCGTCGAATGCGGCTGGATCACCTCGTCGATGAAGCCCTTCTCGGCGGCGACGAAGGGATTGGCAAAGCGGTCCTCGTAATCCTTGGTGCGCGAGGCGATCTTTTCGGCATCGCCCAGCTCGCTGCGATACAGGATCTCGACCGCGCCCTTGGCGCCCATCACCGCGATTTCCGCCGTGGGCCAGGCATAGTTGAAATCGCCGCGCAGGTGTTTCGAGGCCATGACGTCATAGGCGCCGCCATAGGCCTTGCGGGTGATGACCGTGACCTTCGGCACCGTCGCCTCGCCATAGGCGAACAGCAGCTTGGCGCCATGCTTGATGACGCCGCCATATTCCTGCCCGGTGCCCGGCAGGAAGCCCGGCACGTCGACGAAGGTCAGGATCGGGATCTCGAAGGCGTCGCAGAAGCGCACGAAGCGCGCGGCCTTGCGGCTCGAGTCGATGTCGAGGCAGCCGGCCAGCACCATCGGCTGGTTGGCGACGACGCCGACGGTCTGGCCCTCGATACGGATGAAGCCGGTGATGATGTTGGCGGCGAAATCCTTCTGGATCTCGTAGAAATCGCCCTCGTCCGCGACCTTCAGGATCAGTTCCTTCATGTCATAGGGCTGGTTCGGGTTGTCGGGGATCAGGGTGTCGAGGCTGGGCTCGACGCGGGCCGGGTCGTCGAAGAACGGCCGGGTCGGCGCCTTCTCGCGGTTGTTCAGCGGCAGGAAATCGACCAGCCGGCGGATTTCCGACATGGCCTCGACATCGTTTTCGAAGGCGCCGTCGGCGACCGAGCTTTTCTTCGTATGGGTCGAGGCGCCGCCCAGCTGCTCGGCCGTCACCACCTCGTTCGTCACCGTCTTGACCACGTCCGGGCCGGTCACGAACATGTAGCTGGTGTCCTTGACCATGAAGATGAAGTCGGTCATCGCCGGCGAATAGACCGCGCCGCCGGCGCAGGGGCCCATGATGACGCTGATCTGCGGCACCACGCCCGAGGCCATGATGTTGCGCTGGAACACGTCGGCATAGCCGGCGAGGCTGGCGACGCCTTCCTGGATGCGCGCGCCGCCGGAATCGTTCAGCCCGATCACCGGGGCGCCGTTCTGCACCGCCATGTCCATGATCTTGCAGATCTTCTGCGCATGGGTTTCCGACAGCGAGCCGCCGAAGACGGTGAAGTCCTGCGAAAACACATAGACCATGCGGCCGTTGATCGTGCCCCAGCCGGTGACGACGCCGTCGCCATAGGGACGGTCCTCCTCCATGCCGAAATCGGTCGAGCGGTGGCGGACGAACATGTCGAATTCCTCGAACGACCCTTCGTCCAGCAACAGCTCGAGCCGCTCGCGCGCGGTCAGCTTGCCGCGGGCGTGCTGCGCGTCGATGCGCCGCTGCCCGCCGCCCAGCCGCGCATCGCGGCGGCGCGATTCCAGTTCGCCGAGGATGTCCTTCATGAGCCGTCTCCCTTTGGGTTTGCGGCAAACTACCGGCTTGCTGCGGATGCGGGAAGCGGAAAGGCGAAAATTTGCAAAATATGCTAGATAATTTCGCTGCAAATAGCAAAATTGCTAAAACCCTTGACGCGGGCCGGGGCAAGAGCCATGCCGCTGCCATGGGACTCGTCATTGATCTTGCGGCCGTCGTGGCCAATTGGAAGGCGCTTGCGGCCAAGGCTGCGGGCGCGCGGGCGGCGGCGGTGGTCAAGGCCGACGCCTATGGGCTGGGCGCGGATCGCGTGGCGCCGGCGCTTTACGCGGCCGGGGCGCGGGATTTCTTCGTCGCGCTGGCCTCGGAGGGGCAGGCGATCCGGCCGCTTCTGCCCGAGGATGCGCGCATCTTCGTGCTGTCGGGCCATATGGAGGGCGCCGACCTGGCCGGGCTGATCCCGCTGTTGAACAGCCCCGAGCAGTTCTTCCGCGACCGGGCATTGCGGCCGCGCGCGCCGTTCGGCATCCAGCTGGACAGCGGCATGAACCGGCTGGGCATCGAGCCCGGCGAATGGGCCGCCATCCGGGCCGAGGCGCTGGCCGCCGATCCGGCGCTGATCATGTCGCACCTGGCCTGCGCCGACGAGCCGGACCATGCGGCGAATGCCCAGCAACTCGCCGCCTTCCGCGCCATGACCGAGGGCGTGGCCGTGCCGCGCTCGCTGGCGGCGACGGGGGGCATCCTGCTGGGGCCGGACTATCATTTCGACCTGGTGCGACCCGGCATCGGGCTTTACGGCGGCGAGCCCTTTGGCGATGCGCAGCCGGTGGTCACGCTGGGCTTGCCGGTGATCCAGGTGCGCGAGGTGCGCCCCGGCGAATCCGTGGGCTACGGCTATGCCTGGACGGCCGAGCGGCCTTCGCGGGTGGCGACGGTGGCGGCGGGCTATGCCGACGGGCTGGCGCGGGCCCTGGCGCGGGAGGGCAAGCTGAGCCTCTGGGCCGGCGAGCATGCCTGTCCGGTGATCGGCCGCATCTCGATGGACCTGATCACCGTCGATGTGACCGATCTGCCCGACGTGCCCCCGGCTCTGGAGATCCTGAACGCGCGGCAGGGCGTCGACGCCCTGGCGGCGCTGTCGGGCACCATCGGCTATGAAATCCTGACCTCGCTGGGCCGGCGCTACGAGCGTCGCTGGCTGTGACCCCGATCCGGCTGACCGGCAGGGCGATGATCGGCCTGACCCGGATGACGGGACGGGTGACGCTCTTTGCCCTGCGCGGCCTGGCCGGCATCGGGCAGCATCCGGCGGAACTGGCGCGGCAGGTCATGCAGATCGGCTGGCTGTCCCTGCCGGTGGTCGGGCTGACGGCGCTGTTCACCGGCGCGGCGCTGGCCCTGCAGATCCATTCCGGGGGCGAACGCTTTCAGGCCGGCGACGTGGTCCCGGCCATCGTCGCCATCGGCATGGCGCGCGAACTGGGCCCGGTGCTGGGCGGGCTGATGGTGGCGGCCCGGGTCGCCAGCGCCGTCGCGGCGGAACTCGGCACCATGCGCGTGACCGAGCAAATCGACGCGCTGGTGACGCTTTCGACCGATCCCATGGGCTGGCTAGTCTCGCCCCGGCTCTGGGCGGCGCTGCTCTGCGTGCCGGTGCTGGTCGGCGTGGGCGACGTGATCGGCATCATGGGCGGCTGGCTGATCGGGGTGAACGCGCTGGGGTTCAACTCGGCCATCTACCTGTCCAATTCCTGGGCCTATCTGGAAAGCTGGGACGTGATCTCGGGCCTCTTGAAGGGCGCGGTCTTCGGGCTGATCGTGGCGCTGTCGGGCTGCTGGTTCGGCATGACGGCGGCGGGCGGGGCTGCGGGCGTCGGGCGGGCGACGACCAATGCCGTGGTCGCCGCCTCGGTCGGCATCCTGGCCGCGAATTTCGCACTGACGGGGCTGTTCTTCTGATGCTGGGGGTGCGCGGCCTTTGCAAAGCCTATGGCGCCAAGCGGGTGCTGGACGGGGTGGATCTGGACCTGGCCACGGGCGAAAGCCTGGTGGTGATCGGCGGCTCGGGCACCGGGAAATCGGTGCTCCTGCGCTGCATCCTGGGGCTGGAGACGCCCGATGCGGGCGAGGTCTTGTGGCAGGGCCGGCCGCTGGCCGGGCAGCGGGGCGCGTTCATGGAGCATTTCGGCATGCTGTTCCAGAACGCGGCGCTGTTCGACAGCCTGCCGGTCTGGCGCAACGTCGCCTTTCGCCTGCTGCGGACCATGCCCAAGGCGCGCGCCCGCGTCATCGCCATCGAAAAGCTGGCCCGCGTCGGGCTGGGCCCCGAGGTGGCGGATCTTTACCCGGCGGAACTCTCGGGCGGGATGCGCAAGCGCGCCGGGCTGGCCCGCGCCATCGCCGCCGATCCCGAGGTGATTTTCTTCGACGAGCCGACCACGGGGCTCGATCCGATCCGCGCCGCGGCGATCAATGCCCTGATCCGCGGCATCGTCGACGAGACCGGCGCCACCGCCATCACCATCACCCATGACATGAGTTCGGTGCGCGCCATCGCCGACCGGGTGGCGCTGCTGGATCGCGGGCGGATGCGCTGGCAGGGCACGGTGGCCGAAATGGACGCGGCCGAGGACGATTACCTGCGTGATTTCGTCGCAGGGCGCGCCCGGCCCATGGCGCGTGGTCCGCAGCCGTGATGTCCGTTTTTTCGCCGAATCGACGGCAAATCCGAAACTGCGGGGCCGCCCCCCTTGTGCGAATCCCGCTCAGTTGCAACCATGAGTTACTGAGAACCCCACCTCGGAGACGAATTTGGGTCTGACCCCTACGCATCCCGCGACCGCGACCCCCGGCGAAACCCTGCTGGAATTTCACGACAACCGGCTGCTGATCGATCTCTGCGGCCCGCATGACCGCTACCTCGCGCGGATCGAGGAGGCGCTGAAGGTGCATATCCTGCGACGCGGCAACCTTCTGTCCGTTGTCGGCCCCGTCGAGGCCCAGGCCGAGGCGGCGCAGGTGCTGCGCGCGCTTTACGCCCGGCTGGAGCAGGGCCGCCCGGTCGAGATGGCCGAGGTCGAGGCGGCCCTGCGTATGGGCGCCGAGACCGTCACCGAGGGCCCGAGCCCGGCCGAGCAGCTGGAAATGTTCCAGACCGGCCCGATCGAGCTGCGCACCCGCAAGAAGACCGTCGAGCCGCGCACCGATGCGCAAAAGGACTATGTCCGCGCGCTCTTTGCCAACGAACTGGCCTTCGGCATCGGCCCGGCCGGCACCGGCAAGACCTATCTGGCGGTCGCCGTGGGCGTGACCATGCTGATCGGCGGCCATGTGGATCGCATCATCCTGTCGCGCCCCGCCGTCGAGGCCGGCGAGCGGCTGGGCTTCCTGCCCGGCGACATGAAGGAAAAGGTCGATCCCTACATGCAGCCGCTTTACGACGCGCTGAACGACTTCCTGCCCGCCAAGCAGGTGCAGAAGCTGATGGAGGAAAAGCGCATCGAGATCGCGCCCCTGGCCTTCATGCGCGGCCGCACGCTGTCGAACAGCTTCGTGGTGCTGGACGAGGCGCAGAACGCCACCACCATGCAGATGAAGATGTTCCTGACCCGGCTGGGCGAGGGCTCGCGCATGGTCGTGACCGGCGACCGCACCCAGATCGACCTGCCGCGCGGCGTGCATTCCGGCCTGGTCGAGGCGGAAAAGATCCTCAAGGACATCAAGGGCATCAGCTTCAGCTATTTCACCGCCAGGGACGTGGTGCGCCATTCGCTGGTCGCCCGCATCATCGAGGCCTATGACGCCGAGGCCGAGGCGGCGCTGGCCCGCGGCGAGGTCTTCGACGAGCGTGGCCAGCGCATCCCGCGGCGCGAGCCGCGGCTGGCTTCAGGGAGGCAGGGCGATGCCTGACAAGGCCGATGCGCCCGA
Source organism: Paracoccus pantotrophus (assembly GCF_008824185.1). NCBI lineage: Bacteria > Pseudomonadati > Pseudomonadota > Alphaproteobacteria > Rhodobacterales > Paracoccaceae > Paracoccus > Paracoccus pantotrophus. The sequence goes on from NZ_CP044423.1 coordinate 408,147, forward strand.
GGAGGCGCTGGAAATCGTCGACATCGTGCTGGAGGACGACCGCTGGGAGGATGCCGGCCTGCCCGCCATGGCCGAGCGGGCGGCCCGTGCGGTGGGCGAATGGCTGGATCTGGGCGCGTTCCAGATCGTCGTCATGGGGTGCGACGATGCCCGCATCGCCGCGCTGAACGCCGAGTTCCGCGGCAAGCCCAAGCCGACCAACGTGCTGAGCTGGCCCGCGGTCGAATTCGATGCGCGCCGGCCCGGCGCCCCTCCCGAACCGCCCCGCGTCGAGGAGCTGGGCGATATCGCCATTTCCTACGACACCTGCCTGCGCGAGGCCGAGGCGCAGGGCAAGCCCTTCGCCGACCATGCCATGCATCTGCTGGTCCATGCCATGCTGCATCTTGCGGGCTATGACCATATCGACGACGCAGATGCCGAAACCATGGAGGATGCCGAACGCTCGATCCTGGGCAAGCTGGGCATCCCCGACCCTTACCTGGAACACGAGACATGACCAACGACCGAAGTCCCGACACGCCCGTCTCCGCCGAACCCGCCTCATGGGCGGATGGCACAGGCGGGGACGGGCGTGACCTGCCGCAATCGCGCGGCTTTCTGGGGCGTATCCTGGGCGCCTTCGGCGGCGGCGAAGCCGAGCCGGCCGGCGCCGAGGCCCGCGACAGGGGGCCGGCCGCCCCGACGGCGGGCGTTCCGGGGATGGTCAACCTGCGGCGGATGCGCGTCGACGACGTGGCCGTGCCCAAGGCCGAGATCGTCGCTGCGCCGGTCACGGCCACGCTGCCCGACCTGGTCGAGATGTTCCGCGAACACGGCTTTTCCCGCATCCCGGTGTTTCGCGGCACGCTGGACAGCCCGCTGGGGCTGATCCACCTGAAGGATCTGGCGCTGAAATACGGCTTCGGCGCCAGGGTGCCGGTCAAGTTCGCCCTGCGTCCGATGCTGCGGCCACTGCTTTATGTGCCGCCCTCGATGCCGATCGGCGTTCTGCTCCAGCAGATGCAGCAAAAGCGCATCCACATGGCGCTGGTGATCGACGAATATGGCGGCGTGGACGGGCTCGTCACCATCGAGGATCTGATCGAGCAGGTCATCGGCGAGATCGAGGATGAGCATGACGAGATCGAGGGCGGCCTGGTCATCCAGGAACAGCCCGGCCAATGGCTGATCCAGGCCCGTGCCGCGCTGGAGGATGTCGAGGCCCAGACCGGCCTGCGCCTGGCCACCGACGAGGAGGAGGAGGAGATCGACACGCTGGGCGGGCTGATCTTCATGCTGACCGGCCGGGTGCCGGTGCGCGGCGAGGTGATCCCGCATGAAAGCGGCGCCGAGTTCGAGATCGTCGACGCCGATCCGCGCCGGGTCAAGCGCGTGCGGCTGCGGTTGCCGCAAGCCGAGCCGCCGCCCCCGGCCGAAGGCTGAGCCGGCTCAGACCCCGGCGAAGGCCGGGGCGTGGGCGATGCGGCTGCCCGCGGGCAGCCGCGGCCCCAGCGCCATCAGATGCGGCCCGGCATAAGGCGACGCCAGTTCGGCCGGCGCAAAGCCGAAGCGGCGGTAATAGGCCGGATCGCCCAGCACCACGATGGTATGGTCGCCGAATGCGGCGAGCGCGGCGCGAACCAGTGCCGTGCCGATGCCGCGCGACTGCACGGCGGGATGCACCGCCAGCGGCGCCAGCGCCAGGGCCGGCCCCTCGGCTGCCAGCGGCGACAGGGCGACATGGCCGATCACCGTGCCCGCGGCCTCGGCCACCAGCGCCAGCGCAAGGTCGCCGGCCTCGCGCAGGCTGTCCACCAGCCGCGCCTCGGCCGGGCCGTCGAAGGCGCGCACCAGCAGGTCGGACACCGCGGCGCGGTCATGCGCCCGCTCGGCCCGGATGCGCGGCAAGGGATCGCTGCGGGTGAAATCGCGCCCGATGCCCTGGCTCTCGCGGGCCCAGCGGCTATGTTCCAGCCGGGCGCGATGCGCGGCGAAAGCCTCGTCATCGGCGTAAAGCTCGTTCAGTTCCCAGACCAGCGGATCCTCGGACTGCCACAGGTCGAAACGCAGGTTGCCGGGTTCGGCCCGGCTCAGCGCCACATGCTCGGTCAGCAACTCCATGGCCAGCATCATCTGGGCCGCATCCTTGCAGATCAGCCGGCCGGTCAGCGAGACCAGCGGTTTCTCCAGGGGAATCTCCTCGCCGCCCAGGATGGGCGGGGGGCGTGGTTGTGGTTCTGCCCGCAGGCGCAACTCATGGCAAGATCCTCGTCGTGAACAGGCCGCAACGATGGACGACGGCGGCTTCCCGCGGCCGGAGCCGTTAGCAGCGATAACCTTATCGGGCGGCATTGCGCCGTCCTTGTCAATTTGCAAAGCCGCGCCTTGCGCCGGATGCGGCCCCCGAAACGAAAAGGGCGGCGCAGCGGCCGCCCCTCGGGATCATTCCCACTCGATGGTGCCCGGCGGCTTCGAGGTGATGTCATAGGTGCAGCGGTTGATGCCCTTGACCTCGTTGATGATCCGCGTCGCGGTCTCGCCCAGGAACTGGTGGCTGAAGGGATAGTAATCCGCTGTCATGCCATCGACCGAGGTCACCGCGCGCAGGGCGCAGGCATAGTCATAGGTGCGCCCGTCGCCCATGACGCCAACGGTGCGCACCGGCAGGATGGCGACGAAGGCCTGCCAGATCTCGTCATAAAGCCCGTGCTTGCGGATCTGGTCGATGAAGACCGCGTCCGCCTTGCGCAGGATGTCCAGCTTGTCGCGGGTGATCTCGCCCGGACAGCGGATGGCAAGGCCGGGGCCGGGGAAGGGATGGCGGCCGATGAATTTTTCCGGCAGGCCCAGTTCGCGGCCGAGCGCGCGGACCTCGTCCTTGAAAAGCTCGCGCAAGGGCTCGACCAGCTTCAGCCCCATCTTCTCGGGCAGGCCGCCGACATTGTGGTGGCTCTTGATCGTGACCGAGGGGCCGCCCGAGAAGCTGACCGATTCGATCACGTCCGGGTAAAGCGTGCCCTGAGCCAGGTATTCCGCGCCCTCGATCCCGCTCGCATATTTCTGGAACACGTCGATGAAGAGCTTGCCGATGGTCTTGCGCTTGACCTCGGGGTCGCTGACGCCCTCCAGCGCGCCGATGAACAGGTCGGCCTCGTCGGCATGAATCAGCGGGATGTTGTAATTGTCGCGGAACATGGTCACGACTTCCTCGGCCTCGTTCAGCCGCAAAAGCCCGTGATCGACGAAGACGCAGGTCAGCTGGTCGCCGATCGCCTCGTGGATCAGCACCGCGGCGACCGAACTGTCGACGCCGCCCGACAGCCCGCAGATAACGCGCTTGTCGCCCACCTGCTCGCGGATCTTGCGGATCGCCTCCTGGCGATAGGAGGCCATGGTCCAGTCGCCGGTAAAGCCGGCCATGCGGACGAAGTTCTCCAGCATGGTCCGGCCGTTCGGGGTGTGATGCACCTCGGGGTGGAACTGCACGGCGAAGAACCGGCGCGCCTCGTCCGCGATCATGGCGAAGGGGGCATTGGGCGAGGTGCCGATGACCTCGAAACCCGGCGCAAGCTGCGTCACCCGGTCGCCATGGCTCATCCAGACTTCCTCGCGGCCGGTGTCGAACAGGCCGGCGAAGATGCCGTCGCCCCGGTGCCCCTCGGCCGGGGCGATGAAAGCGCGGCCGTATTCGGCGTGGTGGCCCGATTCGACCCGGCCGCCCAGCTGCTCCATCATCACCTGCTGGCCATAGCAGATGCCGAAGACCGGCACCCCCATGCCGAAAAGCCCCTGCGGTGCGCGCGGCGAATCCGGCTGCGTGACCGAGGCCGGCCCGCCCGACAGGATCACGGCCTGCGGGGCGAAGTCTTTCAGGAAGGCGTCATCGACCGCGTTGAACGGGTGGATTTCGCAATAGACGTTCAGCTCGCGCAGGCGGCGCGCAATCAGCTGCGTGACCTGGGAGCCGAAATCGATGATGAGAAGGCGCTGATGCTGGGTCATGGCAAGGCTTTAGGCCGCGGCATGGCGCTGCGCAAGAGGGCTGACGCATCGCCGGCTGCAGCGCCGCCGGGGTATTTGAAAAACAGAGAAGGCCGGCCGTCGCGCCTCTACCGACGGTGCGGTCCAGTCCGAGCCAGTCGTCTTCTCTGTTCTTCAAATACCCCCGGCAAGAGCTGCCACCGGCACCTTCAGCGCCAGAGAACCCCCAGGGCTTCGGCCGGATCCGGTTCCGACCAGATCTCTGCCCCCAGGGCGATGAAATCGGTCAGCGGGGCCAGCTGGCCGATCAGCGCCGGGGTCAGGGCGCCCTCGGCGACCACCGGGATCTCGATCATCTCGGACCACCATTGGAACAGGTTCAGCGGCGCGGTCTCGCCATGGCCGAGCGCCGTGGCGCCGCAGGGGCCGAAGCTGACATAATCCGCCCCGGCCTCGGCCGCGTTCATGCCGTCATGGCGCGAGGCGCCGCAGAACGTGCCGACGATGGCGTCCTGGCCCAGTTCCTTGCGGGCATGGCGCACCCCGCGCGCGCCATTGGTCAGGTGCACGCCGTCGAGCCCGTGGCGCTGCGCCAGCTGGACATGGTCCTCGATCACCACCGCCACGTCGCGGGCATGGGCGATCTCGCGCGCGAGATCCGCGATGCGGCCCAGCTCCTCCTCGGTGCCGGCGCCGGGGATGCGCAGGCAGGCGATGGGAAAGCGGTCCATGACCTCGGCCAGCATCGGGCCCAGCGTCGAGGCGGCCGCGCCGACCGGGGCGATCAGGTAGAGTTGCGGCGTATTGGGCTGGTCTGTCATGGCGCTGTCATCCCTCGTGGTTCGCCAGCAGATAGCGCAGTGCCGCGCGCCTTGCCAGTGGGTCTGCGGAAGGATATGGCCGCGGCCATGGAACCGGCGATCATCCTTGTCCGCCCGCAGATGGGCGAAAACATCGGCGCGGCCGCGCGCGCCATGCTGAATTTCGGCCTGACCGACATGCGCCTGGTGGCGCCGCGCGACGGCTGGCCCAATCCCAGGGCCGTGGCCATGGCCTCGGGTGCCGCTGGCCGCGTGCTGGACCGAGCGCGGGTTTTCGCGACGCTGGCCGAGGCCATGGCGGATGTGGATTATGCCTATGCCACCACCGCGCGCGGGCGCGAGCTGACCAAGCCGGTGCTGACCCCGGCCACGGCCATGGCCGATGCCCGCGCGCGGGTTGCGCAGGGCGGCCGGGTCGCGGTGATCTTCGGGCCCGAGCGCGCTGGGCTGGAGAACGAGGACGTGGCGCGCGCCAATGCCATCATCACCGTGCCGGTCAATCCCGATTTCCCCTCGCTGAACCTGGCGCAGGCGGTGCTGCTGGCCGGCTATGAATGGGCCCGCGACAGCCTGCCGCCCGAGCCTGCCCCGCAGGGCCGCCGCCCCGATGGCGAGGCGCCCGCGACGCGGCTGGAGATCGAGCGGCTGGCCGATCACTGGGAAGAGCGGCTGGCCGAAGCCGGCTTCTTCTTTCCGCCCGAGAAGGCGCCGGCGATGAAGCTGACGCTGCGCAACCTGTGGTCGCGCCTGCCGCTGACCCGCGCCGACACGCGCATCTTTCACGGCATGCTGCGGCAGTTGATCCGTCGCGGCTGATTGATTTCCGGGCGCGGGCGGGCCAAGGTCGCGCCCGATCGAGAAGGAAGCTGACATGGCAAGACGTCCCGTCTTTCAGGAAGTCACCGAGACCACCCCCCGCAGCACGCCGCCCGCCGGCGGCATGATCGACGCCGGTCCCAAGGGCGCGCGCGGCGCGATCCGCATCTGGCTGATCGTGCTGTTCGTCATGGTCGCGGCGATGATCGCGCTGGGCGGCGCGACGCGGCTGACCGGCTCGGGCCTGTCGATCACCGAATGGAAGCCGGTGACCGGGGCGATCCCGCCGATGGATGGCGCCACCTGGCAGGCCGAGTTCGACAAATACCGGCAGATCCCGCAGTTCCAGCTGGTCAATTCCGACATGGACCTGGCAAGCTTCAAGCGCATCTACTGGTGGGAATGGTCGCACAGGCTGCTGGGGCGGCTGGTGGGGCTGGTCTGGGCGGCGGGCTTCGTCTTTTTCCTGGCGACGAAGCGCATCCCCGCGGGCTGGGTGCCGCGGCTGCTGTTGCTGGGCGTGCTGGGCGGCGCCCAGGGGGCGATCGGCTGGTGGATGGTGCATTCCGGCCTGTCGGGTGAGATGGTGCGGGTGGCCTCTTACCGGCTGGCCACGCATCTGGGGCTGGCCTTTGCCATCCTGGGCCTGATCGCCTGGCAGGTGCTGGCGCTGTCGCGATCCGAGGCGGCGCTGCTGCGCGCCCGCCGGGCGGGCGAGGGCAAGCTCTTCTCGATGACCACCGGGCTGATGCACCTGGCCTTCGTCCAGATCCTGCTGGGGGCGCTGGTGGCGGGGATCGATGCGGGGCGCATGTATACCGGCTGGCCGACCATGGGCGGCGAATGGATCCCGGCCGAGATCTGGGACGCGGCGCTGGGCTGGCGCAACTTCTTCGAAAACCCGGCGCTGGTACAGTTCATCCACCGCATGGTGGCCTATCTGCTGGCAATCTTTGCCGTGGTGGTGTTCCTGCGCGCCCGGCGCTCGCCGCATCCGGTGACGCGCGGCGCCTATGCCGCGATGCTGGTCGCCCTGGCCGTGCAGGTGTTTCTGGGCATCATGAACGTGCTGCATGCCTCGCCGCTGGCTTTGGCACTGGCGCATCAGATCGGTGCCGTGGCACTGTTCACGCTGATCCTGCGCGCGCGGCACCATGCGCGCTATCCAATCGAAACTTCGGTCCGGGGAACAGTCCGATGAGCGCCTTCGACGATCTTCTCGCCTTCCAGCGCCAGACCGAGGCGCTGTCCTCGGTTGCCGAGCGGCTGGCCTGGGACCAGGAAACCGTGATGCCGCGGGGCGCCGTCGAGCAGCGCGCCGAGGAAATGGCGGCGATGGAAGCGGTGCTGCACGAGCGCCGTACCGATCCCCGCCTGGGCGAATGGCTGGACCAGGCCGAGCCCGAGGATGCCGAGGACGCCCGCGTCATCGAACTGATCGCGCGCGATCATCGCCGCGCCTCGCGCATCCCGTCGCGGCTGGCGACGGAACTGGCGCGGCAGACCTCGCTGGCGCAGGGCATCTGGGCCGATGCCCGTGCCAAGGACGCGCCCGAGGATTTCCTGCCGGCGCTGAACGACATCCTGATGCTGAAGCGCGAGGAGGCCTCGGCCCTGGCCGATGGCGGCGATCTTTATGACGCGCTGCTGGACGATTACGAGCCGGGCATAACCCAGGCCGAGATCGCGCGGCTTTTCGATGCCATGCGGCCGCGGCTGGTGGCGCTGCGCGAGGACGTGCTGGGCGCCGCGTTCCAGCCCGAGCCGCTGATCGGGCATTTCCCGCAAGAGACGCAGCTGCGCCTGGCGCGGACCTGCGCCACCGCCTTCGGCTATGACTGGACGCGCGGGCGCATGGACATCGCCGTGCATCCCTTCAGTTCCGGGCGCTGGCAGGACAGCCGCATCACCACGCGGGTGGTCGAGACCGACCCGTTCAACTGCCTTTACTCGACCATCCACGAGGTCGGGCATTCCAGCTATGAGCTGGGCATCGACAGCGATTATGCCTTCACGCCGCTGGGCCGCGGCGTCTCGATGGGCACGCATGAAAGCCAGAGCCGCATCTATGAAAACCAACTGGGCCGCAGCCGCGCCTTTACCGGCTGGCTCTACCGGCGCATGTCGGACGCCTTCGGCGGGCTGTCCCTGCCCGATGCCGATGCCTTCTACGGCACCGTGAACCGCGTGACGCCCGGCTTCATCCGCACCGAGGCCGACGAGGTGCAATACAATCTGCACATCATGCTGCGCTTTGACCTGGAGCGCGACCTGATCGCCGGGCGGCTGGATGTCGAAGACCTGGTCGAGGCCTGGAATACCCGATTCCTGCGCGATTTCGGCGTGGCGGTGGACCGGCCGGCCAATGGCGTCTTGCAGGACGTGCATTGGGCGGTGGGGCTGTTCGGCTATTTCCCGACCTATGCGCTGGGGAACGTCTATGCCGGCTGCCTGCATGCCGCGCTGCGCGCCGCGGTGCCGGACCTGGACGAGGCTTTGGCGCGCGGCGAGGCCGACCCGGCGGTCGAATGGCTGCGCGAGAACGTCCAGCGCCATGGCGGACTTTACCCGCCGCGCGAACTGATCGGGCAGGCGACCGGGGCCGATGTCGGGGAGGGGCCGCTTCTGGACTACCTGGAAGAGAAATTCTCGGCCATCTACCGGCTTTGAGGCCGGATTCGGGTATTTGGGGAACGAAGAAGCCGCGCGCCGGGCGTCATGGCGGCCGGCCTTTCCAAGCCGGGCGTTTTCCTGTATCAGGCCTCGATCCCAAGGACAGCACGGCATGAGTGACCCAGCCAGCAAGCCCGCCCCGGCGGTGAAGAAGCTTTTCATCAAGACCTATGGCTGCCAGATGAACGTCTATGACAGCCAGCGCATGGCCGAGGCCATGGGTGCCGAGGGCTATGTCCTGACCGAGAACCAGTCGGACGCCGACATGGTGCTGCTGAACACCTGCCATATCCGGGAAAAGGCGGCCGAGAAGCTTTATTCCGACCTCGGCCGGCTGAAGCCCTTGAAGGCGGAGAAGCCCGACCTGAAGATCGGCGTCGCCGGCTGCGTCGCCCAGGCCGAGGGCGGCGAGATCCAGCGTCGCATGCCCATCGTCGACCTGGTGGTGGGGCCGCAAGCCTATCACCGGCTGCCGGCCATGGTGCGCGCGGGCGGCGGGGTCGATACCGAGTTCCCGGCCGAGGACAAGTTCGAGCATTTGCCGAAGCCCGCCGCCACCAGGCGCGCGCCGGCCGCCTTCCTGACCGTGCAGGAGGGTTGCGACAAGTTCTGCGCCTTTTGCGTGGTGCCCTATACCCGCGGGGCCGAGGTGTCGCGCCCGGTCTCGCGCATCCTGGCCGAGGCGCGCGACCTGGTCGGGCGCGGCGTGCGCGAGATCACGCTGCTGGGCCAGAACGTCAATGGCTGGCATGGCGAGGGGCCCGGCGGGGCGGAATGGGGATTCGGCCGGCTGATCCGGGCGATCGCGGAAATCGACGGGCTGGACCGCATCCGCTATACCACCAGCCATCCCAATGACATGGCCGACGACCTGATCGCCGCGCATCGCGACGAGCCGAAGCTGATGCCCTATCTGCACCTGCCGGTGCAGTCGGGTTCGGACCGCATCCTGAAAGCGATGAACCGTAAGCATACGGTGGACCAGTATCTGAGGCTGATCGAGCGCATCCGCGCGGCGCGGCCCGACATCATGCTGACCAGCGATTTCATCGTCGGCTTTCCCGGCGAGACCGACCGGGACCACCAGGACACGCTGGAGCTGGTGCGGGCGGTGAATTTCGGCACCGCCTTCAGCTTCAAGTATTCGCCGCGCCCCGGCACCCCGGCCTATGAGCGGCCGGAGGTCGAGGGCGCCGTGGCCGATGCGCGCCTGCAGGAATTGCAGGCTTTGCTGACCAGCCAGCAGAAGGCCGCGCAGGAGGGCATGGTCGGGCGCGAGCTGGGCGTGCTGTTCGAAAAGCCCGGCCGCAATCCCGGCCAGATGGTCGGCAAGTCGGACTATCTGCACGCGGTCTTTGTCGAGGCGCCCCAGGCCAAGGTCGGCGACCTGGTGCGGGTGCGCATCACCCATAGCGCGCCGAACTCGCTGGCCGGGGTGCTGGCGGCCTGAGCCGCCCGCGCCGGGTCAGACCGTGTCGAGGTAAAGCTCGACGGTTTCCTCGTCGGAAAGCTCGGCCATGTAATGCAGTTCCTGCCGCTTGGTCATGACGAAATTCTCGATCAGATGCGCGGGGAAGATGCGCCGGATCTCGGGCGAGGTTTCGAAGGCGTCGATGGCCGCGCCCCAGCTGCCGGGAAGTTGCTCCAACCCTTGCTCATAGGCATTGCCCTGGATCGGCGGCGGCGGCTCGGCCTTGTCCTCGATGCCGTTCAGCGCCGCGCCCAGCACCGCGGCGACGGTCAGGTAGGGGTTCACGTCGCCGCCCGCCACCCGATGCTCGATCCGCCGCGCCTTGGGCCCGGAGGAGGGAATGCGGATGGCCGAGGTGCGGTTTTCATAGGCCCAGCCGATGCCGGTGGGGGCATGGGCGTTCGGCACCAGCCGGTCGTAGCTGTTCTCATGCGGGGCAAAGAGCAGGGTCGAGCCGGGCATGGCGGCAAGGCAGCCGGCGACGGCATGGCGCAGCACGTCCGAACCCTCGTCGCCGCCATTGTCGAAGACGTTGCGGCCCTGCCGGTCCAGCACCGAGAAATGCATGTGCATGCCAGAGCCGTTCCATGCCTCGTAGGGCTTGGCCATGAACGAGCCGGCAAAGCCGTAGCGCCGCGCCAGCCCCTTGACCAGCAGCTTGAACAGCCAGGCGTCGTCCGCGGCCTTCAGCGGATCGGGTTGGTGCATCAGGTTGATTTCGAACTGGCCGGGCGCGGCTTCCGAGATCGCCGTGTCGGCGGGGATGTCCATCGCCTCGCAGGCGTCGTAGAGCGCGGTGAAGAAACGGTCGAAGGCGTCGAGCGCGCGCAGGGACAGGGTTTCCGCCCCGGTGCGGCGCTTGCCCGAACGCGGGCTGGGCGGCACGCGCAGCTGCCCGCCCGAATCGTCGATCAGGAAGAACTCCAGCTCGGTCGCCACCACCGGGGTCAGGCCCACGGCCTGGTAGCGTTCGACCACGCGGGCCAGCGCCTGACGCGGATCGCCCTCATAGGGGCGGCCGTCCAGGTGGAACATCCAGATCGGCAAGAGGCCGGTCGGCGCTTCCAGCCAGGGCATGGGCATGAAGCCGCGTTCGGTCGGCAGCAAGAGCCCGTCGGGGTCGCCGGCCTGGAAAACCAGCGGGCTGTCCTCGATATCCTCGCCCCAGATGTCCATGTTCAGGACCGAGAAGGGGAATTTCGTGCCCTCGGTCAGGATCTTGTCGGCAAAGCGTGCCGGAACCCGCTTGCCGCGCGCCACGCCGTTGAGGTCGGCGGCCGCGATGCGGATGGTCTTGACGTCGGGATGCTCGCGCAGCCAGTCCATGGATCACCTGATGAGATTGGGCCTGTAACGGATCTTCTTCGCCGCGCCGGGAAGGTGGCGGTTCAGCCGGCGGTTCACCATGCCGAACAGCGCGATCAGACCGATGGTCAGCAGCACGAAATAGCCCGCCACGATCGGATAGGCGATGAAGGGGTTGAAGGTCTTGTCGGCGAAATAATTGGCGTAGTAGAGCGCGTCGCCCCGCTGCTGGAAGGCCGGGAAGCCGGAAAAGAACACCAGCGTCGTGGCGTGGAACAGGAAGATCGCCTCGTTGGTATAGGCGGGCCAGGCAAGCCGCATCGCGGTGGGCCAGACCACCCGGCGCCAGCGGGTCCAGCCGGCCATGCCATAGGCATCGGCGGCCTCGAGCTCGCCCTTGGGCAGGTTGCGCAGCGCGCCGTAGAAGATCTCGGCCGAATAGGCGGCGGTGTTCAGCATCAGGACCAGCAGCGCCCCGGCCCAGGCGCGGGTCATCCAGCTGGTCTGCACGGTGATGCCCAGCACGTCGATGCCGGCGCGCGGCAGCTGCACCAGCATCTCGTAGGCCAGGAAGAACTGGATGAACAGCGGGCTGCCGCGGAACAGGAAGATGAACCACTCGGCGGGCTTCCTGGCCCAGGGGTTGCGGCTGGCCTTCGCCACGGCCAGCGCATTGGCCAGGAAAAAGCCGAAGAACAGCGCCAGCGCGGCGAAATAGATGTTCCAGATCAGGCCCGAGCCGATCAGCGTGACCTGCTCGCACAGCGTAAAGCCGCTGCGCGGCAGCAGCCTTTCGCCCAGGCCGAGCGCGCGCAGACCGTAATCCTGGATGGTTTGCAGGCATTGGTTCATGTCGCGGCCTTTCGCATCGCCTCGCCGGCGGCGGTGGCCTGGCCGCGCGACAGCCTGGTCCGGATGCGGTCGAAGATCCGTTCCGAGCCCCAGGTCATCAGCAGGTAGAAGGCCAGGATGGCCAGGAAATAGTAAAGCCGCCAGTCGGGATGCGGATAGGCATAGGCGCGGGTCTTGGCCCCGCCCAGCTCGCGCGCCCAATAGACGATGTCCTCGACCCCCAGCACGAACAGCAGCGGCGTGGCCTTGATGAGGATCATCCACAGGTTCGCCAGGCCGGGCAGGGCATAGGTCCACATCTGCGGGATCAGGATGCGCCGGTTCACCTGGCGCGGGCTCATGCCATAGGCCTCGGCGGTTTCCAGCTGCGCCTTCGGCACGGCGTTCATCGCGCCATGCAGCACATTGGCGGCGAAGGCGCCGAAGACCACGGCAAAGGCGATCACCGCCAGGAAGATGCCATAGGCCTGGTGTACCCATTCCGGCGAGGTCGAAAGCGGCAGCTTGGCGGCGGCGCAGACGATGAACTCATTGCCCTGCCGCACCGGCACCGAGGGGTCGCAATAGACGCGCGAGCGCAGCCATTCGAAACCCTGGTCCAGCGCGATGGGCACGAACAGGAAGAAGATGATGTCGGGCACGCCGCGCACCATCGAGGTATAGATGCGGCCGAACCAGCGCACCCCCGCGATGCGCGAGCGCGAGGCCATGGCCCCGCCGAAGCCGAAGATCAGCGCCGCCGGCGCGGTGATGGCCAGCAGCAGCAGCACCGTGCCGAAGCTGGCATAGAACAGCATGTGGTTGCCGGTCGTCAGATAGCATGACAACCAGGCAAGCCCGTCCAGGGCAGAGGGGTCGGTGCAATGGGAAAACATCATGCCGCCGGTTTGGCCGCCGCGGCCGGTGCCGCGGCGGCATCAGGTCATTCGTAGGTCTGCGCGTCCTCGCCGAAATGCGTCTTGATCAGCGCGTTCAGGCTGCCGTCCTGTTTCATCGCGGCGATCGCCCCGTTCAGCTTTTCGCGCAACTCGTTGTCGGACTGGCGCACGCCGATGCCGATGCCCTCGTCCAGGTGGACCTGCTCGCCGACGAAGATCAGGTCGTCGCTGTCCTCGACAAAGGGGCGCATGACTTCGTGATCGCCGAAGGCCGCATCGGCTTCGCCATTGCGGACGGCGGCGAAGACCTGGTCGATATTCGGGTATTCCAGCATCGTGGCCTGGGTGTCGGCGATATGGGAGGCCTGGACCGTGCCGGTCTGGACCGCGACGATGCCGGTCTCCAGGTTCGCACCCTCGTCCAGCGCGACATAGGAGGACGGCGCCGGCGGCAGGTAATCCTCGGTGAAGGCGATGACCTGCTTGCGTTCCTCGTTGATGCTCATCGCCGCCATGATCGCGTCATAGTTCGACGAGACCAGGTTCGGGATGATCGAATCCCAGTCGTTCTTGACCCAGGTGCATTGCAACTCGGCCCGCTGGCACAGTTCGTTGCCTAGATCGACCTCGAAGCCGGCGACCTGGCCCTGGTCGTTGATGAAATTGTAGGGAGGATAGGCGCCCTCGGTGGCGATGCGCACCGTTTGCGCCATGCCCATGCCCGCGGTCAGCGCCAAGGCTGCGGCTGCAAGCGTCAGTTTCTTCATGTCCTTGCTCTCCTGTCGGTTCTTTCATTCGGCCATGGTGGCGCTCAGGAACTGGCGCAGCCGCTCGGACCGCGGCGCGCCGAAAAGCTGCGCCGGCGGTCCCTCTTCCTCGATCCGGCCCTGATGCAGGAAGACGACGTGATCGCTGACATCGGCCGCCAGCCGCATGTCATGGGTGACCAGCAGCATGGTGCGATGCTCGGCCGCCAGATCCTTGATGACGCGCACCACCTCCTGCTGCAATTCGGGGTCGAGCGCGCTGGTCGGTTCGTCCAGCAGCAGCGCCCTGGGCTCCATGCACAGCGCGCGGGCGATGGCGGCGCGCTGCTGCTGGCCGCCCGACAGCTGCGCCGGCCAGGCATCGGCCTTGTCGCCGATGCCGACCTTGGCCAGCAATTCGCGGGCCCGCGCCTCGACCTGGGCCGGGTTGCGCTTCAGCACATGGACCGGCGCCTCCATGACGTTTTGCAGGATGGTCATGTGCGACCACAGGTTGAACTGCTGGAACACCATGGACAGGTTGGTGCGCAGCCGCGTCACCTGCGCCCGGTCGGCAGGCACGCGGGCCAGTCCGGTGCCGCGCCATTTCACCGCCTCGCCTTCGAACAGGATCTCGCCCTGCTGGCTGTCCTCGAGCAGGTTGCAGCAGCGCAAGAGCGTCGATTTGCCCGAACCGGACGAGCCGATCAGGCTGATGACATGGCCGCGCGGCGCCGTCAGGCTGACGCCCCGGATGACCTGGAGCGGGCCATAGGCCTTGTGCAGATCGCGGATTTCTATCACCGGCACGCGGGTCGGATCTGCGGTCGGATCTGCGGCAGGATCGGGGGCCGTGACGGGCGCGGCCATGGTCGGTTCTGTCTGGCTCATGGGAATATGAGGCGATATTTGCTGCGCGATTGCAATGTTTTCGTCACTGGCCTTCCAGGCAGGGCGCAGGCATGGATCGCCGGCGCGGGGGGCGGCACAGGCGGGCCGGGGCGGGGCTGCGCGTTCACTTGCCCGACAGCCCCAGATCGTCCAGCGCCCTTTGCCGCGCCAAGGCCGAATCGCGGTCGTTCACGCCCAGAAGCCCGGCCACCAGCCGCACCAGCGATTCCTCGTCGGCGCTGCGGGCCCCGTCGGCATAGGCGATCTCCCACAGGGCGGCGACGATCTCCTGGCGCTCCTGCAGTTCCACGCGCTCCTTGATGATGCGGGTGAAGCGGACGGTGTCGGGCGCCTCGGCCTCGATCATCTCGGCTGCGGCGCGCCGCTCGGCCGCCTCGGCGGCGCCCAGCCCCCGGCGCCGGGCCAGAACCTGGTCGATGCGCTGCCGTTCAGCCGTGCCGTAATGGTCGTCGGTGCGCGCCAGCCGCACCAGCAGCGAGGCGATGGCGACCTCGGCATCCTGGCCGCTCAGATGCGGGGAATCAGGGCGGACGGCGAAAAGACGGCTCAGAAGATTGCGAAACATGGCCGGATATTAGGGTATTTTCGCGGCGCAACAATATCCCGCGCCAAATTTGTCAGGCAGATTCCCAGCCCTCGACGATGGCCAGATCGGCGATCGAGCAGGGCCGCCGCAGCGCCAGGGCCGCCTGATATTCCGGGCTGTGGTAACAGGCACGGGCGGTTGCCAGATCGGGAAACTCGATCACCACCGCGCGGGGGCGCATCTGGCCCTCGACCACCTCGAGCGCCCCGCCGCGCACCAGGAAACGTGCGCCATACCTGGCGAAGGCGGCGGCATTGGCCTGGCGATAGGCTTCGTATGCGGCGGGGTCGTCGACCGTGACATGGCCGATCCAATAGGCTTTGGGCATGGCGTGTTCCTTGCGGCTGTTCCGTGCCGATCATGCCGCGCAAGGGCGCCGCCGCAAGCCCGATCCCGCCCTAGTAACGTTGCGGCACGTAAAGCTCGGGCGGCAGCACCTCGCGTTCGTAATCGGGGTTGAAGACCCGGTCGGGCAGGGTGATCTCGTCATGCGGCACCGGGCCATAGGGGATCATGGTCAGAAGATGGGCCATGCAGTTCAGCCGCGCCCGCTTCTTGTCGTTGCCGGGCACGATATACCAGGGGGCCTCGGGGATGTTGGTGCGCTCGAACATCTCTTCCTTGGCTTTGGTGTAATCCTCCCAGCGGATGCGCGATTGCAGGTCCATGGGCGACAGCTTCCACTGTTTCAGCGGGTCGTGGATGCGCATCAGGAAGCGCATCTGCTGTTCCTCGTCGGTGATCGAGAACCAGTATTTCACCAGCCGGATGCCGGAACGCACCAGCATGCGCTCGAACTCGGGCACGTCGTCGAAGAATTGCCGGACTTCGTCCTCGGTGGCGAAACCCATGACCCGCTCGACCCCGGCACGGTTGTACCAGCTGCGGTCGAACAGCACGATCTCGCCCCCGGCCGGCAGGTGCGGCACGTAGCGCTGGAAATACCATTGCGTCTTTTCGCGGTCCGAGGGCGCGGGCAGCGCCACGACGCGGGCGACGCGCGGGTTCAGCCGCTGGGTGATGCGCTTGATCGCGCCCCCCTTGCCGGCGCTGTCGCGGCCCTCGAAGATGACCACGACCTTTTCCTTGTGATGGGCCACCCAGTCCTGCAGCTTGATCAGTTCGGCCTGAAGCCGCAGCAGCTCGCGGAAATAATCGGCGCGCGGCATCTGGTCGGGATGGGTCTGGCGATAGATGCGGGCGATCTCCTGGGACAGGACCGCATCCTCCATCTCGATCTCGACATCCTCGTCGAGCGTGTCCTGAAGTTCGGCTTCAAGCCAGTCCTTGGGCGTCTGGTCCTGCATGGGGATCTCCTGCTGCGCTTGCCTGCGATCTAGCCTTGCAATGTGACAATCCGGTGTCGCTCCTCAGAACAGCGCCGCGCAGTCGCGGATGATGCCAAAGGCGAAGCCGCCGCCGCTGGCATCCGCCACCGTGCCGCACCAGCGCCCGTCGCTGGAAAACAGGCTCTTGCTGCCCCTGGGACGATAGGCGACGCGCTTGCCGGTCACGGTGAACAGGTTCAGCGTGCCCGAGCCGTTCGGGGCGTAATAGCCGACGACCGTGCCGTCCGCGGTGAAGATCACCCGCTTCTCATTGGCCGGATTGCGCGGCGAATTGGCATAGCGCGAGGCGCTGTTGGCCGGGCTTGCCGCCGAATTGGCGGCGGCATGCGGCGAGTTCGCCTGCCGCGAGGGCTGGTTCTGCGGCGCGCCCGGCCCAAGGTCGAAGGGCAGGCGCGTCTGGTCCAGCAGGAATAGCGGCGCATCCGCCAGCGCAGGCAGGGCGCAAAGCATCAGGGCGGCGAGCGGGGCAAGGCGCATGTCGGAACCGTTTCGTCTGGTTCCGACACTATGGCGCGGCGCGGCGGTTCAGACCAGCCGCTCGTTTTCCATCGCGGCGCGGACGAAGCCGGCGAACAGCGGCGCGGGCTGGAACGGCTTCGACTTCAGCTCGGGATGCGACTGCACGCCGATGAACCAGGGATGGTCGCGATATTCCACCACTTCCGGCAGCCGCCCGTCCGGCGACATGCCGGAAAAGCACAGCCCGGCCGCCTCCAGCTGGTCGCGGTATTTCGCATCCACCTCGTAGCGGTGGCGGTGGCGGTCCTCGATCTCCAGCGCGCCGTCATAGACTTCCGAGATCTTCGAGCCCGGCGTCAGCACCGCCGTATAGGCGCCCAGCCGCATGGTGCCGCCCTTGTCGTCGGTCAGCTTGCGCTGCACGGTGTAATTGCCCTGCACCCATTCCTTGAGGTGATAGACGACCGGGGTGAAGCGGGTCTTGCCGGCTTCGTGGTCGAACTCCTCGGAGCCGGCGTCGGGCATGCCGGCCAGGTTCCTGGCCGCCTCGATCACCGCCATCTGCATGCCCAGGCAGATGCCCAGATAGGGCACCTTCTTCTCGCGCGCGTATTTCGCCGCGGCCACCATGCCCTCGGTACCGCGCTCGCCGAAGCCGCCGGGCACGATGATGCCGTTATAGCCGTCCAAGAGATGCGCGCCTTCGCCCTCCAGCTTCTCGCTGTCCACCCAATCGGCACGCACGCGGACGCGATTGGCCATGCCGCCATGGGTCAGCGCCTCGGCGATGGATTTGTAGGCGTCTTCCAGCTGGGTATATTTGCCGACCACGGCGATGCGGACCTGGCCCTCGGCATTCTCCAGCCGGTCCATGACATCCTCCCAGCGCGTCAGGTCGGGACGCGGCGCGGGGCTGATCTGGAAGGCGTCCAGCACCGCCTGGTCCAGGCCGGCGCGGTGATAGGCCAGGGGCGCCTCGTAGATCGACTTCAGGTCATAGGCCGGGATCACCGCATCGGGGCGGACGTTGCAGAACAGCGCGATCTTGGCGCGTTCCTTTTCCGGGATCGGCTGCTCGCTGCGGCAGACCAGCACGTCCGGGGCGATGCCGATCGAGCGCAGTTCCTTGACCGAATGCTGGGTCGGCTTGGTCTTCAGTT
Source organism: Paracoccus pantotrophus (assembly GCF_008824185.1). Classification (NCBI taxonomy): domain Bacteria; kingdom Pseudomonadati; phylum Pseudomonadota; class Alphaproteobacteria; order Rhodobacterales; family Paracoccaceae; genus Paracoccus; species Paracoccus pantotrophus. Next base: position 426,138 of record NZ_CP044423.1, read on the forward strand.
CGCCGCTTGCGGCCAACCAGGGCAGCAGCGTCAGATGCACGAAGATGCATTGCCCGCGCGGGCGTTCCTGGGCGAATTGCCGGATCGCCTCGAAGAAGGGCAGCCCCTCGATATCGCCCACCGTGCCGCCGATCTCGCAAAGCATGAAATCGACCTCGGCCTCGCCCACGGCCAGGAAGTCCTTGATCTCGTTGGTGACGTGGGGAATGACCTGGATGGTCTTGCCCAGATAGGCGCCGCGGCGCTCCTTTTCCAGCACGTTGGAATAGATCCGCCCCGACGAAACCGAGTCGGTCTTGCGCGCCGAGACGCCGGTGAAACGCTCGTAATGGCCCAGGTCCAGGTCGGTCTCGGCACCGTCGTCGGTCACGAAGACCTCGCCATGCTCGAAGGGGCTCATGGTGCCCGGATCGACGTTCAGATAGGGGTCGAGCTTGCGCAGCCGGACGGTGAAGCCGCGCGCCTGCAACAGCGCCCCCAGCGCCGCCGAGGCCAGCCCCTTGCCGAGCGAAGAAACCACGCCGCCGGTGATGAAGATGTAACGCGCCATCGAGGGGCCCCCGTGAGTAATCCAATAAGAGATCGCGGCCCGAATCTGGGCGGTTTCACGGGACTCGAGTCATATCCGATTTGTCCCGTGGCCGCAACGGACCGCAAGTTGTTGTAAGGGGCGCCGGATGCGCCCCCAAGTTCTGGTGTCAGTTGTTGGCCGGTGCCGGGCTTTCCTGCGCGGGTTCCCCGGCAGCAGGCGGCGTCACCGGCGCGGTCGCGGGCGCGCTGCTGTCTTCGGCGGGTGCAGCGGGCGCCTGGGCCGGGGTTTCGGCCGCGGGAGCCGTTGCGGGGGCCGGCGGCGCCACCGGCTGGCCGGCGCCCGGAACCACGGGCTGGCCCGCGCCGGGCGGCGGGGTATAGTCGCCGATGCCGGGCAGGCTGGTCGCCGGGGCCTGCTGGGTGCCGCCCAGGTTCAGCTGGTCCACGATCGAGCCGCTGGAGGCGTTCTGCGCGGCGATCAGGGTCAGCGTCATCGAGGTGATGATGAAGCCGATGGCGAAGATCCAGGTCAGGCGCGACAGCGCATTGGCCGCCTGGCGGCCGGTCATGACGCCGCCTCCGCCGCCGCCCATGCCAAGGCCGCCGCCTTCGGACCGCTGCAACAGCACCACCCCGATCAGCAGCACGGCGAGGATCAGATGCACGGTAAGAACGACGTTTTCCACCACGGGGCCTTTCATTCAGCGACGCGCCTATCTAGTCACCAAGGCGCGGATTGGCAAGCGGGGGCGGGCATGGGCGCGTTGATGATCCAGGGGACCGGGTCGAATGTGGGAAAATCCCTGCTGGTGGCGGGGCTGTGCCGGGCGGCGCTGCGGCGCGGGATCAATGTCGCGCCCTTCAAGCCGCAGAACATGTCGAACAATGCCGCCGTGACCCCGGACGGGGGCGAGATCGGCCGGGCGCAGGCGCTGCAGGCGCGGGCGGCGGGGCTGGCGCCCTCGGTCCACATGAACCCGGTGCTGCTGAAACCCGAGACCGACCGCGCCGCGCAGGTGGTGGTGCAGGGCCGCGCCGCGGCGCGGGCCGCCGCGGCGGATTACGGGGCGCTCAAGGCGCGGCTGATGGGGGCGGTGCTGGACAGTTTCGCCCGGCTGCGCGCCGCGCATGAGCTGGTGCTGGTCGAGGGCGCGGGCAGCCCGGCCGAGGTCAACCTGCGCGCCCGCGACATCGCCAATATGGGATTCGCCCGCGCCGCCGATGTTCCGGTGGTGCTGGCCGGCGACATCGACCGCGGCGGGGTGATCGCGCAGATCGTCGGCACCCAGGCGGTGATCGACCCGGCGGATGCGGCGATGATCCGCGGCTTCGTCATCAACCGCTTTCGCGGCGATCCCTCGCTGTTCGATGCCGGCCGCGCCTTCATCGCCGAGTGCACCGGCTGGCCGGACCTGGGGCTGGTGCCGTGGTTCCCGGATGCCGCGCTTTTGCCGGCCGAGGATGCGGTGGACCTGCGCCGCGCCCTGGGCTCGGGCGGGCTGCATGTTGCCTGCCCCATGCTGTCGCGGATCGCGAATTTCGACGATCTCGACCCGCTGGCGGCCGAGCCGGGGGTGCGGCTCAGCATGGTGCCGCCCGGACGGGCGCTGCCGGGCGATGCCGACCTGGTGGTCCTGCCGGGCACGAAATCGACGCGGGGCGACCTGGCCTTCCTGCGCCAGCAGGGCTGGGACATCGACCTTTTCGCGCATCTGCGGCGCGGCGGGCGGGTGCTGGGCATCTGCGGCGGCTATCAGATGCTGGGCCGCTGGATCCACGACCCCGAGGGCCATGACGGCGACCCCGGCAGCACCCCCGGCCTGGGCCTGCTGGAGGTCGAGACCCGCATGGCGCCCGACAAGCGCCTGACGCGGGCCCAAGGCACCGCGCTCGGCCAGCCGGTCGAGGGCTACGAGATCCACATGGGCCGCACCGAGGGGCCCGACTGCGCCCGCCCCTTTGCCCATATCCCCGAGCCGGACGGCGCCACCAGCCCCGACGGGCGCGTCGCCGGCACCTATCTGCACGGGCTGTTCTCGGGCGATGCGTTCCGCGCCGCCTGGCTCGAGCAGTTCGGCGCGGCCTCGGCGCTGGATTACGGCGCGGGGGTCGAGGCGGTGCTGGACCGGCTGGCCGCGCATCTCGAGACGCATCTGGACATCGACCGGCTTTTCGCGCTGGCGCGCTAGGGACCGGATTTTCGCACTGGCGCACGAGGGGCCGGCCCCTTGCGCCGGCGCGGCTAGAGGGTTTGCGCCAGGATGCGCTCGGCCTCGGCCAGGCAGGGGGTCAGGCGGGCGCGGTCCTCGCCGGGAAAGAAGCGGGCGCGTACGGCGGTGGGCATCGGCGCCGGCTCGGCGATGACCACCTGGGGGCCCAGCGATACGTTCTCGGCCTGCCAGCTTTGCGCCAGGGCGATCTGCCCGGCCTTGGTGGCGCCATAGCTGCCGAAGAACTTCTGCCCGGCGCGCTTGTCGTCAAAGAACAGCGCCGTGCCCTTGCGGGCGCGCAGCAGCGGTTCGATCAGGTTGATCAGCCCGCGCGTGGCGACGATGTTCAGGTCGACCGATTTCTGGAAATCCTTGGCGTCGATATGGCCGGCCGGCGACAGCGGCGCGGCATGGATCGCCGTATGCGCCCAAAGATCCAGCCCGCCCCAGCGTTCCATCACCGCCCGGACCATCTGCACCATGGCCTGCGGTTCGCCCACATCCATCGGCGCCAGCGTGGCCGAACCGCCGGCCTTGCGGATGCGGTCGTCCAGTTCCTCAAGCGCGCCGGTGGTGCGGGCGACGGCCAGGATATGCCAGCCGCGCGCGGCAAGGGTTTCGGCCAAAGCGGCGCCAAGGCCGCGCGATGCGCCGGTGATCAGCGCGATTTTGTCATGCTCGGTCATGGTGCCGATTTCGCACCGGCCGCGGCGCCGCGCAAGCCCCTTGCGGCGGGGCTGCCGGCAACTGCGTCACATTGACCTTGTCGACCGTGCGGCCGCCTGCGGAGGCCTTCAGTCGGGCTGCTGCAGCTTGGCCAGGGCCGACTGGCATATGCCCAGGCCCAGCCAGCGGCAACCGTTGCAGATCCGCTCCAGATCCCTGGGCTGCAGCCGTGCCGCGGCGCGGGCCTGGGCCTCGGCCCAGGTCATGCGCTGGCCGGGGCGGATGTCCAGCGCCGCGGCATGGCGCCGGTCCAGCCGGCCGATCCGGTCGTCCGCGGCGCAGCCCATGCCGCGCCGCGACGGGCAGGGGGCGCAGATCGAATCGGCCATGACGGTAAAGACCACCGGCACCTGCGGATCGGCGCGCAGCCGGCCCAGGACGACGGCGTTCATGTTCCGGGTGAACTCGGGCGAATAGCCGCGTCCCTGCCAGCCGATCGAGCAAAGCACGTGATGGGGGCGCAGCAGAACGGCCCCGGCACTGGTCCGGGGCCGATCCTGATCCTGGTGGGGCGCGCTCAGCGGGCGTCCAGCGGCTTGTAGTCGCGCCGCGGAGAGCCGACATAAAGCTGGCGCGGGCGGCCGATCTTGTTCTGCGGATCGGCGATCATCTCCTTCCACTGCGAGATCCAGCCGACGGTGCGCGACAGCGCGAAGATCGGCGTGAACATCGAGGTCGGGAAGCCCATGGCTTCCAGAATGATGCCCGAGTAAAAATCGACGTTGGGATAGAGCTTCTTCGAGACGAAATACTCGTCCTCCAGCGCGATCTTCTCCAGCTCCTTGGCGACCTGCAGCGTCGGGTTGTTGTGGACGCCCAGCAGGTCCAGCACCTCGTCGGCCGATTCCTTCATCACCTTGGCGCGCGGGTCGAAGTTCTTGTAGACGCGGTGGCCAAAGCCCATCAGGCGGAACGGGTCGTTCTTGTCCTTGGCGCGGGCGATGAATTCCGGGATGCGCTCGACCGAGCCGATCTCGCGCAGCATCTCCAGGCAGGCCTGGTTGGCGCCGCCATGCGCCGGGCCCCAGAGGCAGGCGATGCCGGCGGCGATGCAGGCGAAGGGGTTCGCCCCCGAGGAGCCGGCCAGCCGCACGGTCGAGGTCGAGGCGTTCTGCTCGTGATCGGCGTGCAGCGTGAAGATGCGGTCCATGGCGCGGGCCAGGGCCGGATCGACGTGATAGGGCTCGGCCGGGACCGAGAAGCACATGTGCAGGAAGTTGCTGGCGTAATCCAGTTCGTTACGCGGATAGACGAAGGGCTGGCCCAGCGAATACTTGTAGGCCATGGCGGCGATGGTCGGCACCTTGGCGATCAGCCGGATCGAGGCGATCTCGCGCTGCACCGGGTCGTTGATGTCGATCGAATCGTGATAGAAGGCCGACATCGCCCCCACGACGCCCACCATGGTCGCCATCGGATGGCTGTCGCGGCGGAAGCCGCGGAAGAAATAGTGCATCTGTTCATGCACCATGGTGTGGCGGGTGATCCGGGTCTCGAAATCGACCAGCTGGTCCTTGTTGGGCAGTTCGCCGTAGAGCAGCAGGTAGCAGACCTCGAGGTAATGCGATTCCGAGGCCAGTTGCTCGATGGGATAGCCGCGATACCACAGCTCGCCCTTGTCCCCGTCGATATAGGTGATGGTCGAATCGCAGGACGCGGTCGAGGTAAAGCCGGGGTCATAGGTGAAAACGCCCGCCTCGCCGTAGAGCTTGCGGATGTCGACGACATCCGGGCCCGCGGTCGGGGACAGGACCGCGAGGTCGTAATCCTTGCCCGCCAGATGCAGTCTTGCGGCTTTCTGTTCTGCCATTCCCAGTTCCTTTCACCTGTCTCCGGCCCGCGGGCCGGGTGATGGGTGCGGGTCTCAGCCCGCTTGATCCTGCAGCCGGGCCACCGTTTCGCCGCGGCCAAGCGCCAACATCATGTCGAACACGCTGGGGGTGGAACTGCGCCCGGCCAGCGCCGCGCGAAGCGGCGCCGCGACCTTGCCCAGCCCCAGCCCGTGCGACTCGCCAATCCGCTTGACGGCCGCCTCGAGTTCGTTGCGATCCCAGCTAGCATTCTGCACCGCGGCAGTCAATTCAGTCAGTATACCACGGGATACAGTATCCAGCGCCGCCGCCGCCTTTTCCTCGACCGCGACCGGCCGGTCGATCAGCGCGAAATGCGCCTGGTCGAGCAGCGCGGGCAGGGTCTTGGCCTTGGCCTTCAGCGCCTCCAGTGCCGGAAGCAGCCGGGCGGTCTGGGTCTGGGACAGGGGCGGCGCACCGGTCGCGGTGCGGAAAGCCGCAATTTCCTCCAGCAATTCGGCATCGCCCATCCGGGCGATATGCCAACCGCTGACATGTTCCAGCTTCTTGAAATCCAGCCGGGCCGGGGCCTTGCCGATGCCGTCCAGGTCGAACCAGGCCATTGCCTGGGCGTCGTCGAACAACTCGTCGTCGCCATGGCTCCAGCCCAGCCGCGCTAGGTAGTTGCGCATCGCCGCCGCCGGATAGCCCATGGCGGCATATTCGTGCAGGCCGACCGCGCCATGGCGCTTGGACAGCTTTTTCCCGTCCGGCCCGTGGATCAGCGGGATATGGGCAAAGACCGGGATGTCCCAGCCCATCGCCTGATAGATCTGGATCTGCCGCGCGGCATTGGTCAGGTGGTCGTCGCCCCGGATCACATGTGTCACGCCCATGTCGTGATCGTCCACCACCACCGCCAGCATATAGGTCGGCGTCCCGTCCGAGCGCAGCAGAACCATGTCGTCCAGCTGCGCATTGCCGAAGGTCACCTCGCCCTGCACGGCATCGCGCACCACCGTCTCGCCGTCGCGCGGCGCTTTCAGCCGGATCGCATAGGGCCCTTCGGGCAGGCTGGCCGGATCGGCGTCGCGCCAAGGCGACAGGAACAGGGTCGAACGCCCCTCGGCCCTGGCCTGTTCGCGGAAGGCCTCGATCTCCTCGGCGGTCGAGAAGCATTTATAGGCGGTGCCGTTTTCCAGCATGGCGCGGGCGATTTCGGCATGGCGGGCGATTCCGGCGAACTGGCTGACCGGCTCGCCGTCCCAGTCCAGGCCCAGCCAGCGCAGGCCCTGCAGGATCGCCTCGGTCGCCTCGGGGGTCGAGCGGGCGCGGTCGGTGTCCTCGATCCGCAGCAGGAATTTTCCGTCCCGCCCGCGGGCATAGAGCCAGTTGAAGAGCGCGGTCCGCGCGCCCCCGATATGCAGGTAGCCGGTGGGCGAGGGCGCGAAGCGGGTCACGACGGGGCGGGAATCAGTCATCAGCGGTCCGGTCAGTTTCAGAAAACGGGGCCATCGGCCATGCCCGTTAATCCTTTCGAAAGGTCGGCATGCCAATCTTGGCGCCACAGATAAGCAAGTGGCACGGCAAGGACAAGTTTTGGTGACGGAATCGGTGAATGCTTTGCAAAGGCGGCTGCCGGCCCTTGCGCCGGCCGGCATGCGGCATGCGGCGGCCGGGCCGCGACCCCCGGTCGGCATTCGCGCGGGGCTGCTGCCCTGGATGCCTTTCTGGCTCTCGCTGGGCATCGGCGGCTGGTTCCTGTTGCCGCGCGAACCGGGACCGGGCTTCTATGCCGGGCTGGCCCTGGCGGGCCTGGCATGCCTGCTGCTGCCGGGCGGGGCGATGCGGCTGGCCGCGACCGGCGGGCTGGGCTGGGCCTGGGCGGACCGGCTGCGGCTGGCCGCTTTCGCATTGCTCCTGGTTCTTCTCGGGGCGGGACTGGCGGGCGGCAGGGCGCATCTGGTCGCCGCCCCGGTCCTGGATTTCCGCTATTACGGGCCGGTCGAGGGGCGGGTCGTGGGCATCGACCGCTCGTCGCGCGACCGGATGCGGCTGCTGCTCGATCAGGTCACCCTGCACGAGGTCGCGCCCGCCCGCACCCCGGCGCGGGTGCGGATCTCGCTGATGAGCCCGCAGGACCTGCCGGTGCCCGGCCAGCGCGTGATGCTGACGGCGCATCTGGGGCCGCCCGCCGGCCCTGCCGAGCCGGGCGGCTTCGACTTCCGCCGCCTCGCCTGGTTCGAGCGCCTGGGCGCGGTGGGCTATGCCCGCGCGCCGGTCATGACGGTCGAGCCGCCGGCCGATGGCGGGATGCTGGCGCTGCACCGCATCCGCATGTCCCTGTCCCAGGCCATGCAGGAGCGGATCGGCGGCCAGGCGGGCGCGGTCTCGGCCGCGCTGATGACCGGCGACCGTTCCGGCATCGCCGAGGCGACCAACCAGATCATGCGCGATTCGAATCTTTACCACATCGTGTCGATCTCGGGCCTGCACATGAGCATGCTGGCCGGCTTCGTCTATGCCGCGTTGCGGCTGGGCGGCGTGGCGGCGCAGGGGCTGGGCGGCATCCGGGCGGTGCCGGTCCACAAGCTGGCGGCGGTGGGGGCGCTTTGCGCCTCGGCGCTGTATCTGTGGCTTTCGGGCGGCGGCGTCGCGACCGAGCGCGCCTTCATCATGGTGGCGGTGATGCTGCTTGCGATCATCGCCGACCGGCGCGCCGTTTCGCTGCGCACCGTCGCTGTCGCCGCCGGCATCGTGCTGGTGCTGAACCCCGAGGCGCTGACCGAGGCCGGCTTCCAGATGAGCTTTGCCGCCACGGTCGCGCTGATCCTGATGCAGGATCCCTGGACGAGGCTGTCGCCGCGGCTGCCCTGGTGGGCCCGGCCGGCCTTGATGCTGTTTCTGTCCTCCTTCGTGGCCGGCATGGTGACGGCGCCCATCGCCGCGGCGCATTTCGGGCGGATGACGCAATATGGCCTGCTGGCCAACATGCTGGTCGTGCCCGTCGTCGGTACGCTGGTGATGCCGGGCGGCGTCTTCGCGGCGCTGCTGGCGCCGTTGGGCTTTGCGCAGCCGGCCCTTTGGCTGATGGGGCTGGGGACCGGCTGGATGCTGGCGGTCGCGCAATGGATCTCGGATCTGGAGGGCGCGGTCACGCTGCTACCCGTCGCGCCGCGCACCGTCCTGCCGCTGATGGCCGTGGGCGCCATGCTGCTTCTGCCCGGCGCGGGGGCCGCGGGGGCAGGAGGTCCGGCGCTGCTGGTTCTGCGCCGGGGCATGGGCATCGCCCTGCTGGCGGCGGCCGGCCTGCTCTGGCTGGGCGCGAAACGTCCCGATGTCCTGGTTTCGGGGCAAGGCGACGCGGTGGCGGTGCTGACCCCGGCGGGCAGGGTGCCCTCCAAGCCGGCCGGCGGCAGCTTCGCGGTGGAGAGCTGGCTCAAGGCCGATGGCGACGCCGCCGATCAGGCAGGCGCCGCCACGCGCCCGCTGTGGCAGGGGGCGCCTTCCAACCGCATGGTGGAGCTCGATCGGGCCGGCGCCCGGCTTCGCATCCGCCACCTGACCGGCAAGGCGGCGCGCCAGGATGCCCGAGGCTTTTGCCGCGAGGGCGGCATCCTGGTCGCGAATGTCGCCCTTGTCCCAGGCCGGGGTGCCCTGGGCCCATGCCTGGTCCTTGACCCGCCATATCTCGAGAAACACGGTGCAATAGCGGTATATCTGCAAGCCTCCGGCCCGAAATACGTTTCCGTCGACCGGCCCGGCTTCCGCCGGCTCTGGCACTGACGCAATCCGCACGGAGTCCAAGAAATGCATGCTTTGGTCAATCGCTGCATCGAGGCGTTCCTGCGCAACAGCTATGGCAGCACGACCTGGCAGCAGGTCGCGGCCGAGGTCGATGTCCACCCCGACGGTTTCCTGACCTGGGGCAGCAGTCCGGACAGCGTCACCCGCTCCATCGTGATCGCCTCGGCCCGACGGCTCGACAAATCGGTCGGCGAACTGCTCGAAGATGTCGGTTCCTGGCTGAGCCGGCAGGAGCAGATCCGCAGGCTGCTGCGCTTCGGCGGCTCGAACTTCCAGGAATTCGTCGAATCCCTGCGGGAATTACCGGGCCGCATCCAGCTGGTGATCCCGGACCTGGCGTTTCCCGGATTCGCGGTCCTGTCCGACGCGCCTGGACATTACCGAATCATCGCCCGGCCGCACCAGCCGGGCCTGATGCGTGTGCTGGCCGGCATGCTGCGGGTCATGGCGGATGATTATGGCGCGCTCGCCGTCATTTCGGTCGTCCGGAATCGCATCGACATAGATGTCGTCCTGCCCGACTATTCCAGCAAGCGGGGCTTCGAACTTTCTCCGAAACGCGTGCAGCCTTGAAGGACGCCGTGGTGGATATGCGCAACCTGTCGGAGCTGATGCCCATGCATCTCATGGTGGATCGCGCCGGCGTCATGGTGTCGCGGGGCAAGACGCTTGCCAAGGTATTGGGCCGGGCGTCACGCCTGGAGGACGCCCTCATCCCCGCCGACAATCTTGGCCACCGCATCCGCTTCGAGGAGCTGTTTTCCCAGCTCGGCGGCGGCAAGAGGGTATTCCTGCAACTGCGGCACCATCGCGATGTGTCCCTGCGCGGCCATGGCCTGCATGTGTCGCCGGACATCGCCATGCTCAATCTGGGCTTCGGGATTTATCTGTCTGCGGCGGTACAAAAATTCGGCCTGACCGATTCCGATTTCCCGCCCTCCGACCTGGCCATGGAATTCCTGTTCCTGCACGAGGCGAACCGTGCCGCGCTGCTGGAACTGTCGCGCATCAACACGAGCCTGGAAGGTGCCCGGCAAAGTGCGCAGATCCTGTCCATCACCGATCCCCTGACCGGGCTGCTGAACCGGCGCGGCTTCGATGTCGTGTTTTCAAGGGCATTCGACGCGCGGGCGCGAAATCCCTTTGCGCTGGTCCATCTGGACCTGGATCATTTCAAGCAGGTCAATGACCGGTTCGGCCATGCCGCCGGCGACCGTGTTCTGGTCGAGGTGGCGTCGGTACTGGCCTCTGGCGTGCGCTCTGGCGACAGGGTTTGCCGCATCGGCGGGGACGAGTTCCTGATCCTGATCTTTTCCGAAAGACCGAAGGAGGATTCGATGACGGTTTGCACCAGGATGATCCATCAGATCATGTCGGCGAAAACCTGTCCGTGCAGGATTACGGCCAGCATGGGCGTCGCGGTTTCCGACAGCAGGCGCGTTTCCCGGCAGCAGCATCTTTACGAAATGGCGGATGCGGCGCTTTACCAGGCCAAGCTGGCCGGCAAGGGCAGGGTGGTCCTGTGGGCCGATCCCGGTTCATGAGCTGCGCCGCGAAAGCGCATGCCGAAGAACCGGGAAAGAGGCGGTGCAGATGACCCCGTTGCAGCCATGCCGCATATTCAGGTCCGCGCGCGGCCCCGTCCCGTGATCCGGTCGGCCAGCGCGCCGTCGCCGCTGCTGCGCGATGCGGCGAAAATGTCCCCGGCATTCTGGCGGCGGCGCGGCGTGAACGCGGGGGCGCAGGGCGAGATCGCACGGCGATGCGCAACCATGAGGTTTTCCGCGCGCGCTTTGCTGGCTACTGTGCGCCGAAACGAGTCGGGGGTTGCGGGTATGCAGGTCGTCTTTCATTGCGGGGTCCACAGAACGGACCTCTATCGCATGGTCAAGACCTTGTTGCAGAATCGCGACTGGCTGCTGCGCAACGGAATCGAGCCCGTGACCCCGAACCGGCATGGCGAGATCTTCAACGAGGCGCTGAGCGCCTTGCGGGGCGGCCCCGCCACGCCGGCGATGGAACAGGTGATGCTGGATGCGATCCTGGATTCGGACGATCCGCGCCGCATCATCTGCAGCACCCCCAGCTTTCTCGGCCGGGCGGTGCGCGCCATCTCGCCCGAGGGGCTTTACGTCACCGCCGGCCAGAAGATGGCGGCGCTGGCCAACCTGTTTCCCAGCGCCGAGGTCGAGTTCTTCATGGCGCTGAAGAATCCGGCTACGCTGATTTCGTTCATCCTGTCGCAGGAGGGCGGCGGCAGCTATGCCGAGCTGATGGAAGGGGTCGATCCCGAGGCGCTGCGCTGGGCCCCGGCCTTGCGGCGCATCCAGGCCGCGCTGCCCGGCCGGCGCCTGGTGGTCTGGTGCCACGAGGACACCTCGCTGATCTGGCCCGAGGTGGTGCGCCGTATCGCGACCATGCCCGCCGACGTGCCGCTCAAGGCCGGGTTGCAGATCCTGGGCGACATCCTGCACCCTGACGGCATTCGCATGGTCCGCGACGCGCTGGCGCAGGAAGAGCGGCTGACCGTCGCAAGCCGCCGCCGCATCTTTGCCGCCGCCCTGGAGGCCCATGGCCAGTCCGAGCAGATCGAGGTGGAACTGAACCTGCCCGGCTGGACGCAACAACTGGTCGATCGCATCACCGCAGCCTATGACGCCGACATGGCCGAGATCGCCGCCTTGCCTGGAATCGAATTCCTTACGCCCTGAACCGCGCGTCGGGCGGCGGTCCGGAAGGGAGCGGCGGCGGGGCGGCACCCTCGGGCCCGCAGGATGTCGCGGCACGGCCTGCCGGAATCGGCTCGGCCGGCCGCAATGAAAAGCAAGGCTCTTCCTTCGCCCCTGCCGGGTACGGCGGGGGCGGTGCCATTGGCGCTTCCTGTGCAAACGGCCTGGAAACGGCGGGTTGCCCGCATGGCGCGGCGGGCCTTTGCCGGTGCGAAAGGGCGGCGCGTCTTGCCCGGCGGTGCAGGGCGTGCCTCCCCATGGGTTTTGCCGGCGCGATTTCTCATATAAAAGTGGAAAATCAATCATTCATTACAATCCCTGCGTGTTTCACCAATGCAAAGCCCGCATTGAAAACCGCGTCGGCGGAGCGGCGTTTCAACCGCTGAAGAAAGCTTTTCCATTGCTGGCAACGCGCTTCATGGCCAAAGTTAATCACCTTGACCTCACGTAAAGCGCGCGGTTTGCGCGTGATGCATTGATCCTTTGTGGTTCCTGGCAATAATGTTTCAAAGTCACCGGTTATGGTGCAATTTAATCTAAGATGTTTTTGGAAAGAGTTTGGTGTAAAATGGAAATGCTGAATGATATCGAGGTCATCCTGGCGGCACGTTCCGCGCAGGAGGTCTGGCAGCATTATGCTGCGCGCCTTGCCGACCTGGGTTTCCCCAACATTTCCTATCACGCGGTGCGGATTCTGGAGGCCTCTTGCGACCGGATGCTGGATGACGGGGTCTTGCTGTCCAGCTATCCGCCGCGCCTGATGCAGGAGCTTGCCGGGCTGGATCTGCTTGAAAGCATGCCGATGCGTCGCTGGCTGGCGCAGAACAGGGGCAGCGAAAGCTGGGACTGGATGCGGCGGCTTCGCCTGGCCGGGCGGCTGACGCCGCAGGAAGAGCATGCGATGGAGGTTTTCGCCCGCTACGGCCATGTCGCGGGCTATGCGGTCGGCATGGGCGACGATGTGGAACGGGTCCGCGCCGGGGTGATCCTCGGCGGCGTGATCGGCATGTGCCAGGACCGGCTGGACGCGCTTTGGGCGCAGCACGGCCGGCAGGTCGAGGCGCTGAGCCGGCTGACGCATCTGCGCATCTCGACCCTGCCCTGTGCCGAGCAGCAATGCGTGCTGACCCAGCGCCAGCGTGAGGTGCTGGAATGCATCTCGGTCGGCCGCACCACCCAGGAAATCGCCGATATCCTGGATGTGACGCCAGCCACGGTGGAAAAGCATCTGCGGCTGGCGCGCAAGGCGCTGGGGGCCAAGACCACGGCGCAGGCGATCCTGCTGGCCGCCAGGCGCAGGCAGATCTTCAACTCTGCTGCCGCACCGCATGGCCCCGGTCTGGGCGGGCATCCCCCGCCTTCCGAAGCCGGCGTGCCGAGGCAGTCGGCGGGCGCACAGATCTGCGCCGGCTGAGGCTTTGCGGCCGGATACCGGCGCGGAATGCGAAACGCCGGCCCAGGGGGCCGGCGCTCGCAATCCGGATCAGGCGAGGGTCAGGCGCCGGCGCGGGTCTTGGCGACCTCGGCGGCGAAATCCTCTTCCTTCTTCTCGATGCCTTCGCCGACCACGACGCGGGCATAGCCGGTCACTTCGACTCCGGCCTCTTGTGCGGCCTGGGCCACGGTCACGTCGGGGTTGATGACGAATTTCTGACCGAGCAAGGTCACCTCCTCGAAGAATTTCTTCATCCGGCCCTCGATCATCTTCTCGATCACCGCCTCGGGCTTGCCCGATTCGCGGGCCTGCTCGGTCAGCACCGACTTCTCGCGCTCGACCAGCGAGGGGTCCAGGTCGGCTTCCGACAGCGAGGCCGGGTTGGTCGCCGCGATATGCATGGCGATCTGCTTGCCGATCTCCTGCGCCTTGGCGGCATCGCCCTTCAGCGCGACCAGCACGCCGATCTTGCCCATGCCCTCGGCGGCGGCGTTATGCACGTAGGAGACGATGGTGTCGCCCTCCAGCGCGTGCATGCGGCGCAGGGTCATGTTCTCGCCGATGCGGGCGATGGCGTCGGTCAGCACCTCCTCGACCGGGCGGCCGTTCAGGTGGGTGGCCTTCAGCACCTCGACATCGGTGGCGGCGTCCAGCGCGACATTGGTGATCTCGCGGACGAGCTGCTGGAAATCGGCGTTCTTGGCGACGAAATCGGTTTCCGAGTTCAGTTCGACGGCGACCCCGCGGCCGGCGCGGACGGCGACGCCCACCAGGCCCTCGGCGGCGACGCGGCCCGATTTCTTGGCGGCCTTGGCCAGGCCCTTGGTGCGCAGCCAGTCGATAGCGGCTTCCATGTCGCCATTGGTTTCGGTCAGCGCCTTCTTGGCGTCCATCATGCCCGCGCCGGTGGTTTCGCGCAGGTCTTTCACCATAGCAGCGGTGATAGCCATCGAGAGTCTCCTTGCTTTTCAATGCGTCAGGCGGGGTTTATCCCCGCCTGATGAATGTTCCGTAAACCTGTCGCGGCCCGCACCGGACCCTGTCCGATCAGGCTTCGGCGGCTTCTTCAGCGGTCTCGCCGGCCAGCTCTTCCTCGACGCTGGCTTCCAGCGCGCCAAGGTCCACGCCGGCGGCGCCCATCTGGGCGGTCATGCCGTCCAGCGCGGCGCGGCTGACCAGGTCGCAGTAAAGCGCGATGGCACGGGCGGCGTCGTCGTTGCCGGGGATGACATAGTCCACGCCCTTGGGTGAGCAGTTGGTATCGACCACGGCCACGACCGGGATGCCCAGCTTCTTCGCCTCGGCGATGGCCAGGTCTTCCTTGTTCACGTCGATGACGAACAGCAGGTCGGGCAGGCCGCCCATCTCGCGGATACCGCCCAGCGAGGCTTGCAGCTTGGCCTGCTCGCGTTCCATCTGCAGCCGTTCCTTCTTGGTCAGGCCCTCGGCGCCCGAGCCCAGGGTCTCGTCCAGGGCCTTCAGGCGCTGGATCGACTGCGAGACGGTCTTCCAGTTGGTCAGCGTGCCGCCCAGCCAGCGGTGGTTCATGTAATACTGCGCCGATTTCTCGGCGGCTTCGGCGACGGCCTTCTGCGCCTGGCGCTTGGTGCCGACGAACAGCACGCGGCCGCCCTTGGCGACGGTGTCGCGCACGACCTGCAGCGCCGCGTCCAGCATCGGCACGGTCTGGGTCAGGTCGACGATGTGAATGCCGTTGCGTTCACCATAGATGAACTCGGCCATGCGGGGGTTCCAGCGCTGGGTCTGGTGGCCGTAATGAACGCCAGCTTCAAGCAGCTGACGCATGGAGAATTCGGGAAGCGCCATGTCCATGTCCTTTCCGGTTTGCGCCTTGGCGGGGTTTTCAGGGGCTTGCCCCAACCGGTGGACCGTCGAAGGATGTCTCCCTCCGGGGCCCGACCCCGCCTGTGAAGTGCGCGCGAAATAGTCCTTTTCCACCTGGAATGCAAGCCCCGGCGGCAGGAAATGGGCCGGTTTTGCCGCAATCGGGCCGGCCGGCTTTCCACCCCGCGTCAACCGCGGATTAATCTTTCTGCGCGATGCTGCGCAAAACCGGTTGAATCGGAGGGGCGGATGATCGTTGCGGACGCAAGGGGGCGGCAAGGCCCGGTGGCTTGGGGGCGGGAATGGCGCTGACGGTGCTGGTCCAGCATTCCCGCAGCGAATTGCGCGAAGCCGCGGCCGCCGCGCTGGAGGCGGCGGGAATGGCGGTTCGGCGATCCTGCGACGGGGCCGAGGGCCTGGCGCTGCTCCGGTCCGCTTCCGTCGATGTGATCCTGACCGGTATCAACATGCGGCGGGTCTGCGGTTTCGGCTTCATCGAGGCGGTGCGGCGCCAGGCCCGCCTGCGCGATATCCCGATCCTCGTCATGGCGGTCTCGGCCACGCCGCAGCTCAAGGCCCGCGCCCGCCATGCCGGGGCGGCGGGATGGCTGCCCCATCCGCCCGATCCGGCGCGGCTGGTCGAGACGGTGCGCACCGTCGCCGCCATCGGCGGCCGTCCCGTCGCATGATTGCGCCACAGGGGGGGCGGGAACACCGGGCCGGAAGGCGTGCCCCACCCGTTGTCCATGGGACGCATCCCCTGCCGGGCTCCATCTGGTTCGGGACGGGGCGATCCTGGGCCGGGGGGACGCCGCGGCCTCGGCAATCCTGCCCGACGCCAAGCGGCTGGCTGAATTGCCGGCCGGCTTCCGGCCATTCATGTCGCCATGGCGAAAGCCCCGCAAGATCAGGGGGCAAGGCATCGTGGCCGCCATCCTGCCGGGCGAATAGCGGGCGGCAAAGCCGATGCGCCCTGCCGGTCCGGGTTCGCCCCGCAGGCCGCGGGGGCATCGGCGTCTGGGCGGCTGTCGATCCGCGCCGCAACGGGCCCCGACCTCCGTGGCAAGCCCGCCCTGCCGCCGGGGCCGATCGCCTTCCCGCCATGGCGGACTCACTTGCCCGCGAGGCCCTCGTCGTTTAAACAGGCCAGGCGTCGCCCTCTTAGCTCAGCTGGCCAGAGCAACCGCCTTGTAAGCGGTAGGTCGTCCGTTCGAATCGGACAGGGGGCACGCGCGGCGGCTCCTGGCTCCTGGCTCCTGGCTCCTGGCTCCTGGCTCCTGGCTCCTGGCTCCTGGCTCCTGGCTTCAAGCCCGAAGCCTGGTTTCCACGCGCTCGGAACGGTTCGGCAGGGGCATTTCGACAGCCATCCCGAACGCTCCTGCGGTGGCCCTGTCCAGGGGGCAGGAATCGGGGGACAGAAACCCTGCTGCCGCCGGATGGATCGGCTTTACCCTTAAGGCAAGAAGGCCCGCCGGCCCGGCGCGCCCCCTTATTCTTTCTTGCCCAAATATCCTCGGGGGTCCGGGGGCAGACAGCCCCCCGGCCTCGGCGAAGATCATTCCATGAAGAAGGCAAAGCGGATCACAAACAGCGCCGCCACGATCCAGGTCGCTGCATGCACCTCACGCGCGCGGCCGGTCGCCAGCTTGATCGCGGCATAGCTCACGAAGCCGAAGGCCAGGCCATTGGCGATGGAATAGGTAAAGGGCATCATCAGCGCCGTCAGCACGGCAGGTGCGCTTTCGGTGACGTCGCTCCACTGGATCTCCTCGAACTCGCGCACCATCAGGCAGGCGACGTAAAGCAGCGCCGGCCCGGTGGCATAGGCAGGCACCGAGCCCGCCAGCGGCGCAAAGAACACCGCCAGCAGGAACAGCCCGGCCACGACCAGCGCGGTCAGCCCGGTGCGCCCGCCCGCCTGCACGCCCGAGGCGCTTTCGACATAGGCGGTGGTCGAGCTGGTGCCCAGCATCGAGCCGGCCAGGATCGCCGTCGAATCCGCCATCAGCGCCCGGCCCAGGTTTTTGTTGGTATGGGTCGGCCCCTCGGTCAGCAGCCCGGCGCGCTTGGCTACGCCGATCAGCGTGCCGGTGGCGTCGAAGACCTCGACCAGCACCATGACCAGAATCACGTGGAAGATGCCGACGGTCAGCGCACCTGCGACGTCGAGCTGCATGAAGGTCGGCATGATCGAGGGCGGCATCGAGATCACCCCGGCAAAGGGGCTGGCGCCGATGGCGATGGAGACGACGGTGATGACCAGGATGCCGATCAGGATCGAGCCGCGCACCTTCAGCGCGTCCAGCGCCGCGATGATGAAGAAGCCGGCGATGGCCAGCAGCGTGCCGGTCTGGGTCAGGTCGCCCAGGCCCACCAGCGTCGCCGGGTTGTCCACCACGATGCCCGAGTTCTTCAGCGCGATCAGTCCCAGGAACATGCCGATGCCGGCCGCGATGGCGCTGCGCATGGATGTCGGGATGCCGGCGATCAGCCAGCGCCGGATGCCCGTCACCGACAGGAACAGGAATATCAGGCCCGAGATGAACACCGCCCCCAGCGCCTGCTGCCAGGTGAACCCCAGCGCGCCGACCACGGTGAAGGCGAAGAAGGCGTTCAGCCCCATGCCCGGCGCCATGCCGATGGGCCAGTTCGCCCAAAGCGCCATGATCGCCGATCCCAGCGCCGCGGCCAGGCAGGTCGCGACGAAGACCGCGTTGCGGTCCATGCCGGTCGAGGACAGGATCTCGGGGTTCACGAAGATGATATAGGCCATGGTCAGGAAGGTGGTGATCCCCGCGATCACCTCCGTCCTGGCGCTGGTGCCATGGGCCGTCAGGCCGAACTGCTTGTCGAGCACGGTTCCTTTCCCTGGACTGATGCTGGCGCCGTTGGCCGTCAGGCCGGATTGCTTGTCTGGCATGATTCCTCCCATTGGCGGTTTGCCCGCCGTGCTGGCCAGATTATGCCCAGGCATCTTCAACGAGAATGCAAGGTATAGCGACAGAGTTTCAACGAGACGTTAACAAACCGCCATTTTCAAGGAAATCTTGGTTCTGTTTATAGAAATTCTCGGGTTGCCTGAAAGCCCGGCAGGGTGATGAGTGCTAGACAGCCAGAAAACAGGAAAGGAAGCAAGCGATGCGATACAGCCGCGACATGATCGGTTATGGCGAGCATGCGCCCGACCCCAAATGGCCGGGCAATGCCCGGATCGCGGTGCAGATCGTCATCAACTACGAGGAAGGCGGCGAGAACAGCATCGAGCATGGCGACGCCGCCTCGGAAGCCTTCCTGTCCGAGATCATCGGCTGCCAGCCCTGGCCCGGCCAGCGCCACTGGAACATGGAATCGATCTATGACTACGGCGCGCGGGCGGGTTTCTGGCGGCTGCATCGCCTGCTCAAGGACGTGCCCGTGACCGTCTATGGCGTCGCGACCGCGCTGGAGCGCGCGCCCGAACAGGTCGCCGCCATGCAGGACGCAGGCTGGGAAATCGCTACCCACGGCCTGAAATGGATCGACTACAAGGACATCCCGCGCGAGGTCGAGGCCGAGCATATCGCCCGCGCCGTCGAACTGCACACCCGCGTCACCGGCGAACGGCCGCGCGGCTTCTACCAGGGCCGCACCTCGATGAACACGGTGGCGCTGGGATGCGAGGAGGGCGGCTTCGAATATCTGGCCGACACCATCGCCGACGACCTGCCCTATTGGCATGTCCATAACGGCAAGCCGCAGCTGATGGTGCCCTATACCATGGACGCCAATGACATGCGGTTTTCCTCGGGCCAGGGCTTCGGCACCGGTGTCGAGTTCTTCGACTACCTGCGCGACAGCTTCGACGTGCTCTATGCCGAGGGCGAGGCCGGTGCGCCGAAGATGATGTCGATCGGGCTGCATTGCCGGCTTGCCGGCCGGCCGGGCCGGGCCATGGCGATCAGGCGCTTCCTGGACCATGCCCGCAGCCACGAGGGGGTCTGGTTCGCCACCCGGCTCGACATCGCCCGCCACTGGGCGCGGACGCATCCCTTCCAGCCCCGAGAGCGCCCCTCGCAGATGGAGCGCGCGGCGTTCGTCGAGAAGTTCGGCGGTATCTACGAGCATTCGCCCTGGATCGCCGAGCGGGTCTGGGAAGGCGAGATGGGCGCCATCCACGACACCCCGGCCGGGCTGGCGGCGCGCATGGCGCAGGTGTTCCGCAGCGCCTCGGACGAGGAGCGGCTGCGCGTGCTGCTGGCGCACCCGGACCTGGCCGGCAAGCTGGCCGCGGCCAAGCGTCTGACCGCCGACAGCACCGCCGAACAGGCCAGCGCCGGGCTCGACAGCCTGACCGATGCCGAGCGTGCCGAATTCGACCGGCTGAACACGGCCTATATGGAAAAGCACGGCTTTCCCTTCATCATCGCCGTGCGCGACCACGACAAGCCGGGGATCATGGCCGCCATGCGCCGGCGCATCGACAACGACACCCCGACCGAGCGGGCCGAGGCCGAACGCCAGGTCAGCCGCATCGGCGCGCTGCGCCTGCAGCAGATCCTGGGCAGCAACTGAGCCCCGCCCCGCCCGCCGCCATGGCGGGCCGGAATCGCCACAGACGGACCGGGGCAAAGCGATCCCGGCGCAACGGAGACCTGACATGACCGCCAAGACCCCGACCTATGCCGGGCCCTTCGCCGGCCTGCCGCCGCAGACCGACCTGTCCACCGATACCGCCGTCTTCACCGATGCCTATGCGGTCATCCCCGCCAGCACGATGCGCGACATCGTCACCAGCTTCCTGCCGGGCTGGACGGGCATGCGGATGTGGATGATCGCCCGCCCGCTCTCGGGCTTTGCCGAGACCTTCAGCCAGTATATCGTCGAATTGCAGCCGCAGGGTGGCTCGGACCGGCCCGAGGACGATGCGGGCGTGCAGGCGGCGATCTTCGTCACCGAGGGCGCGCTGACCCTGACCATCGACGGCCGGACGCATGAGCTGGAGCCCGGCGGCTTCGCCTATATCCCGGCCGGCATGGCCTGGTCGGTCC
Source organism: Paracoccus pantotrophus (assembly GCF_008824185.1). Lineage (NCBI taxonomy): Bacteria > Pseudomonadati > Pseudomonadota > Alphaproteobacteria > Rhodobacterales > Paracoccaceae > Paracoccus > Paracoccus pantotrophus. The sequence continues at coordinate 446,238 of NZ_CP044423.1, forward strand.
GGAACGGTGATGCGACCGCGCGCTTTCACTGGTGGCGCAAGCGCTGGCAGGCGGTGGAGGGGCTGGAAAAGCCCGAGGTGATCGTCGCCAACGAGCGCGACATTGCCCCGGTCCCGATGCCCGACACCAATGACAGCTGGGCCACCACCCGTTTCATGGATCCGGCGGACCTGCGCCACGACATGCATATCACCATCGTGACCTTCAAGCCGGGCGGCTCGATCCCCTTCGCCGAGACGCATGTCATGGAGCACGGGCTGTTCGTGATCGAGGGCAAGGCGGTCTATCGGCTGAACCGCGACTGGGTCGAGGTGGGACCGGGCGATTTCATGTGGCTGCGCGCCTTTTGCCCGCAATGCTGCTATGCCGGCGGGCCGGGGAATTTCCGCTACCTGCTCTACAAGGACGTGAACCGGCACGCGCCGATCTGGAAGTAGGGGGCTCTGCCCCCAGCCGCTGCGCGGCTTCCCCCGGGGTATTGGGAGAACAGAGAAAGCCGGTCAGCGGGCGCGGCGGAAGGTCAGGTTGATGCGGGTGGCGCCGGTCAGCGGATGCTCGCCCCGTTTCAGCGTCAGGATGCCGTGCCAGGCCAGCCGCGCCGGGCCGCCCCAGACGACCACGTCGCCATGTTCCAGCGCGTGTTTCTTTACCGGGTCGCCGCGCTGGGGGCCGCCGAACTGGAAGGTCGCGGGCAGGCCCAGCGAGACCGAGACGATGGGCGCGTCGAGATCCGCCTCGTCCCGGTCCTGGTGCAGGCCCATCTTGACGCCCGGCACGTAGCGGTTGACCAGGCAGGCATCGGGCCGGAAGCCGGGAAAGCCGGCATGTGCGGCCGCCTCCTGCGCCAGCCGCAGGAAACCTGCGGGCATTTCGGGCCAGGGCCGGCCGGTCAGCGGGTCGTCCGGCTCGTAGCGGTAGCCGTGCCGGTCGCTGACCCAGCCGAGCGCGCCGCAATTCGTCATCTCGACGCCGATCTGCCGGCCGCCCGGCGTCTGCATGTGCCGGAAGGGCGAGATGCCGGCGATATGCGCGACATCCGCGAGGATGGCGGGATCGAGCGCGAAGCCGCGCAGGATCATGGCGCCGGGGCCGATAGGGTCGTCGCGGCGGGTTCCGAACAGGTCTGTCTTCATGCGGCCCTCCCACGGGATTGTCATGTGCTGCGGCTTGACCTGGGGCCTGGACGATGGCTTTCAGGTGGGGTCACAGCAAAGGATTCCTGCCATGCGCCGTCCCCTTGCCGCAATCGCTCTGACGCTGCTTTGCGCCCTGCCCCTGGGGCCGGTTCAGGCGCAGGATCACGGCGGGCCTGAGGTCGCGGCGATCAAGGAAGCGGTGTTCAACGGCCCCGGCCTGCCGGTGATGGGCAACCCGCAAGGCGATACGGTGCTGGTCGAGTTCTCGGATTACAATTGCGGCTTTTGCCGCAAGAGCGCGCCGGAGGTGGCGGCGCTGCTGCAATCGGATTCCGGCGTGCGGCTGGTGGTGCATGAGATCCCGATCTTCGGCGCGGGCTCGCGCTATGCCGCCGAGGCGGCGCTGGCCGCGCAGGCGCAGGGCAAGTATCCCGAGTTTCACCGGGCACTGATGGCGATGCGCGGCAAGGCCGAGGAGGCCTCGGTGCTGCGCGTCGCCCGCGAGGTCGGGCTGGACGTGGCGCGGCTGCAGCGCGACATGCAGGCGCCCGAGATCACGCAGAGGATCGAGCGCTCGCTGGAACTGGCCGACGAGATCGGGCTGGTCGGCACGCCCAGCTTCATCGCCGGCGAGCGGGCGATCTTCGGCTATCTGGCCAAGGACGACCTGGCCGAACTGGTGGCCGAGGCGCGCGGCGCGCGATAGCGCGCGCCTTTCGCCCTCAGGTGCGGATGTCGACGCCCAGATGCTTGGCGACGGTGAAGATGTCCTTGTCGCCGCGGCCCGACAGGTTCACCACCATGATATGGTCGCGCGGCAGCTCGGGCGCGATCTTGACGACATGGGCGAGCGCATGGCTGGGCTCCAGCGCCGGGATGATGCCTTCGAGCCGGCACAGGGCCTGGAAGGCCGCCAGCGCCTCGTCATCGGTCACGCTGACATATTCGGCCCGGCCCTGTTCCTTGAGCCAGGCATGTTCCGGGCCGATGCCGGGATAGTCGAGCCCGGCGCTGATCGAGTGGCCTTCAAGGATCTGGCCCTCGTCGTCCTGCAAGAGATAGGTGCGGTTGCCGTGCAGCACGCCGGGGCGGCCGCCGGTCAGGCTGGCGCAATGCTGCATGCGCGCGTCGACGCCCTTGCCGCCGGCCTCGACGCCGATGATGCGCACCGAGGGATCGTCGAGGAAGGGGTGGAACAGGCCCATGGCGTTCGAGCCGCCGCCGATCGCCGCGACCACGCTGTCGGGCAGGCGGCCCTCGCCCTCCTGCTCGGCCAGCTGCCAGCGGGTCTCGCGGCCGATGATGCATTGGAAGTCGCGCACCATGGCCGGGTAGGGATGCGGGCCGGCCACCGTGCCGATGCAATAGAAGGTGTCGCGCACATTGGTCACCCAGTCGCGCAGCGCGTCGTTCATCGCGTCCTTGAGCGTGCCGCGGCCAGAAGTGACCGGCACCACCTCGGCGCCCAGGAGCCGCATGCGGAACACGTTCGGCGCCTGGCGTTCGACGTCATGGGCGCCCATGTAGACGATGCATTTCAGCCCGAACCGGGCGCAGACCGTCGCCGTCGCCACGCCGTGCTGCCCGGCGCCGGTCTCGGCGATGATCCGGGTCTTGCCCATGCGGCGCGCCAGCAGGATCTGGCCCAGCACGTTGTTGATCTTGTGGCTGCCGGTGTGGTTCAGCTCTTCGCGTTTCAGGTAGATCTTCGCGCCGCCCAGTTCCTCGGTCAGGCGGGGCGCGAAATAGAGCGGGCTGGGGCGGCCGACGTAATGCTTCCACAGATCGTCCATCTCGGCCCAGAAGCTCGGGTCGTCCTTGGCGCGGTCGTATTCCGCCTGGAGGTCGAGGATCAGTGGCATCAAGGTCTCGCTGACGAAGCGGCCGCCGAAGATGCCGAAGCGGCCCTGTTCGTCCGGGCCGGTCATGAAGCTGTTGATGAGGTCTTCGGCCATGGCTCTCCTCGCGGCGCGGTCGGAATGGGTATTTGGGAAACGGTGAAAGCCCGTCAGAGGGTTTTCTTATATCCGATATGGGAGGGGGTAAAGCCGAGCCTGTCGTAGAAGCGATGCGCGTCGCTGCGGCTGCGGTTGGTGGTGAATTGCAAGAGCCGGCAGCCGGCGGCGCGGGCGCGGGTCTCGGCATCGCCGATCAGCGCCGCGCCGACGCCCCGGCCGCGCAGGTCGGGGCGGACGCGCACGCCCTCGATCTGGGCGCGGCGGGCGGCCTGGAGCGACAGGCCGGAGATGAAGGTGATCTGGTAGCAGGCGACCACCTGCCCGTCGAGCACGCCGACGATCAGCCGGTTCGCGGCCTCGGCCTGCATGGCATCCCAGGCGGCGAGATAGGGGGCGAGGTCGTCGCCCTCGCGCGTCTGGCCCAGCATGTCGTCGCGCAGGAGCGCAAGGATGGCGGGAACCTCGTCGCGCCGCGCCTCGCGGAAGGCGACGGCGGCGGTCACAGGATCGGCGCCGTGGCGCGGGCGATGAAGCGGCGGATGCGCTCGGGATCCTTGAGGCCCGGCGCGCTTTCGACGCCGGAGGAGACATCGACGCCCGGCGCGCGGGTCAGGCGGATCGCCTCGGCCACGTTTTCGGGCGTCAGGCCGCCGGCCAGCAGCCAGGGCTTGAGGATCTGCCGCCCGGCCAGCAGCCGCCAGTCGAAGGCCAGGCCGTTGCCGCCAGGCAGGGGCGCGTCCTTGGGCGGCTTGGCGTCGATCAGCAGCATGTCGGCCACCAGGCCGTAGTCCCAGAGCTGATCGAGATCCTGCGGATCGGCCACGCCCACCGCCTTCATCACCGGCAGGCCGCTGCGTGCCTTGATCTCGGTCACGCGGGCCGGCGTCTCGGTGCCGTGCAACTGGATCAGGTCCAGGGGCACGCGGGCGAGCACCGCGTCCAGCGCCGCGTCGTCAGGGTCCACGAACAGCCCGACCTTGGCCACGCCCAGCGGCACTTGCGCGGCAAGCTCAGCCGCCGTTTCGGGGGCCAGATGGCGCGGGGACTTGGGGAAGAAGACGAAGCCGACATAGCGCGCCCCGGCCTCGACGGCCGCGGCAAGGCCGGCGGCCTCGGTCAGGCCGCAGATCTTGACGGAGACGGCCATGGTTCAGCGCGGTGCCGGCAGGGTCGAGCCGGAACCTGCCGGCGCGGCCGGCTTGCGGGCGGGATCGTCCAGGATCGCCAGCACCTCGTCGCGCGGCGCGGCATGGGTGCGGCGCAGGTCGCCGACCTCGCGCTGCAACTGCGCCAGGTCATGCGCGCGGCGGCTGGATTCGGCGCGCAGATGCGATTCGCGCAGCCATTCCCAGACCAGCCCGACCAGCACGCCGAAGACCATGGCCAGGAAGAGCGCCACGAAGGCCGGCATGGTCAGCGACCAGCGCCCGCCGGCGAATTGCGCCAAGGCCTCGGGCACCAGGCTGACGGTGACGGGCTGGCGATTCGCTGCCGCCAGCAGCATCAGCACGATGGCCAGAATGACAAGGAAGAAGACCCGGATCGTGCGCATCGCTGAACCCCGCAAAGATTGACGCCGGCAATCTGGCCTATTCGGCGAGGCCGTTCAACCGTTCGCGCAGCAGCTTGCCGGTCTTGAAGAAGGGCACATGCTTTTCGTCCACGCTGACGGTTTCGCCGGTGCGCGGGTTGCGGCCCTGGCGCGCGTCGCGTTTCTTCACCGAGAAGGCGCCGAAGCCGCGCAACTCGACCCGGTCGCCCCGTGCCATGGCGTCGATGATCTCCTCGAACACGGTGTTCACGATCCGCTCGACATCGCGCTGGAACAGATGCGGGTTTTCCTCGGAGATTTTCTGGATCAGTTCGGATCGGATCATTGCGGTTCCTGAATCTGGTGTTCCAACAATTCCTGTCGCCCGATCATAGGGCTGGCGGCGCGGCATTCAACGACAGAACGCATGGTGCGCGGTTTGGTTGCCGTGCTTTTCAAGACTTTATGGTTCAATCGGCGGCGATCCGCAATGAAAAGCGCCCCCGGACGGGCCGGGGGCGCAAAGTTCAGCCTATGGTTGGCTCAGCTGCGGCCCTTGAGCGCGGCGCCCAGGATGTCGCCCAGCGAGGCGCCCGAATCCGAGCTGCCATACTGTTCGACCGCTTCCTTCTCTTCGGCGATCTCGCGCGCCTTGATCGACAGGCCCAGGCGGCGGGTCTTGGTGTCGATGTTGGTGACGCGGACATCGACATGATCGCCGACCTGGAAGCGCTCGGGGCGCTGGTCCTGACGGTCGCGGGCCAGGTCCGAACGACGGATGAAGGACTTCATGCCGTTGTATTCGACCTCGATGCCGCCATCCTCGATCGCCGTCACGGTGACGGTGATGACCGAGCCGCGCTTGACGCCCTCGACGGCCTCGGCCATCGCGTCGTTTTCAAGCGCCTTGATCGAGAGCGAGATGCGCTCCTTCTCGATGTCGACTTCCTGGACCACGGCTTTCACCACGTCGCCCTTGCGGAAGTCCTGGATGGCTTCCTCGCCGCGGGTATCCCAGCTGATGTCCGACAGGTGGACCATGCCGTCGATATCGCCTTCCAGGCCGACGAACAGACCGAATTCGGTGATGTTCTTGACCTCGCCCTCGATGACGGTGCCGACGGGATGGGTCTCGGCAAAGACTTCCCACGGGTTGCGCATGGTCTGCTTGAGACCCAGCGAAACGCGGCGCTTGGCTTCGTCGATCTCCAGCACCATGACGTCGACTTCCTGCGAGGTCGAGACGATCTTGCCGGGATGGACGTTCTTCTTGGTCCAGCTCATTTCCGAGACGTGGACCAGGCCCTCGACGCCGGCTTCCAGCTCCACGAAGGCGCCGTAATCGGTGATGTTGGTCACGCGGCCGGTATGGACCGAGCCGATCGGGAACTTGTCGGCCACGGTATCCCACGGGTCGGCCTGAAGCTGCTTCATGCCCAGGCTGATGCGGTGGGTGTCCTTGTTGATCTTGACGACCTGGACCTTGACGGTCTCGCCGATCGACAGGATCTCGGACGGGTGGTTGACGCGGCGCCAGGCCATGTCGGTGACGTGCAGCAACCCGTCAACACCGCCCAGATCGACGAAGGCGCCGTATTCGGTGATGTTCTTGACCACGCCCTCGACGGTCTGGCCTTCCGACAGGTTGGCGATGACCTCGGCGCGCTGCTCGGCGCGGCTCTCTTCCAGGATGGCGCGGCGCGACACGACGATATTGCCGCGGCGGCGATCCATCTTCAGGATCTGGAAGGGCTGTTTCAGGCCCATCAGCGGGCCGGCGTCGCGCACCGGGCGCACATCGACCTGCGAACCGGGCAGGAAGGCCACGGCGCCGCCCAGGTCGACGGTGAAGCCGCCCTTGACGCGGCCGAAGATGGCGCCTTCGACGCGCTCTTCCGCGGCATAGGCTTTCTCCAGGCGGTCCCATGCCTCTTCGCGGCGGGCCTTCTCGCGCGAGATCGAGGCTTCGCCGCGGGCGTTCTCGACGCGGTCCAGATAGACCTCGACCTCATCGCCGACCGCGATGGCGGGGGCTTCGCCGGGATTGGCAAATTCTTTCAGATCGACGCGGCCTTCCATCTTGTAGCCGACGTCGATGATGGCCTGGCCCGCCTCGATGGCGATGACCTTGCCCTTGACGACCGAGCCCTCTTCGGGCGTGTCGATGGCGAGGCTTTCGTTCAGGAGGGCCTCGAATTCCTCCATGGTCGCTTTAGCGCACATATAGATCCAGTTTCCTTTTCGATCATTGCTGGCCATGCGGTTGGCTCCGCCGGTCTTTTTGTAGATGCCGGGATAAGCGCAAAGGGTCGCGGCATGCGCCCGACCCTGTTGAAGCGGCCTGTTCTGGCCCCATCGCTTACCTTGACGGGCGGGATATAACGCTCATCGGCCGTCCTGGCAAGCGCCGAGGCCCGGCAGATGCGCGCAAATCTCGCGCCCGAGCAGTTCCAGCAGATCCGCGGCGGGCATGGCGCGCGCGCGCGGCGCCTGGGTTCCCGCCCATTGCGCCGCGTAGTCCGAGCCGCCCGCCGCCGCATGCAGCCGCTTGGCCGCGTCATAGGTGATGGGGTAATCCGGCAGCGGCGGGGCCTCGGGTGCCGCGCCAAGCGCGGTCAGCCGGTTGGCAAGCCCGCGCGCCGGACGGCCCGAGATGGCGCGGGTCATCACCGTGTCGCCGGGCTGCGCGCCGGCCAGCCGGCTGCGATAGGCCTCGCTGGCGGCCGATTCCGGGCAGGCGACGAAGGCGGTGCCCATCTGCACCGCCGCCGCCCCGGCGACAAGGTGGCGCGCCGCATCGGCGCCGTCCATGATGCCCCCGGCCGCGATCACCGGCAGGCCCAGGTCCAGCAGTTCGGCCAGCAGCGCCGCGGTCGGCAGGCATTCGTCGGGGCCGTCGGGGTCGAAGATGCCGCGGTGGCCGCCGGCCTCGTGGCCCTGGGCCACGATCAGGTCGAGCCCCGCGTCGCGGATCGCCAGCGCCTCGGCCCGCGAGGTCGCGGTGGCGGCCAGGGTCGCGCCCATGTCGCGCAGGGCGGCGATGCGCTCGGCCGAAGGCAGGCCGAAATGAAAGCTGACCAGCGCCGGGCGCGCCGCAAGCACCGCGCGCAGCATCTCGTCATCGGCGACAAAGCTGCGATAGACCTCTGCGATGCCGGTCGGAGGCTCGGCCCCGGCGCGGCGGAACTCGGGCGCGAGATAGTCGAGCCAGGCCATTTCCCGCGCGGGATCGGCCTGGGCGGGGCGGTGGCAGAACAGGTTGACGCCATAGCGGTCCGAGCCCAGCCGCGCGCGCGTCTCGGCCATCATCGCGGCGGCCTGCGCGGCATCGGCGGCGCCCAGCCCCAGCGAGCCGAGGCCCCCCGCCAGGCTGACCTCGGCGGCAAGATGCGGCGTCGCGGTGCCGGCCATCGGCGCCTGGATCACCGGCACGCCCAGGTCGGTCAGCTGGAAACGCGGGCTCATGCGCCGGCCTCCCTGGCGCAGGCGATGGCGCGGGCCACGGCCTCGTCGATGGTCATTGCGCTGGTATCCAGCAGCAGCGCGTCATCGGCCGGGCGCATCGGCGCCACGGCGCGGGCGGCGTCGCGGGCGTCGCGCTCGCGCAATTCGGCCAGGATCCGCGCCTCGTCGGCGCCCAGTTCCAGCGCCCGGCGGCGGGCGCGGATCTCGTCGCTGGCGGTGACATAGAGCTTCAGTTCGGCCTCGGGGCAGATCACCGTGCCGATGTCGCGCCCGTCCAGCACCGCGCCTGGCTCGGTGCGGGCGAAGCGGCGCTGGAACTCGACCAGCGCGGCGCGCACCTCGGGGATGGCGGCGACGCGGCTGGCGGCCTGCCCGGCCTCGGCGCTGCGCAGGTCGGGGCGGGCCAGATCCGCGGGGGCAAGCGCGCGCGCCGCGGCGACGGGGTCGCCGCCCTTGGCGCCCACGGCGCGGTAAAGCAGCCCGGTGTCGAGATGGGCAAAGCCGAAATGCCCGGCAAGCGCGCGGGCGATGGTTCCCTTGCCCGATGCGGCGGGTCCGTCGATGGCGATGGTGAAGGGCATGGGGCCTCGGACTTTTTTGGGGGGAGGGCGGTCCCGGCATCGCCCGTGCCCGGCCAAATGCCGGCCGGCCCGGTTTCAGATCCGGGCCGCAACCTTGCAAGGGCCGCCAGGGACATCCGCCGGACGGCTGCCCGTCCGCGACTGGATCATGGTGCCGGTTGCACCCGGCCTTGCCATGCGTTGCCTGCTGCCTGCGCCTTTGTCAATATCCGGGGCCGGAAAGCGCCGGCGGCCGGCGCCGGCGGTCAAGGCCGCGCGGCAGGCAGGACCAGTTCGGCCCGCTCGCCCCCGCCTTCGCGGGCGGCGAGGCGCAGCTCTCCGCCCATCGCCTCGACGGCGGCCGCGACGATGGAAAGGCCCAGCCCGCTGCCGCTGCCCGAGGGGCTGGCCGAACCGCGATAGAACCGCTCGGTGACATGGGGGCGGTCGGCCTCACTGATGCCGGGACCGCGGTCCAGCACGCTGAAGCGGACTGTTTCCTGGTCGCGGGTCAGCCGGGCCTCGACGCCGGCGCCCGAAGGCGAGGCGAGGATCGCGTTTTCCAACAGGTTGCGCAGCGCCGGTGCCAGCAGGGCGGCCTGCGGGCTGCGCCATTCGGCCGCGCCCGTTTCCAGGTGCAGCGCGACGCCGCGCACCTGCGCCAGCCCGGCGAGTTCGTCGGCCACCTCGGCAAGGATGCGCGCACCGTCCTGCGCGGGGGTCTGCGCCGCGTCGATGGCGTTTTCGGCCGCAGTCATGTCCAGAAGCTGGCGCACCATGCGGTCGGTGCGGTCCACGCCCCGCGCGATCTGCGCCAGCGCCCGCTCGCGCGTCGCGGCATCGGGGGCCAGCGTCGCGACCTGCGCCTGGGTCTTCAGTCCGGCCAGCGGCGTCTTCAGCTCATGCGCGGCGAAGGCGGTAAAGCTGCGCTCGCGCTCACGCAAGCCTTCGACGCGGTGGAAGAGGCCGTTCAGCGCCTCGATCATGGGGCGCAGTTCCGAAGGCGCGCCGTTCTCTGGCAGGGGACCGAGATCGGTGGCCGGGCGGTGGGCCAGCGTCCGCGCCAGCCGGTCCAGCGGCGCCAGCCCGCCGCGCACCGAGAGCCAGATCAGCGCCGCCAGCAGCGGCAGGATCAGCATCGCCGGGGTCAGAAGCCCCATCACCACGCCATGCACCAGCCGGTCGCGCATGGAACGCGCATCGCCGACCATGACGCGGATGCCCAGCTCCGCATCGATATGGGTATAGACGCGCCAGACCTCGCCATCGACCTCGCGCTCGCTGAAGCCTTCCTGCTCGGCCAGCTGGACCGAGGGCGCGCCGTCGGATTCGCTTTTCAACTGGCCGTCGAAGCCCCAGACCTGGCAGATCAGCTGGCGGGCGTAGTCGTGCCGGCCCATGTCGGACAGGGCCGGCGCCTTGTCGACCAGCATCGCCGCATCCGGTCCGGGCATGCCGCCGTTGCGGCGGATCAGCGAGGCCACCATCTGCGCCGATTCCTGCAGCCGCCGGTCCAGCACATGGCCGACCTCGGTGCGGGTCGAGTGCTGGATCCAGGCCAAGGCGGACAGCCAGATGACGCCGGTCGCGGCCAGCAGGATGATGAACAGCCGCTTGCGGATCGAGGTCATCCCTTTCTCCCGTTCTCGGCGGGTTTCCCCAGCCGGTAGCCGGCGCCGCGCACCGTCTCGATGAAGGTCGCGCCAAGCTTCGCGCGGAGCTTGTGGATATGGACCTCGACCGTGTTGCTCTCGACCTCTCCCTGCCAGCCATAGAGCCGCTCTTCCAGGACGGGCTTGGCCAGGATGGCGCCGGGATGTTCGATCAAGGCCTGGAGGATGGCGAATTCCCGGCGCGAGAACGGAATATCGTCGCCGTTCCGCCTGCCGCGCATGGTCGCCGGGTCGAGTTCCAGGCCATTCCACGCGATCACGGCCGAGGCCCGGCCTTCCTGGCGGCGCAGCATGGCGCGCAGCCGGGCGGCAAGTTCCGCAAGGTCGAAGGGCTTGCCCAGGTAATCGTCGGCGCCGGCATCGAGACCGCACACCCTGTCGCGCACCTGATCGCGTGCGGTCAGCAGAAGGACCGGGATTCGCGATCCCCTGCTGCGCAGTTCCGCCAGCAGGTCCAGGCCCGAACCGTCGGGCAGCATGATGTCCAGGACCATGCCCACGAAGCCGCCGCCTTCCAGCGCGGCGCGGGCATCGGCCAGGGTGCCGACGCTATCGGCCGTGAACCCCGACAGGCCTAATCCGACGCCGAGGCCGTCGGACAGGACCGGATCGTCCTCGACAATCAGCAGGCGCATGCGCGTTTCCCCGTAGTTCCTGATGATCACGTTATCGTCGACGGACCTTAAGCTGGGCTTAAGGTGGCGTCTTTAGCCAGTCCCCATGATGACGAGATTGTTCCCTGCCCCTATCGCGGCGCTGCTGTCGCTGCTGATCGCGGCCCTTGTGGTGACCTGGGCCTCTGCCCAGACCCATGAGCCGCCCCTGCAACCGCAGGACGCTTTCGCCCTGACCGTCAGCCGGGACGAGGACGGCGCGCTGGTGCTGAACTGGCGCATCGCCGAAGGATATTATCTCTATCGCAGCACCTTCGCGGCGGAAGCCGACGGGCAGAGCCGGCCGTTGTCCCTGCCCGAGGGCGAGAGCTACGAGGATCCCTATTTCGGCGAAGGCCAGATCTATCGCGGCGAGGTCGCGGCACGGCTGGAGAACGCCGGTCGCCCCGTCACCCTGCACTGGCAGGGCTGCCAGCAGGACGGCATCTGCTATGCGCCGCAAAGCGTAAGGCTGGATGGCGATGGCACGTTGCTGGCGGATGCTCCCAAGCAGGAAGGCTCCGCCGGCGGCTCGGGCTGGAGCCCGCAGCCCGCAGATCCCGCGGCGGTTTCCGGTGCCGGACTGACCTTGGCCCAGGACCAGGGGCTGGTGCAGGGTCTGGCCGCGCGCGGGGGCGGGGCGCTGGTGATTGCCGGTTTCCTCGGCTTCGGGCTGCTGCTGGCCTTCACGCCCTGCGTGTTTCCGATGTTCCCCATCGTCGCGGGCATGCTGGCCGGGCAGGGCGAGAGGCTGACCGCGCGGCGCGGGCTTTTGCTGGCCAGCGCCTATGTGCTGGCGATGGCGTCGGCCTTCGGGCTGCTGGGCGTAGCGGCGGCATGGTCGGGGGCGAATCTGCAAATGGTGCTGCAATCGCCCGCCGCCATCGCGGTCGCCGCGGTGCTTTTCGTGGCGCTGGCGCTGTCGATGTTCGGCTTCTACGAACTGCAAATGCCGCAGGCGCTGCAAACCCGGCTTGGGCGTGTCGGCGGCCGGCGCGGTTCGGTCGGCGGCGCGCTGGTGCTCGGCGTCACCTCGGCGCTGATCGTCGGGCCTTGCGTGACCGCGCCGCTGGCCGGGGCGCTGCTCTACACCGCGCAGACCGGCGAGGTGATGCTGGGGGCCGCGGCGCTGTTTGCATTGGGGCTGGGGCAGGGGCTGCCGCTGCTGGCCATCGGGCTTTTCGGCCCGCGCATCCTGCCTCGCAGCGGCGGCTGGACGCAGGGTGCCAAGCGCGCCTTCGGGGTGATCTTCCTGGGCTTCGCGATCTGGCTGGCGGGGCGCGTGCTGCCGGGGCCGGTCACGCTGGCGCTCTGGGCGGCGCTGCTGGTCGGGACGGCGGTGTTCCTGGGCGCGCTGGACCGGCCGGAAGGTGACGCGACGCGAGGCCGCCGGCTTGGGGCGGCGCTTGGCATCCTGCTGCTGTTCGCAGGGCTGATGCAAGGATTCGGGGCGGCGCTGGGGGCGGATGATCCGCTGCGGCCGCTGGCGCCGCTTGCGGGTCGCGCGGTGCCGGCGCCGACCGAGACGCAATTTGCCGAGGTCGCCACGCGGGCCGAACTGGAACAGGCCCTGGCCTCGGCCGACGGCCGGCCGGCACTGGTCTATGTCACCGCCGACTGGTGCGTGACCTGCCGCGCCATCGAACGCGGGCCCCTGGCCGACCCTGCCGTCCACGCCGCGCTCGCGGGCCTGGCGGGGATCAAGGTCGATGTCAGCGCCTTCAACACCGAGGCGCAGGCGCTGATGCAGGATCTGGCCGCCGCCGGGCCGCCGACGATGGTCTTTCTGGATGCGGCCCGCGCCGAGGCGCCAGGCAGCCGGCTGGTCGGCGAGATGGACAGCGCCGCGCTGCTGGCCTCGATCGCGAAGGTGGTGCCGTGACGGCGATCTCGATCGGCCCGCTGGTCTTCGACGGCGCGCGTTTCGCGGCGGTCGTGGCGCTGCTGCTGTTCTTCCTGGTGGTCGAGATCGCGGCGCGGCTGCAAAAAGGCGACGCGGGCCGATGGGCCGGCATTGCCGTGCTGGCCTGGACCCTTGGCGCGCGCACGGGCTTCGTCATCGCCAACTGGTCTGCCTTCACCCCCCATCCGCTGGACGCGCTGAAGCTCTGGCAGGGCGGTTTCCTGCCCGCTGCCGGCTGGGCCGGGGGCATCGCCGTCCTGTTGCTGGCGCTGCTGCGCCGGGCGCGGGGGGCAGCCCTGCCGCTGGTCCTGGGCGGCGCGGTGGCGCTGGCCGGGCATCAGGCCGTCATCGCCGCGCTGCCGCCGCGCCCCTCGGTCATCCTGCCGGACCTGCAACTGATCGCGCTGGACGGACGCGGGGTGCAACTGGGCGGGCGCGGCTGGCCCGTGGTGCTGAACCTCTGGGCGACCTGGTGCCCGCCCTGCCGGCGCGAGATGCCGATGATGACCGACCTGGCCGCGAATACGCCCGGCGTCGAGTTCGTCTTTGCCAACCAGGGCGAGGAAGCGGCCCGGATCATGGCCTTCCTGCGAGACGAAAAGCTGCCCCGCGAAGGCATGATCCGCGATCCGCATGGCCGGCTGATGGGGGCGCTTGGTGCGATCGGCCTGCCCTCGACGCTGGTCTTCGACGCCAAGGGCCGGCTGGTCGCGGCGCAGACGGGCGAGATTTCGCGCGCCGCCCTGGCCCGGATGATCGCGCAAGCGACAGGAGAATGACCATGAGCCCGATACGAACCGCATTGGCGGGCGCAACGCTGCCGGCACCGGCGGCCTGCGCCTCGACCGGACCCGCGGCCCCCGCCGATCCGCCGCCGCCCGCCATCCGCCCCGAAGTGGCGGCCATGTATGGCGCTGTCGAGGATAATGGCCATCAAATCCCCGCCGTCTCGCCGCGACTGCTCACCGAGGACATGGCCCGGAAACTGGTGGATTACTGGAGCGACGAGAAGCCCGGCACGATCATCGTCGATCCCCATGCCCGCACCCTTTATCAGGTCCGGCCCGGCAGCAAGGCGATGCGCTATGCCGTCGCCGTGGATGCGGCCGGCCACGGCTTCACCGGCGAGGCGCTTATCCCCTATCAGCGCGACTGGCCAAGCTGGAAGCCCGCCGACAACATGATCGCGACCCAACCGGAGCTTTATGGTCCGGTGGAAAAGGGCCTGGAGGGCGGCATCGGCAACCCGATGGGCGCCCGCGCGCTTTATCTGCACAATGGCCGGGGCGACTCCTATTGCCGCATCCACGGCACCATGGACCCGGCCTCGATCGGGCAGGCGACCTCGGCGGGCTGCATCCGGCTGTTCGACCAGGACATCATCCGCCTGGCCGAACAGACCGGCAGCATGACGAAGGTGATCGTGCTGACCCGCGCCGAATCCGGCAAGGGCACCATGCCGTCCGGCCAGCCTTTGCCTGCGCCGCAGGATGCGCTGGCTGCCGGCCGCGAGCAGACAGGAGGAACGACATGAGCATCACCCGACGCGACATCCTTGCCGGCACCGCGGGGGCAGGGCTGGCAGGCATCCTGGGCGGAACGGTCCTGCTGGGCAGGGGCGGGAATACGGCAAGCGATACGGCCGGAGCCGGTATCGACGACGTGCTGCACGATCCCGACAATCCCGCCCTGGGCAATCCCGAGGGGGCGCTGACCATCGTCGAATATTTCGACTACCAATGCCCCTATTGCAAGATGGGCCATGCCATGCTGACCGATATGGTCGGAAAGGACGGCGATATCCGGCTGGTGATGAAGGACTGGCCGATCTTCGGCGCGCCCTCGGTCCTGGCCAGCCAGCTGGTTCTCGGGGCGGCGTCGATGGGCCGCTATGCGCAGGCCCATGCGGCGCTGATGGTGACCGAGGCCAGGCTTTCCGAGGACCAGATCCGGCAGGTGCTGGGGGATGGCGGCATCGACACCGGGGCGGCGCTGGCCGCCTATCGCGCCGAACGCGACAAGTGGGACGGGCTACTGTCGCGCAACGCGGCGCAGGCCGCGGAACTGGGCCTGCGCGGCACGCCGGCCTTCATCATCGGCGCCAGGATCTATCCCGGCGCGCTGGACGAGACCCGCCTGCGCAGCGCCATCGCCGCAGCGCGGCAGATGTCCTGAGCGAGATGGTCTAGAAAGGGCGGGAATCCCGCCGACATCGCCTTGCGGCGCCGCCGTCGGGCCTCGATACCTGAAGGAGAGATCATGCACCGTCGAAGCCTTGTCCTTGCGGGGGCCAGCCTGCTGTCGCTGCCGATCCTGGGCCAAACCGCCCAAGCGCAGGAACGCGACAACCCCATGCCCGACGACTTGCGCCAATCGCTGGAACGCGATCCCACGGCCCCGGTCCTGGGCAACCCGCGGGGCGACATCACCCTGACCGAGTTCTTCGACTATAACTGCCCGTTCTGCCGCAAGATGGTCGAGCCGATGCACCGGCTGATCACCTCGGACAAGAACCTGCGGGTGGTGTTCCGGGAATGGCCGGTCTTCGGCGAGGATTCGGATTTCGCGGCGCGGGCCTCGCTGGCCTCGCTGCAACAGGGCAAATACTGGCAGTTCCACACCACGCTGTTCCGCACCAAGGGCCGGGTGACCGAGGCCGCCACGATGCGCGCCGCCCGCGACATCGGCCTGGACATCGCCCGGCTGGAGCGCGACATGGCCGCCGAGCCGGTCGAGCGCCACATTTCCATGAGCCACATGCTGGCCGAGCATATGGGGTTGATGGGCACCCCCAGCTTCATCGCGGGCGACGAGGGCGCGTTCGGCGAATACAGCCTCGAGGATCTGCGCGGCCTGGTCCGGCGTGCGCGAGAGACGATGGGTTGAGCAAGGGGACAACGGCTGCCGGCAGGCCGTCGCCTGCATGGTGCCGGACCCCGAGACGCGGCGCGGCAGGTTCAGCCGCAGGCCCGTTGTCGTGATGGCGGGCTGCCCCCCGACCGGTCCCCGCTCAGCCGCGCACCCTTGTCGACTTGGGATCGTAGAGGGGGACGAGGCTGGGCCCGGCGGGCACGATGCGGCCGGCCACGTCGATGGCATAGTCCGATGCCAGGATCTCGGCCGCGGTCTCGTCGGTCCGGCAGGGGACGTAACCCAGCCCGACCGCGGCGCCGAGGGCGTGGCCGTAATTGCCCGAGGTCAGATGGCCCACGATCCTGCCGTCGCGCAGGATCGGCTCGTTGTGGAACAGCAGCGGCTCGGGATCCTTCAGCCGGAACTGGAGCAGGCGGCGCTCCAGCCCGGTCTCGCGCTTCTTCAGCACCGCCTCGCGGCCGATGAAATCGCCCTTGCCGGTCTTGACCGCAAAGCCCAGGCCCGCCTCCAGCACATGATCCTCGTCGGTGATGTCATGGCCGAAATGGCGATAGGCCTTTTCGATGCGGCAGCTGTCCATGGCGTGCAGCCCGCATAGCTTCAGCCCCACCTGCTCTCCCGCCTCGGCCAGGGTCTCGAAGACATGGGCGGCCTGGTCGGTCGGGACGTAAAGCTCCCAGCCGAGCTCGCCGACATAGGTGACGCGATGGGCGCGGGCCAGGCCCATGCCGATCTCGATCTCGCGCGCGACACCGAAAGGATGCGCCTCGTTCGACAGGTCGTCGGGCGAGACCAGCGACAGCAGTTCCCGCGAGCGCGGACCCATCAGCGGCAGCACGGCTTCGGCGGCGGTGATGTCGGTGATCGTCACCCATTGCTCGCCCAGATGCCGGCGCAGCCAGGCCAGGTCGCGCTGCAAGGTTGCACCGGGCACGACCAACAGGAAGGCGGTTTCCGACAGCCGCGTCACCGTCAGGTCGCATTCAATGCCGCCGCGGGTGTTCAGCATCTGCGTATAGACGATCCGCCCCGCCGCCACGTCCATGTCATTCGCGCAGAGCCGCTGCAGGAAGGAAGCCGCATCGCGCCCCTCGACCCGGATCTTGCCGAAGCTGGTCATGTCCAAGAGGCCCACGCCCTCGCGCAGCGCCAGATGCTCGGCGCGCTGGTTGTCGAACCAGTTCTGGCGCTTCCAGCTGTAACGGTATTCGCGCTCTTGCCCGTCATTGGCGAACCAGTTGGCGCGTTCCCAACCCGCGGCCTCGCCGAAGACCGCGCCGCGCGCCTTCAGATGCTCGTGCAGCGGCGAGCGGCGGATGCCGCGCGAGGTCGCCATCTGGCGATAGGGGAAATGGTCGGCATAGAGCAGGCCCAGCGTTTCGCTGACCCGTTCCCTCAGATAGCAGCGATTGCGCTGGAAGGGCTGGGCGCGGCGGATGTCCACCTCCCACAGGTCGAAGGGCGGCTCGCCGTCTTCCATCCATTGCGCCAGCGCCATGCCGGCCCCGCCGGAGGAGACGATGCCGATGGAATTGTAGCCCGCCGCGACCCAGTAGCCGGCAAGCTCAGGCGCCTCGCCCAGGTAATAGCGGTCGTCGGGGGTGAAGCTTTCCGGTCCGTTGAAGAAGGTGTGGATCCCCGCCTGGCCCAGCAGCGGCATCCGCGCCACCGCCCTTTCAAGGACCGGCTCGAAATGGTCGAAATCCTCGGGCAGCTGGTCGAAGCAGAAATCCTCGGGGATGCCCGCCATGCCCCAGGGCTTGGCCCTGGGCTCGAAGGCGCCAAGCAGGATCTTGCCCGCGTCCTCCTTGTAATAGGCGCATTCGTCGGGGACGCGCAGCACCGGCAGCCGGGCCAGTTCGGGGATATTCTCGGTGACGATGTAGAAATGCTCGCAGGCATGCAGCGGCAGGGTGACGCCGCTCGCGGCCGCGAGATCGCGGCCCCACATGCCGCCGCAATTCACCACGTTTTCGGTGGCGATATGGCCGCGCTCTCCGCCGGCTTCCCAATCGACGCCGGTCACGCGGCCACCCTTGGTGACGACGCGCGTGACCTTGACCTGCTCGATGATCTTTGCGCCGCGCATCCGCGCGCCCTTGGCCAGCGCCAGCGCGATATTGCCCGGATCGGCCTGGCCGTCCAGCGGCAGGTGCACCCCGGCGACCAGGTCGGAGATCTCCAGATGCGGGTAAAGCTCCAGCACCTCGCGCGGGGAAAGCTCGTTCACGTCCACGCCGAAGGCGCGGGCCAGCGCCGCCTGGCGCAGGATCTCCTCGCGCCGTTCCCCGGTCAGGGCGACGGTGATCGAGCCGCATTGCCGCAGGCCGGTTGCCAGCCCGGTTTCCGCCTCCAGCCTGGCGTAGAGATCGGCGGAATATTTCGCCAGCCGCGTCATGTTCTGGCTGGCGCGCAGCTGGCCGATCAGCCCCGCCGCGTGCCATGTGGTGCCGGATGTCAGCTGCTTGCGTTCCAGCAGCACGATGTCGGTCCAGCCGAGCTTCGCCAGGTGATAGGCGACGGAACAGCCGGAAATGCCGCCGCCGATGATGACGGCGCGGGCTTGGCGGGGGAGTGCGACCATGATGGGTTATCCGCTGTTGAACTGGGTGGGCTGCGCGCAGGGCCGATGCCCTGCGATCCTTTGGCGGGCAAGAGGCGACCGGGCGTTTCCATTCTGCCGACATGCCGAAACTATCCATGGCAAGAATGAAATTTCAATCAATAATTTCAATAATAATGATTACTGGTATAAAATTTCATATATGAGCCGCTGGCCTGTTGAAATTTCACAAGGATTGCTGCACCCTGCCAGGCACCATCAGAAGGAGAGCCGATGGGCCATCACGTTGGCGAAGACATCCGGTCGCTGCGCAAGTCGCGGGGCATGACGCTGCATGAGCTTGCGGGCGATGTCGGGCGCTCGGTCGGCTGGCTGAGCCAGGTCGAGCGCGGGCAGACCGCGCCGTCGGTCCACGACCTGGGGCAGATCGCGGACCGGCTGGGGGTGAACATCAGCTTCTTCTTCCGGTCCTCCAGCCGGGCGCCCGAGGAACGCGGTCTGGTCCTGCGCGCGGCGGACCGGACACCCATCGGCTCGCAGGAAAGCGGCCTCGTCGAGGAGTTGCTGTCGCCGACGCTCAGCGGCTCGTTCGAGATGATCAAGTCCACCTTCGCGCCGCGTTCCTCCAGCGGCGGGCGGCGCAAGGCGCGGCCGAAGGAGGACGGCGGCGTCCTGATCTCGGGCCGCCTGACCCTGATCGTCGGCGACCGCGAGATCCGGCTGGAGCCCGGCGACAGCTTCCAGTTCCGCGAGACCGATTATGCCTGGCGCAATGACGGCGACGAACCGGCCATCGCCATCTGGATCGTCTCGCCGCCGATCTACTAGCCGCGGGGGCCGACCCGGCCCTGGCGGATCGCGCGGCGCCCGTGACGGTCGCGCCGGTCCCATCGGGCCAAGCGGATCCCCGGCCCGCGGCCAGCAGCCGGGCGCCGATGCGGCCTGCAGCCGTCCGGCCATTGGAACGCCATGCAAAGGCGGCTATTTCCGCCGGCAGGCCCGGCAGGCCCGGCAGGCCCGGCAGGCCCGGCAGGCCCGGCAGGCCCGGCAGGCCCGGCGGCAGGCGTCAAGCCTTTCGTCCGGGACGAACGCGTTCGCGCGATGCGCGCGGGCGATGCGGCCGGGCCCGCAGGTGGTCGAGGGGCTGCCTGCGGCGCGGCGCAGCCCCGCCTCGGTGCCCTGGCTGACCGGCCCAGCGGCTCCTGCCTGGTCAGCCGCCGTTCCCGCCCATATCACCAAGTCGAACGGTGGCATCATGGGCATCGGCCCGGCGCAGGCGGAGCCCGTGCGAATGATCCTGTCCGGCACCGATCCGGGGGTGATCGGTGCGGGCCTGCTGCCGATCCTGCTTTGCGGCTGGTCCGGGCTGCCCTGTCTTGGATCGCCGGCATCGGGCTGATGGGTGGCATGCTGGCCGCCGTGCCGGGCAGCATCGACTCGATCGCCATCCTTGCGATCGGAACGGGTGCCGATATCGCCTTTGCCATGAGCTTGCAGACCCTACGCCGGTTCGCCGTGGTGATCGTCGGTCCGCTGATCGCCACCGGAGTGGCGCACATGCGGCACCGCCAGCGCCAGGGCCGCGGCAGGATGTGATCCCCGCCGGCAACCCGCTGGTTGTCCGCGCCATGGCCCCGTTTCGGCGCGCGAAACCGGGCTGGCCAGCCACGGCCGCCGGGTCATGGGGATGCGCTCCGTCCCGATCTGGCCGGCGCATGGGGCGGCTGGAATGGCGCTCCGTCAGGGCAGTTCCCTGGCGGTTCGTTCGGCCAGCAGCGCGGCAAGGCCGGGCAGTTGCTCGACCAGCGGCTGCGGATCGTCGAGGCAGCGCAGGTCCAGCCAGACCGCGCCCTCGGCGATCCGCCCGATCACCGGCAGCGGCAGGTGGCGCAGCGCCCGGGCGATCCGCTCGGCGCTGGCCCCCGGCGCCGGAATGCGCAAGGCAAGGCTCGGCAGCGTCTGCAGCGGCAGCGCGCCCGAGCCGATCTGCGCCTGCGAGGCCGCGATTTCCGGCGCATGGTCCGCCGGCAGGGCGGCGGCCAGCGCGGGCAGGATTGCCTGGGCCATGGCCCGCATCCCGTTGGGCCGCCGGGCCAGGTGGCGCAGCGTGGGCAGGGTCTCGGCCAGCCGGTCGGGGTCGCGGTAAAGCGCCAGCGTCGCCTCCAGCGCCGCCAGCCGCACCTTGTCGAGCCGCAGGGCGCGTTTCAGCGGATGTTTCGCGCACCGTTCCACCAGATCGCGGCGCCCGGCGATGAAGCCCGCCTGCGGCCCCCCGAGCAGCTTGTCGCCGGAAAACGTCACCAGGTCCACGCCCTCGGCCAGCGCGTCCTGCGCGCTGCGCTCATGCGGCAGGCCCCAGCGCGACAGGTCGACCAGCGTGCCCGAGCCCAGGTCGTCGACCAGCGGCAACCCATGCCTGCGCGCCAGCGGCAGCAGCTCCGGGCAGCGCGTCTCATGCGTAAAGCCCAGCACCTGGTAGTTCGAGGGATGCACTTTCAGCAGCAGCGCCGTATCCGGGCCGATGGCGCCTTCGTAGTCGCGCAGATGGGTGCGGTTGGTGGTGCCGACCTCGCGCAGGCGGGTGCCGGCGCTTTCCATGATCTGCGGCATGCGGAACGAGCCGCCGATCTCGATCAGCTCGCCGCGCGAAACGATGGTTTCGCGCCCCGCCGCCAGCGCCGCCAACACCAAGAGGATGGCCGAGGCGTTGTTGTTGACGATGCAGGCGGCCTCGGCGCCGGTGATCTCGGCGACCAGCGCCTGCACCGCGTCGTCGCGCTGGCCGCGCCGGCCGGCGTCGAGGTCGTATTCCAGCGCCAGCGGCCCGGTCATGGCGCGCATGGCGGCCTCGACCGCCCGCGGGGCATAGAGCGCACGGCCGAGATTGGTGTGCAGCACCGTGCCGGTCATGTTGAGCACGCGCTTCATCGCCGGCGCGTGGCGCTGGTCGAGCCTTTCCAGCGCGGCCCCGGCAATCTGCCCGGCGGCGCTTTCGCGGCTTTCGATATCCGCGGTGCCGTCCAGCAGCCGCTGGCGGTATTCGTCCAGCAATTCACGGATGCAGGCCAGGCTTGCGGCATGGCCATGTGCGTCGATGCAGGACTGTCCCTGGGCCGATTGCAGAATCTCATGGACGGGGGGCAGGCGGGAAAGCGCGGATGGCATCTGTCGGTCCTTTGGGTGCCGGGGTTGCTGGATTCATGATGTGCGATCCCGATGCGATGCGACAGGGTCTTGGGGATTTTTCTGGCCTGCGCCGCCGCCTGGGCGTTGTGAACCGGGAACGGCAAGCGGCCGAGCCGGAGGACGAGCCGCCCGCATCGCGCGCCATCGGCCTGCCCGGACGCGCGCCCTCGGGCGGGGCCGAGGGGTTCGCCATGGCGCCGGCCCCGGCGCGGCCGGCCATCAGTTTCGCAGGCGGCGCGAAGCCCTTCTCGCGGATCTCGCCGGCACAGGCATTCGAAGCCATGCCACCGGCGCCGAGCGGCCGCTTCTCGGGTGGTGCGGGCGCCGCAAGGCCCGGCCCCGCCTTTCTCAGGGCTCCAGCAGGGCCTTGCGGAAATCGGGGTCCGAGAGCACCACCTCCTTCGCTCCCAGCGCCGCCGCGCGCTCCAGCGCCCGCGAGGTCTGGACCTGCGCATATTCGACCGCCTGCGCCAGGCTGCGCCCGCTTCCCAGGGCGGCGGTGATGAGGCCGGCGAACAGGTCTCCGGTTCCTGCCATGGCCAGCGGCAGATGCGGCGTGGGGTGGCGCGACAGGCCTTCGGGGCCGTGGATCACGCTTTCCAGCATGCCCGGCGCCGTCTCGCGCAGCTTGCAGCCGGTGACGATCAGCTGCGCCTCGGGCGCCATGCGCAGGGCGCGGGCGGCGCGGTGGATGTCGGCCAGTTCCGCGATGGGCTGGCCGGTCAGCCAGGCGACCTCGAACGGGTTGGGCGAGGCGATGTCGGCCAGGGGCAGCAGCCGGTCGCGGAAGGTGTCGGCGATCTCCCTGGGCACATAGAGCCCCGGCTGCTCGTCGCCCAGCACCGGGTCGCAGTAATAGCGCAGGTGCGGGTTCGCCGCCTTGGCGCGGGCGACGAAATCGGCGGTCAGCCGCGCCACCTCGGCCGAGCCGATATAGCCGGTCAGCAGGAAATCCGCGCGCTGGGGCAACCCGCGGTCCCAGGCGCCCTGCAGCAGCTCGGCGAAGAAATCGCCCGGCAGCGCCCGGCCGCGCAGGCTCGGGTAGTCCGGCGTGTTGGAAAAGATCACCGTCGGGATCGGCGCCACCTCCAGCCCGGCGGCCAGCATCGGAAAGACCGCGGCGGAATTGCCGACATGGCCCATGACCACCTGGCTCTGGATCGAGATCGCCAGCGGCCGGCTCATGCGCTGCCCTCCAGCCGCCTGGACCAGTCCTCGACCCGTCCGCTCTCCAGCCGGCGGATGGCGTAGCGCCGCCAGCCCTCGGCCAGCACGTCGAGCGCGGCGATGCCCTGCAGCTCGCCCAGGTTCAGCCGGTCCACGTAAAGCGCATGCCACAGCCGGCGCAGCGTCCAGTCGGGCGCTACCCGGTCGATCAGTTCCAGCCGGTCGCCGGACGCCACGATCCCCGGCTCCAGCACGCGGTAATACCAGCCGGTGCGGCCGCTTTGCTGCACGCGCCGCGCCATGTCCTCGATGCCGAAGCGCCGGTTCAGCTTCCAGCAGGGCTGCCGCCCCTGCGAGACCTGCACCAGTGCCCCGCCCAGCCGGAAGATGTCGCCCACCGCCACCTCCGCCTCGGTCGGCCCCTCGGTCGAGATATTCTCGCCAAAGGCGCCGGGCGTTTCCAGAAGTCCCCTGATTTCTTCGTTCCTCAAATACCCCACGGGGGGCCGGGGGTGTGAAACCCCCGGTGCTTCGGCCAGGCGCGGCCGTCCAAGCTCCTCGCGCCAGGCTGCATAATGATCGAACGGATAGTGATGCACGGCCTTTTCCGGCCCGCCATGCACGCGGCGGTCGGCCTGCTCGTCGCCTTCGAATCCCTCGGGGCCAAGCGCCAGCGGCCGGTCCACCGGGCGCTTGTCGATGCCGCTTTTCTGCTCGCTTCCGGACAAGGGGGCGGCCTTGCCCGTCAACAGGATGATTTCCGGCATGGTTGCCCTCCGTTCGCATCGCCGCCAGATTAGCCAAACCCCCGGCAGGCTCAAGGGAGCCGGCGTCGCATCTTTCCTGCCCGTCCCTTGGGCAGCGTCGCCCGAAACCTGCCCGCCGGCGTGCAGATCCGGTGCGGGACGGTGCGGCGAGGGGGCGATGCGTTGCGGGCGCGCTGTTTCGGTGGCAACTGCAAGGGCGGCACAGGCAGGAAGCAGATGGACAAGCGCCTTTCCATCGTCGTCATCGAACCCGACCCCGAGCGCGCCGCCCCGATCGTGGACGGGCTGCGCGAAATCGGCGACCATGACATCCGCATCATTTCCGAGGAGACCGGGCTGGCGCGCCATATCGCCGAATGCCGGCCCGACATCGTGCTGATCGACCTGGCCAACCCCTCGCGCGACGTGCTGGAGGAACTGGCGGTGGCCTCGGGCCCGACCGAGCGGCCGGTGGCGATGTTCGTGGACCGCTCGGACGAGCACCTGACCCGGGCGGCGGTCGAGGCCGGGATCTCGGCCTATGTCGTGGATGGGCTGCGGCCGGAGCGCATCAAGCCGGTGCTGGACGCGGCCGTCGCGCGCTTTCACATGGTCCAGCGCATGCGCGCCGAACTGGCCGCCACCCGCGCGGCGCTGGAGGAGCGCAAGGTGATCGACCGTGCCAAGGCGGTGCTGATGAAGGCGCGCGGCATCGACGAGGAGGCCGCCTATGCGCTCTTGCGCAAGACGGCGATGGACCAGGGCAAGCGCGTGGCCGAGATCGCGCAGCAGCTGGTCCTGGCCGCGGGGTTGCTCTCATGCCGCTGACGCCCCTGCGCCTGGGCTATGTGCCGCTGATCGACGCCGCACCGCTGATCGTGGCGCGCGAGCTGGGCTTTGCCGCCGAGGAGGGCTTGGAGTTCCGGCTGCTGCGCCTGGGTGCCTGGGCGCAGGCCCGCGACATGCTGGGCGCCGGGCTGATCGAGGCGGCGCATATGCTGGTGCCGATGCCGGTGGCGCAGGCGCTGGGGTTGGGGCCGGCGCTGCCGGACCTGGACCTGGTGATGTTCCTGTCCCAGGGCGGGCAGGCGGTCGCGGTCAGCGCCGCGCTGGCCGCCAGGATGCGCGACCAGGGCCATGATTTCGACTTCCGCGACGCCCGCAAGGCCGCCCATGCCCTGCATGGCGCCGCCCCCGGCCGGCTGCGGGTGGGCGTGCCCTTTCATTTCTCGACCCAGCTGGAACTGATCCGGCACTGGCTCGGTGCCTGCGATTTCCGCCCGGCCTTGGAGGTCGTCACCGTGCCGCCGCCGCTGATGGCCGAATCCATGGCCGCGGGCGAGGTCGATGCCTTCTGCGTCGGCGAGCCCTGGGCGTCGAGTGCCTTGGACCGCGGCCTTGCCGCGCTGCTCTTGCCCGGCACGGCGATCTGGGCCTCGCCGCCGGAAAAGGGGCTGGTGCTGCGCCGCAACTTTTCCGAAGCCGAGCCGCAGCTGACGGGCGCGCTGATGCGGGCGGTCTGGCGCGCCGGGCGCTGGCTCGACGAGCCCGAGAACCGCGACACCGCCGCCGAGATCCTGTCGCGGCGCGAATATCTGGATCTGCCGGCCGAACTGGCCGAGCGCGGGCTGACCGGGCGGATGCAGGTCACGCCTTCGGGCGAGATCCGCCATGTGCCGGGCTTCGTCGCCTTCCATGCCGGGGCGGCGAATTTCCCTTGGAAAAGCCTGGCTGCACTGTTCGCGCAGCGCATCGCCCTGCGTCACGGGCTGGAGCCGGGACCGGCGATGCAAAAGGCGATGGCGCATTTCCGCACCGATCTTTACCGCCGGCACCTGCGCGAGGCGGGGGCGGCGCTGCCCGGCGCCTCGGCCCGGCTGGAGGGCGCGCTGGCTGAGGACCGCGAGGTCGCGGCCGAAAAGGGGCAGATGATTCTGCGTGCCGATGCCTTCTTCGACGGCACCGTCTTCGAGCCCCCTTTCGCCGGTTGAGCGTTTTGCAGGCAGGCCGGGCATGGGGCTGCCCGGCATTCGGGCGCAGCCTGTCGCGGATGCTGCGATGCCGCATCAAGGCTTGATCCGGCCCGCGTCCTGACCCAGTCTTGCCTCATGGCCCGGCGCAACGGCGCGCCATCGGCCCGCTCGCAATGATGCGGCACGGGTTTCCGCAAGGGCGCGGAGATCCTCCCCCGAAAGCGTAAATCCGCTGCGGTATTCGCCGCTCGGCCGCGCTTTCCGACAGCCTTCGCCATCAGCAACGCATCGGAGCCACCATGTCCGCCGTTCCCCCCGTTCCATCCTCCGAGGCCAGCCGCGCGCTGGGCCTCTCGACCTTCGCCTTCACCATCTGCTTCGCGGTATGGACCATCTTCTCGATCATCGGCCTGCAGATCCGCGAGCAGCTTTCCCTGACCGAGACGCAGTTCGGCCTGCTGATCGGCTTGCCGATCCTGACCGGCTCGCTGGTGCGCATCGCGCTTGGCGTGCTGACCGACCGGCTGGGCGGGCGGCGCGTCTATACGCTGACCATGCTGGCCGCCGCCGGCGCGACCTTCCTGCTGTCCTGGGCCAGCACCTGGCCGCAGATGCTGCTGGCGGCGCTGGGCGTCGGGCTGGCCGGCGGATCCTTCGCCGTCGGCGTGGCCTATGTCTCGCGCTTTTACGACAAAGGGCGGCAGGGCACGGCGCTGGGCATCTTCGGGGTCGGAAATGTCGGCGCCGCCGTGACCAAATTCGCCGCGCCCTTCGTCATGCTGGCACTGGGCTGGCAGGCGACCGCGCAGATCTGGGCCGGTGCGCTGGCGCTGACCGCCGTGCTGTTCTGGGTCTTCAGCAAGGACGACCCCGTCACCGCCGCAGGGGCCAGCCGCAAGGCGCCCTTGCGCGCCGAGTTCGCGCCGCTGGGCCAGGTCCGGGTCTGGCGCTTCTCGGCCTATTACTTCTTCAGCTTCGGCGGCTTCGTGGCGCTGGCGCTGTGGCTGCCGCATTACCTGACGCAGGTCTACGGCTTCGGTGTCGGGACCGCCGGCATGATCGGCGCGGCCTATTCTATCCCCGGCTCGATCTTCCGCGCCTGGGGCGGGGTGCTGTCCGACCGCATCGGCGCGCGGGCGGTGATGTATGCGACCTTCCTCGTCTCGCTGGTCGCGACGGCGATCCTGTCGATCCCCTCGGGCGTGCCGGTGCCGGTCTTTTTGGCGGTGATCTTCGTGCTGGGCTTCTTCATGAGCCTGGGCAAGGCCGCCGTCTACAAGCACATCCCCAGCTATTACCCCGGCCATGTCGGCGCGGTCGGCGGGCTGGTCGGCATGATCGGCGGCCTTGGCGGCTTTGCGCTGCCGCTGCTGTTCGGCTGGCTGCGCGACCAGACCGGGCTGTGGTCCAGCTGCTTCATGGCGCTGTTCCTGCTGGTCGGGCTCTGCGCGCTCTGGATGCATGCCTCGATCCGCCAGATGGGCCGCGCGCCCCTGCAAGCCGCCTGAGAAAGGAGTCACGCGATGAAGAAACTGGTCGTCATCGGCGCCGGCATGGCCTCGGGCCGCCTGCTGGAGCAGCTGTTCGAGGCCGCGCCCGGCGAATGGCATGTCACCCTGTTCAACGCCGAGCCGCGCGGCAATTACAACCGGCTGATGCTCTCGCCGGTCCTGTCGGGCGAAAAGACCTATGAGCAGATCGTCACCCATGACGCGGACTGGTATGCCGCGCATGGCGTCGATTGCCGCTTCGGCGAGCCGGTGGTGCGGATCGACCGCGCCAATCGCGCCGTCTATTCCAATTCGGGCGGCGCGCCCTATGACGCGCTGGTCATCGCCACCGGCTCGGCGCCCTTCATCATCCCGGTGCCGGGCAGCGATCTGCCGGGCGTGGTGACCTATCGCGACCTCGAGGACACCAATGCGATGATCGAGGCCGGTATCGCCGGCAAGGACGCCGTGGTGATCGGCGGCGGGCTTCTGGGCCTTGAAGCCGCGGCCGGCATGGCCGCGCGCGGCGCCCGCGTCACCGTCGTCCACCTGATGGGCCATCTGATGGAGCGGCAGCTGGACCCCGCCGCCGGCTATCTGCTGCAGCGCGACCTGGAGCGCCGCGGCATCAAGGTGCATTGCAAGGGCGCGACCAAGGCGATCCTGGGCCATGGCCGGGCCGAGGCGGTGCTGCTGGAGGACGGCACCGTCCATCCCGCCGACCTGGTCTGCATGGCGGTCGGCATCCGCCCCGAGGTGCGGCTGGCCAATGACGCGCATCTGGAGGTCGAGCGCGGCATCGTCGTCGACGACGCCCTGCGCACCAGCGATCCGCATATCTTCGCGCTTGGCGAATGCGTCGAGCATCGGGGGCAGGTCTTCGGCCTTGTCGCGCCGCTTTACGACCAGGCCAAGGTGCTGGCCCGGACCCTGCTGGGCGAGGAGGCCGAGTTCCGCCCGGTGCAGACCGCGACCAAGCTGAAGGTGACGGGCTGCGACCTGTTCAGCGCCGGCGATTTCGCCGAAGGCGAGGGGCGCGAGGACATCGTGTTTCGCGACCCCGGCCGCGGCATCTACAAGCGGCTGGTCTTGGAAAACGACCGCATCATCGGCGTGGTCATGTATGGCGACACCGCCGACGGCAACTGGTTCTACGGGCTGATGAAGGACGAAACCGACGTGTCGGAGATGCGCGACACGCTGATCTTCGGCCCGGCCTTCCAGGGGGGGACCGCGCTGGACCCTATGGCGGCCGTTGCAGCCTTGCCGCCTGAGGCGGAGATCTGCGGCTGCAACGGCGTCTGCAAGGGAACGATCACCGATGCGGTGCTGAATGGCGCAACCACGCTCGACGCGGTGCGCGCAACCACCAAGGCGTCGGGATCGTGCGGCACCTGCACCGGGCTGGTCGAGCAGGTGATGAAGCTGACGCTGGGCGACGGCTTCGTCGCGCCCGCGCCTGCCGGCATGTGCAAATGCACCGACCACAGCCACGAGGACGTGCGGCGGCTCATCAAGTCCATGGGGCTGAAGTCGATCCCGGCCGTCATGCAGGAACTGGGCTGGAAGAGCGTGGGCGGCTGCCATTCCTGCCGCCCGGCGCTGAACTATTACCTGCTGGCGGAATGGCCCCTGGAATATCAGGATGACCGCCAGTCGCGCTTCGTGAATGAAAGGAACCACGCCAATATCCAGAAGGACGGCACCTATTCCGTGGTGCCGCGCATGTGGGGCGGCGTCACCACGCCCTCGGAACTGCGCGCCATCGCCGATGCGGCCGAGAAATATGCCGTGCCGATGGTCAAGGTCACCGGCGGCCAGCGCATCGACCTGCTGGGCGTGAAGAAGCAGGATCTGCCGCATATCTGGGCCGACCTGAACGCGGCTGGGTTGGTCTCGGGCCATGCCTATTCCAAGGGGCTGCGCACGGTGAAGACCTGCGTCGGCAGCGAGTTCTGCCGCTTCGGCACCCAGGATTCCACGGGCCTCGGCATCCGGCTGGAAAAGCTGCTCTGGGGCTCCTGGACGCCGCACAAGGTCAAGCTGGGCGTCTCGGGCTGTCCGCGCAATTGCGCCGAGGCGACCTGCAAGGATGTGGGCGTGATCTGCGTCGACAGCGGCTACCAGATCAGCGTCGCCGGGGCCGCCGGGATGGAGGTGAAGGAGACCGAGCCCCTGGCCGCGACCCCCTGCGAGGACGAGGCGGTCGAGATCATCACCGCCTTCATCCAGCTTTACCGCGAGCACGCGCGCTATCTGGACCGGCCCTATAAATGGGTGGCCAAGGTCGGGCTCGACTGGGTCAAGGAACAGATCGCCGACCTGCCGACCCGCCGCGCGCTGGTCGAGCGGTTCGAGATCAGCCAGTCGGTCTATCGCAAGGATCCCTGGGCCGAACATTCCACCACCACCGAGACGCCCCGATGGGCGCCCCTTGCCGATCTGACCCTGGAGGCTGCGGAATGACCGTCTTTGTCGATATCGGAGCCCTGGACGACATCCCCCGCCAGGGCGCGCGGGTGATCCGCACCGCGCAGGGCTGCGTCGCGGTGTTCCGCACTATGGACGACCGGGTCTTTGCGCTGGACGACCGCTGCCCGCACAAGGGCGGCCCGCTGTCCGAGGGCATCGTGCATGGCGATCGCGTGACCTGCCCGCTGCACAACTGGGTGTTCGACATGAACTCGGGCGCCGCGCAGGGCGCCGACGAGGGCGCGGTCCGCACCTGGCCCGTCCGCGTCGAACAGGGCCGCGTCCTGATCAGCGCCGAACTCGTCTCCCGCTCGAACGCCGCCTGAGGAGTTGCATCATGTCCTACGTCAATCCTGCCGATTTCGCGAAGAAGATGATCGACGCTGGCGAGGCCAAGGTCTTCATGTCCACCAAGGACACGCTGATCCGCGCCTATATGGCCGGGGCGATCCTGGCGCTTGCCGCCGCCTTTGCCGTGACCGTCACCGTGAACACCGGCGAGCCGCTGATCGGCGCGCTGCTGTTCCCGGTCGGCTTCTGCATGCTCTACCTGCTGGGCTTCGACCTGCTGACGGGCGTGTTCACGCTGGTGCCGCTGGCGCTGATCGACCGGCGGCCGGGGGTGACGGTCCAGGGCATGCTGCGCAACTGGGGCCTGGTCTTTTGCGGCAATTTCGCCGGCGCCTTCACCGTCGCGGTGTTCATGGCGATCATCGTCACCTTCGGCTTTTCCGAGGCGCCGAACGCGGTCGGCGAACAGATCGGCCATATCGGCGAGGGGCGCACGATCGGCTATGCCGCCCATGGCGCGGCGGGGATGCTGACGCTGTTCGTCCGCGCGGTCATGTGCAACTGGATGGTTTCGACCGGCGTCGTGGCGGCGATGATGTCCACCAGCGTCTCGGGCAAGGTCATCGCCATGTGGATGCCGATCCTGATCTTCCTCTACATGGGCTTCGAGCATTCCATCGTGAACATGTTCCTGTTTCCGGCCGGGCTGCTGCTGGGCGGCCAGTTCACCATCATGGACTACATGATCTGGAACGAGATCCCGACCGTGCTGGGCAACCTGGTCGGCGGGCTGACCTTTGTCGGCGCGATGATCTATGCCACGCATCACAAGACCTCGCCCCGGCGCGAACCCGAGGCCGCCGAGCCCGTCCCGGTCGCCGCCGAATGAGCGTCGCCATGCAGAGCATCCGCACAACCTGTCCCTATTGCGGCGTGGGCTGCGGCGTGCTGGCCGCGCCGGACGGCCGCGGCGGGCTGGGCATCGCCGGCGATCCCGATCATCCGGCGAACAAGGGCCGGCTTTGCGTCAAGGGCTCGGCGCTTGGCGAGACAATTGGTCATGCCGGGCGGCTGCTTGCCCCGCGTATCCACGGGCGCGAGGCCGGCTGGGACGAGGCGCTGGATCTGGTCGCGCGCCGGTTTTCCGAAACCATCGCCGAGCACGGGCCGGATTCGGTCGGCTTCTACGTCTCGGGGCAGCTGCTGACCGAGGATTACTATGTCGCCAACAAGCTGATGAAGGGCTTCATCGGCTCGGGCAATATCGACACCAATTCGCGGCTCTGCATGGCCTCGGCGGTGGCGGGGCACCGGCGGGCCTTCGGCACCGACACGGTGCCGGGGCTCTACGAGGATATAGAATTGGCCGATACGGTGGTGCTGGTCGGCTCGAACCTGGCCTGGTGCCATCCGGTGCTTTACCAGCGGCTGGCCGCGGCGCGCGAGGCGCGGGGCACGCGGGTCGTTGTGGTCGATCCGCGCCGCACCGCCACCTGCGACATCGCCGACCTGCATCTGCCGCTGGCGCCGGGGTCGGATTCGGCGCTGTTCAACCTGCTTCTGGCAGAAATCGGCAGAAAATCAGAGATCTGTGCCGATAACCTGGAGGGAATCGAGGATGCCATGGCCGCCGCGCGCGAGACGCTGCCCTCGACCACCGGGCTGGCGCACAGCCAGATCAGGCAATTCCTCGACCTGTGGCTGCACAGCGACAAGGTGGTGACGGTCTGGTCGCAGGGTGTGAACCAGTCCGACAGCGGCACCGACAAGGTGAATGCGATCCTGAACTGTCACCTGGCCAGCGGCCGCATCGGCCGGCCGGGCATGGGCCCGTTCAGCGTCACCGGCCAGCCCAATGCCATGGGCGGGCGCGAAGTCGGGGGGCTCGCCAACATGCTGGCCTGCCACCTGGAGATCGAGAACCCAGCGCATCGCGAGGCGGTGCGTGCCTTCTGGAACGCGCCGCGCATGGCCGAGCGGCCGGGGCTGAAGGCCGTGGACATGTTCCGCGCCGTCGAGGACGGCCGGATCAAGGCGCTGTGGATCATCTGCACCAACCCCGCCGCGACCATGCCCGAGGCCGACCGCGTCGCCCGCGCCATCGCCGGATGCGATTTCGTCGTTGTCTCGGACATCATGGCGCGGACCGACACCGTGCGGCTGGCGCATGTGGCCTTGCCGGCGACCGGCTGGGGCGAAAAGGACGGCACGGTGACGAATTCCGAACGCCGCATCAGCCGCCAGCGCCGGACGCTGGCCCCCGCCGGGCGGGCGCGCGACGACTGGCGCATCCTGGCCGAGGTCGGGCGCCGCATGGGCTGGCCGGGGGCCTTCGGCTGGACCAGCCCGGCCGAGGTCTTTGCCGAACATGCCGCGCTGTCGGGCATCGCGGGCGGGTTGGGCAGCGATTTCGACATCTCGGCCCATGCCGGCATCACCCAGGCGGAATATGACGCGCTGGAGCCTTTCCTTTGGCCGCAATCGGCGGGCAGGCAGGGCGGGCGGTTCTTTGGCGACGGGCGGTTCCATACGCCCTCGGGCCGGGGGCGGATGGTCGCGGTCACGCCGCGCCCGCCGCAGCCGGTCGGCGGGGATCATCCGTTCCGGCTGAACACCGGCCGGGTGCGCGACCATTGGCACAGCATGACCCGCACCGGCCTGTCGCCGCGCCTGTCGCGCCACCTGGCAGAGCCCTTCCTGGAACTGCACCCAAGCGACGCGGCCCGGCTGGGCCTGGCCCCCGCGAGTCTGGCCGAGGTCGAAAGCCCGCAGGGCCGGGCCGTGCTGCGGGTGCTGGTCAGCGACCGGGTGGCGCCGGGCCATCCCTTCGCCCCGATGCACTGGACCAGAGAGACCGCGCCCTCGGGCCGGGTCGATGCGCTGGTGCCGGGGACGGTCGATCCGGTCTCGGGCCAGCCGGCGCTGAAATCGGCACCGGTGGCGATCCGGCCCTTTGCCGCGCGCTGGTTCGGCTTTGCCGTCTCGGCCGGCGCGATCCGGCCGGATTGCGACTATTGGGCGCGGGCGACGCTGCCCCGCGGGGAGCAGGCCGAACTGGCCGGGCTGGAGATGCCGCAGGACTGGACCGCCCATGCCCGCGCGCTGTTCGGCCTGTCGGACGAGCCGCTGGTGCTGCATGACCGCGCCCGCGGGCAGGTGCGGCTGGCCTTCCTGCGCGAGGGGCGCTTGCGGGCGGCGCTGTTCGTGGCGCCCGGGCCGGTGGGCCTGTCGCGCAGCCATGTCGCGGCGCTGCTGGGCGAGGGCGGGGCCGAGGTGCTGGCCGGCCGCCCCGGCGCCGACCGCCCGGACGAGGGCGCGCTGGTCTGCGCCTGCTTTGGCATCGGCGTGAACAGCATCGTGCGGGCCATTGCCAGCCAGGCCCTGACCTCGGTCGAGGCAGTGGGGCAGGCGCTGCGGGCGGGCACCAATTGCGGCTCGTGCCGGCCCGAGATCCGCGCGCTGCTGGAGGCCGGCACCGCCTGCCGGGCGGCGGCCGAATAGGGGGCGGCCGAGTAAGGGCGGCCGATCCTATTCGTTCTCGCAGGCAAAGACCATGGCGCTGCCGGGCTGGGCGGCGACGCGGATCAGGCTGCCCGGCGCGGGCAGGACCAGGCCGGGAATGCGCGATTTCATCGCTGCACCGCCGGGTTCCAGCCGGATCTCGATCAGGCTTTCGCGGCCCAGATAGCGCGCGCGTTCGACCCGCGCCGGGGTGCCGCCGGCCTCGGCCGGGACCAGGTGCTGCGGGCGGACGGCGACCTCGGCTCGGCTGCCCTCGGCCAGGCCGGGGGCGGGAAAGGCGCCCAGCACGGTCTGCACCCGCCCGCCCGCCACCCGGCCCGCGACGATGTTCAGGTCCGAGAAGAAGGCCGCGACGCCGCGGTCGGCCGGGCGGTCGTAAAGCTCGTCCGGGCGGCCTTCCTGGATCAGCCGGCCCCGGCGCATGACGGCGATGCGATGGCCCATCAGCATCGCCTCCTCGGGGTCGTGCGTGACCATCACCACCGCGGTTTCGGTTTCGCGCAGCAGGTCCAGCGCCGCGTCGCGCACCCCGTCGCGCAGCCGGTGGTCGAGGCTGGAGAAGGGTTCGTCCATCAGCATCAGGCAGGGCCGTGGCGCCAGGGCCCGGATCAGCGCCACGCGCTGCTGCTCGCCGCCCGAAAGCTCGTGGGGGTATTTCGCGGCATGGCCGGCCAGGCCCACCCGCTCCAGCAGCGCGGCGATCCGGTCGCGGTCCTGCCGCGCCGGGCCGCGCAGGCCGAAGCCGACATTCGCCGCCACGTCCAGATGCGGGAACAGTGCGAAATCCTGGAACACCATCCCGACCGGCCGGCGCTCGGGCGGCAGGAAGGCGCCGCCTTCCGACATCGGCCGGCCGGCGATGCGCACGACGCCCGAATCGGGCCGCTCGATGCCGGCGATCATGCGCAGCGTGGTGGACTTGCCGCAGCCCGAAGGGCCGAGCAGGCAGGTCACCTGGCCGGGCGCCACGCTGAAGCCGACATCCTCGACCGCCGCCACGCCGGCGAAACGGCGGCACAGCGCCTCGACCTCCAGCATGGGCGGGGACGGGGTATCGGGTGCGGCAACGCGCGCATCCACCTGGCTGGCCCAGTCGGGAGGGCTGGCGAATTGGTTCATCGGCATCCCTTCGTGACCGCAACCGCATGAGAATAGTTTACATTACTAATTAGTTTAGTAAACATGTCGAGAAATCGCAAGGAGGACAGGGAATGCGTGTCGGACTATCTGGAGTGATCGGTATCCTGCTGGCGGCGCAGGCCGTCGCCGCAAGCGCCCAGGAAGTGAACCTTTACACCACGCGCGAGCCGAACCTGATCGAGCCGCTGCTGGCCTCGTTCACCGAAACCACCGGGGTCAAGGTCAACACGATCTTCCTCAAGGACGGCCTGCCCGAGCGGGTCGAGCAGGAGGGCGACGCCTCGCCCGCCGATGTGTTGATGACCGTGGACATTGGCAACCTGGTCGACCTGGTCGACCGTGGCCTGACCCAGCCCGTCGAATCCGAGGCGCTGGCCGCCGCCATCCCGGAAAACCTGCGCGACAAGGACGGCAACTGGTTCGCGCTGTCGCAGCGCGCGCGGGTGCTTTACGCCGACAAGGATCTGGATCTGGTGAGCTTCACCTATGAAGACCTCGCCAAGCCGGAATGGCAGGGCAAGGTCTGCATCCGTTCGGGCCAGCACCCCTATAACGTGGCGCTGACCGCCTCTTACATCGTGCATCACGGCGAAGAGGCCGCCAAGGCCTGGCTGGAAGGCGTCAAGGCGAACCTGGCCCGCACCGCCGGCGGCGGCGATCGCGACGTGGCGCGCGACATCATGGGCGGCATCTGCGAGATCGGCATCGCCAATTCCTATTACGTCGGGCTGATGCGCAGCGGCGCCGGCGGCCCCGAGCAGGAGGAATGGGTCAAGGCGATCAAGGTCATCCTGCCCACTTTCGAGGGCGGCGGCACGCAGGTCAATGTCTCGGGCGCCGCGGTGGCCAAGCATGCGCCGAACCGCGACCAGGCGGTGCAGCTGCTGGAATACCTGGTCTCGGATGAGGCGCAAAGGATCTATGCCGAGGCGAATTTCGAATACCCGGTCAAGCCCGGCGTGGCGGTCAGCCCGGTGATCGAGGACATGGCGGGGCTTCAGGTCGACGGCACCGACCTGACCGAGATCGCCCGCCAGCGCAAGGCGGCGAGCGAACTGGCCGAGGCGGTGGGATTCGACAACTGAACCCGCCGCGGACGCAGGCCGCATGACCCCGGAACTGACACGAATCCCCCGCGTCCGCGCGGGGATGGGCTGGCAGGCGGCGGCTTTGGCCGTCGCCGCGCTGGTTCTGCTGCCGGTGCTGGCGCTGGGGCTGTTCGCGCTGCGGGGCAGCCCGGGGCTGTGGGCGCATCTGGTCAGCAATGTGCTGCCGGTCGCGGCGCGGCAGACGGTGATCCTGCTTCTGGGCGTCGGCGCCATCGTCGCCACGCTCGGCACGGTCACGGCCTGGCTGGTCGCGGCCTGCGATTTTCCGGGGCGGCGCATCTTCGGCTGGGCGCTGCTGCTGCCCTTGGCGGTGCCGACCTATATCGTCGCCTATGCCTATCTGGACCTTCTGCACCCGGTCGGCCCGGTGCAGGGCGTGATCCGCGGCTGGCTGGGCTATGCCAGCCCGCGCGAGTTCCGCCTGCCCGACATCCGCTCGATGCCCGGCTGCATCCTGCTCTTGGGGCTGGTGCTTTACCCCTATGTCTACCTGCCGGTGCGGGCGCTGTTCGCCATGCAGGCGGGCAATCTGCTGGATGCGGGGCGCACGCTGGGGGCGGGACCGGTCGCCACCTTCCTGCGCGTGGCCCTGCCGCTGGCGCGGCCCGCCGTCGCCATCGGCACCGCGCTTGCGCTGATGGAGGCGATGAACGACATCGGCGCGGCCGAGTTCCTGGGCGTGCGCACGCTGACCGTCTCGGTCTATTCGACCTGGATCAACCGCTCGGACCTGCCGGGCGCGGCACAGATCGCGCTGGCGATGCTGGCCATCACCATGGCGCTGGTCATGCTGGAGCGCCGCGGCCGCCGGCGCCAGCGCTATGCGGCGGGTGCGCAGCCCCTGCGGCGCATGCGGCTGCGCGGCTGGCGGGCCGGGGGTGCGATGCTGGTCTGCGCGCTGCCGGTCGCCCTGGGCTTCGCGGCGCCGGCCTGGTATCTGGCCAGCGCGGCCTGGGCGCGCTATCGCTTTGCCGGGCTTTCGCCGCGCATCATCGAAGAGGCCGGCAATACCGCCTTGTTCGCCGCGGCGGCGACGCTGGTCGCGCTGCTGCTGGGCCTGGTCGTGACGGGGGCGGCGCGGATGCGGCCCGGACGCCTGACCCGCAGCATGGCGCGGCTTTCGACGCTGGGCTATGCGGTGCCGGGCACCATCCTGGCCATCGGGCTTTTGCCGGTGATCGCGCTGGCCGACCGGCAGATCGCCGCCGTCTCGCAGGCGCTGCTGGGCGCGGGGCCGGGGCTTTTGCTGCTGGGCTCGGGCGCGGCGCTGGTCTATGCCTATGTCGCGCGGTTCCTGGCCATCGCCACCGGCGGGATCGAGGCCGGGCTCAGCCGGGTGCCCGCCTCGCTCGACCATGCGGCGCGCACGCTGGGCCGCAGCCCCGGCCAGGTGTTCCGGCAGGTGCATGTGCCGATCTCGCGCCCGGCGCTGGCGGCCTCGGGGCTGTTGATCTTTGTCGACTGCGTCAAGGAACTGCCGGCGACGCTGCTGCTGCGGCCGCTGAACTTCGAGACGCTCTCGACCCATCTTTACGGCGAGGCGGCGCGCGGCACCTATGAGGACGCGGCCATCGTCGCGCTGATCATCGTCGTCATCGGCATCCTGCCGGTAATCGTGCTGGCGCGGACGATTCGCCGGTGATCGCGGCATATTGTCCCTTTCCTCCGGCGCGGATTTCTGACAGGGCTGCGCCCATGCAGGGTCGAAGCGGACATCGGACGACGGGGCTTGGACGCGGCGGGCCGCTCTGGCGCCTGGGCCGCTGGCTGGCGGTGCTGCCTTTCCTGCTGTTCTCGCTGATCCAGCCCGGCACCATGATCGCCCGCGACGCGCAGGGCGCCGTCGCCATCGTGCTGTGTTCGGGCGAGGGGCCGGTGCAGATGGCCGTTGCCGCCGATGGCAGCCTGGTCCCGGCCGACGAGATCCCGCATGGCGATCCGCATGCCTGCGCCTGGGCGCCGCATGGCCAGCCGCTGTTGCAGGGCGCCGTGGCCGACGCGCCCCAGCCCCTTGCCGCTGCGGCGCGCCTTGCGCTTTGGCCGGCGCCGCCGGCCCCGCCGCATGCCTCGGCCCTGCCTGAGCCCTCGGCGCGCGGACCGCCGCGCCTCATCTGACGGAATCCTGTTTCGGCAGCCGACGGGCCAGGGCCCGGCGGCGCCTTTTCCACAAGATGAGAACGATCATGCAAAATCCTGTTTTCGGCGCGCTTTGCGCCACGCTTCTGGGCCTTGCGGCCGGTCCCGCCCTGTCCCATGCCACGCTGGAGAAATCCGAGGCCGCGGCCGGTGCCGCCTATCGCGCGGTGATCCGCATCGGCCATGGTTGCGACGGCCAGACCACCCACACCCTGCGGGTCGAACTGCCCGAGGGCTTTTACAACGCCAAGCCCATGCCCAAGCCGGGCTGGACGCTGGAGACGGTGAAGGGCGCCTATGCCCGGCCCTTCGACAATCACGGCACCCAGATGACCGAGGGCACGCGCGAGGTGGTCTGGTCCGGCGGTGCGTTGCAGGACGACTGGTATGACGAGTTCGTCATCCGCGGCACCGTCGGCGCGGATGTGGCGCCGGGCACGGTGCTGTATTTCCCCACCGTGCAGGAATGCGCAGAGGGCAAGGCGGACTGGACCGACGTTTCGGGCAGCAAGGAGGTGCCGAACCCGGCGCCGGGCCTGACGGTCACGGCGGGCAAGGCCGATCACGGGCATGGGCATAGCCACGGGCACGGGCATGGGCCTGATGCCCAGGCCGCGGCTGCCGGCGGTCCGGTGGTCCTGGGCGATCTGGCGCTCAGCGGCGGCTTCAGCCGCGCCACGCCCCCCGGCGCGCCGGTGGCGGGCGGCTTCCTGACCATCGCCAACGGCGGGGACGAGGATCGGCTGGTCGCCGCCCATGCCGATTTCGCCGGCCGCACCGAGATTCACGAGATGG